>JAKLEC010000017.1 GCA_022711715.1 Acidobacteriota bacterium
CAGCGTGGACGAGGACATCCGCCTCTGCCTGCAGGGCGAAAAATAAGAGGAGGCAACCCATGCCCGACGTCATGAACATCCAGGAGACGGTGGCCTACCAGAAGGGGGCCATCGTCAGCAAGACATTGGTCGAGAAGGAGGGCGGCACGGTCACGCTGTTCGCCTTCGACCGGGACCAGGCGCTGAGCGAGCACACAGCCCCGTTCGACGCCCTGGTGCATGTCACCGACGGCGAGGCAGAGATCCGCATCGCCGGCGTTCCCCACCGCGTCGTCGCCGGCGAGATGATCGTCATGCCCGCCGGCCATCCGCACGCCCTGAAGGCGCTGACCGCCTTCAAGATGATGCTGATCATGGTCCGCGCCGGCGACCGGAAGAAAGGCGCGAGCAAGGAAGACCGCCATGACCGCAACTGAGATGCTGGTCGAGGAGCACGACCTGATCCAGAAGGTGCTGGACTGGGGCGAGACCGAGCTGGCGCGCATCGCCGCCGGCGGCCGCCCCGACGCCGGCAAGCTGCTGCAGGCCGTCGACTTCATCCGCAACTTCGCCGACCGCTGCCACCATGCCAAGGAGGAGGGGGCGCTGTTCCGGCGCCTGGTCCAGAAGGGCATGCCGCGCGACAACGGCCCCATCGCCGTCATGCTGCACGAGCACGAGCAGGGGCGCGCCCACGTCGCCGCCCTGGCCGCCGCCATCGCGGGCGCCGCGCGTGGCGATGCCGGCGCCGTCGCGGCGCTGCGCGAGCACCTGGGCGGCTACATCGCCCTGCTGCGCGCCCACATCGACAAGGAGGACCGCATCCTCTACCCGATGGCCGACCGCCTGCTGGCCCCCGAGGACCAGGAGTGGCTCGAGCGCGAGTTCGCGCGCGTGGAGCGCGAGGAGACCGGCGCGGGCGTGCACGAGAAGTACCACCGCCTGGCCGAGGAGCTGGCCGGCGGCTAGGCCCCCGGCCGGCCGCGGAGGGGTTGCCAAGCCCTGCGCTTTTTACTATAATTAGGTTTTCTGAAAATACAATTCGGGAGATCCAATTGAATAAAAAAATTCTCAAGCGATTCGACTCCCTCCGCCTGGAGGGAGAGAAAGCCCGGAGCAATGTCATCCGCCCCGGGAGCACCATCATTCAGGTGGGCTCGGCCACGTGCGAAAACGCAGCTGGCGCCCGCGAGATCCGCGAGGAGTTCCGCAAGCACATCGCCTCCTCGGGCCGTGCCGACATCGTGCTGCACGACGTGGGCTGCACCGGCCGCTGCAGCCTCGAGCCGATCGTCGGCATCCTGCGCCCCGGCGAGCGGCCGGTCAAGTACCAGCAGGTCAGCCGCGAGGGGGTGCACCGCATCTTCACCGACCACGTGCTGCACGGCCAGCCGGTGGCCGAGCTGATCCTCGACGGCACGCAGAAGAGCGGCAGCCGCTACGAGATCCTCTTCTGCCGAGGCGAGCGCTGCGGCAACCTGGCCGCCCGCGGCCTGCAGGCCCGGCTGCGCGAGCGCCTGGAGCAGCGCGGCGTCGGCGCCGACGTGGTCGCGGTCCAGGGCGTGAATTTCGCCGACATGTGCGTCGGCGAGAGCAAGTTCCAGGGCGGCCACTTCCTGGTGCGTCCGGGCAACCACCTGTACCGCGTTGCCAGCGACGCCGACCTGGAGCGCTTCATCGACGAGCACCTGCTGGCCGACCGCCCGGTGCAGGAGCTCATCGTGCAGGAGCAACCCATCGGCCAGAACTTCTTCGAGCTCTATGGCGACATCTCCTTCTTCAACCGCCAGTCGCGCATCGCCCTGCGCAACAGCGGCATCATCGACCCCACCAGCCTGCCGGAATACCTGAACGCCGGCGGCTTCCATTCGCTGGCCCGGGTGCTGGCCGCCGGCGACCCGGACGGCGTGATCGCCGAGCTCAGCGCCAGCAAGCTGCGCGGCCGCGGCGGCGGCGGCTTCCCCACCGGCAGCAAGTGGCAGATGGCCCGCAAGGAACCGGGCGGGGAAAAGTACATCATCTGCAACGCCGACGAGGGCGACCCCGGCGCCTTCATGGACCGCAGCATGCTGGAGGGGGATCCCTTCTCGGTGGTCGAGGGCATGATCATCGGCGGCTTCGCCATCGGCGCCAGCCGCGGCTTCTTCTACGTCCGCGCCGAGTACCCCCTGGCCATCGAACGCATCGAGAACGCCCTGGCCGCCTGCCGGAAGCACGGCCTGCTGGGTGAGGACATCCTGGGCAGCGGCTTCTCCTTCGACCTCGAGATCCGTCTCGGCGCCGGCGCCTTCGTCTGCGGCGAGGAGACGGCGCTCATTCACTCCATCGAGGGCGAGCGCGGCCAGCCGCGCATCCGCCCGCCCTATCCCAGCCAGAGCGGACTGTGGGGCAAGCCGACGGTGATCAACAACGTCGAGACCTTCGCCAACGTGCCGGTCATCCTGGAGCACGGCGCCGAGTGGTTCCGCCACATCGGCAGCGACAAGAGCGGCGGCACCAAGGTCTTCGCCCTGGCCGGCAAGGTCAACCACACCGGCCTGGTCGAGGTGCCCATCGGCACCACCCTGCGCGAGATCATCATGGAGATCGGCGGCGGCTGCCCCAAGGGCAAGCGCTTCAAGGCCGTGCAGACCGGCGGCCCCGCCGGCGGCTGCATCCCGGCCACCCACGCCGACCTGGCCGTCGACTACGACACGCTCACGGCCATGGGCACGATCATGGGCTCGGGCGGCATGATCGTCATGGACGAGGACGACTGCATGGTGGACATCGCCAAGTTCTTCATGAAGTTCTCGGCCGACGAGTCGTGCGGCAAGTGCACGCCCTGCCGCGAGGGCAGCAAGCGCATGCTGGAGATCCTGGAGCGCATCACCGCCGGCGAGGGGCGCGAGGACGACATCGCCAAGCTGGAGCGCCTGGGACTGCTGATGAAGCGCACCTCACTATGCGGCCTGGGCCGCGCCGCCGCCAACCCGGTGCTTTCCACCCTGCGCCACTACCGCGAGGAGTACGCGGCGCACATCACCGAGCACCGCTGCCCGGCCAAGCGCTGCGCCGCCCTGGTGCGCTACTCGATCCTGGCCGACAAGTGCGTGGGCTGCACGGCCTGCGCCCGCAACTGCCCGGCCAACTGCATCGCCGGCGCCGCCAAGAAGCCCCACGCCATCGACCCCGAACGCTGCATCAAGTGCGGGCGCTGCTTCCGCGTGTGCCGCTTCGGCGCGGTGGAACGGAACTAAAGAACAGGAGCTGACATGAATACTCATAGCGAACTAATCGAACTGACCATCGACGGCCAGAAAGTGAGCGTTCCCGCCGGCACCACCATCATGGAGGCGGCCGAGACCCTGGGCATCCACATCCCCCGCCTCTGCTACCATCCCGACCTCAGCCTGATGGGCTCCTGCCGCGTGTGCATCGTGGACGTCAAGGAGATGGGCTTCTACATGGCCTCCTGCGCCGTGGCCGTCTGGCCGGGCATGGAGGTGCAGACCAATTCGCCGCAGATCCGCCAGGCGCGCCGCGACATCGTCGAGCTGCTGCTGGAGAACCACCCCATGGACTGCCAGTGCTGCGAGCGCGACGGCAACTGCGAGCTGCAGCGCCTGGCCTACACCCTGGGCGTGCGCGAGCGCCTCTTCGCCGGCGAGCGCAAGCGCTTCGCCAAGGAGACCTCGGGGGCGAGCGTCATCCGCGACAGCGAGCGCTGCATCCTCTGCGGCCGCTGCACGCGCGTCTGCGCCGAGGTGCAGGGCGTGCACAACCTGAGCCAGCACGGCCGCGGCTTCCAGACGGTGGTGACGCCCGCCTACGGCGCGGCCATGGACGACTCGGTCTGCATCCAATGCGGCCAGTGCATCAACGTCTGCCCGGTGGCCTCCTTCCTGGAAAAGGACCACACCGACCGCGTCTGGAAGGCGTTGGACGACGGGAACCTGCACGTGGTGGTGCAGGTGGCGCCGTCGATCCGCGCCGCCATCGCCGAGGGCTTCGGCCACCCGCCGGGGACCCCGGCGACCGGCCGCACCGTGACCGCCCTGCGCCGCCTGGGCTTCCAGGCGGTCTTCGACACCGACTTCGGCGCCGACCTGACCATCATCGAGGAGTCCACCGAGTTCCTCAAGCGCCTGGAGCGGGGCGGCCCGCTGCCGATCATCACCAGCTGCTCCCCCGGCTGGATCAACTTCCTGGAGAAGTTCTATCCCGACCTCATCCCCCTGGCCTCGACCTGCCGCTCGCCGATGGGCATGACCTCGGCGCTGGCCAAGACCTACTACGCCCGCAAGCTCGGCATCGACCCGGCGAAGGTCTTCATGGTGGCGGTGATGCCCTGCGTGGCCAAGAAGTACGAGAGCGAGCGCCCGGAGCACCGCGCCCCCGAGGGCTTCCCCTACACCGACGCCGTGCTGACCACGCGCGAGCTGATCATGATGATCAAGAGCTACGGCATCGACTTCGACCAGCTGCCCGACGGCGAGTTCGACGCGCCGCTGGGCATCGCCAGCGGCGCCGGCGACATCTTCGGCACCACCGGCGGCGTGATGGAGGCCACGCTGCGCACCGCCGCCGAGAAGCTGGCCGGCGCCCCCGTCGGCCAGCTCGAGTTCCACGAGGTGCGCGCCGTCTCCGGCCTCAAGGAGGCGCTGTTCGAGCTGGGCGACCGCACCATCCGCGTCGGCGTGGCCAACGGCCTGGTCAACGCCCGCACGCTGCTGGACAAGGTGGCGCGCGGCGAGAAGGAGTTCCACATCATCGAGATCATGGCCTGCCCCGGCGGCTGCATCGGCGGCGGCGGCCAGCCCTATCCGGTGACCGGCCACCTGGTGCTCGATCCCGAGCTCCTGGCCCGGCGGGCGCAGGCGCTGTACACCATCGACCAAGCCAAGACCCTGCGCCGCTCGCACGAGAACCGCGCCGTACAGCAGCTCTACGCCGAGTTCCTCGGCGAGGCCGGCGGCCCGCTGGCCCACGAGCTGTTGCATACCCACTATTCGCCCAAATCCCCGAGAGGTGTCCGATGAGCCGCTTCCAACCGACGAACGCCTGCCAGCGGCAGGCCATAGATGAGAGCCGCGCCACGCTGCCGGCCGACATCGTGGACTACATCCAGAAGGTCGAGGGCCAGCCCCACCCCGAGAGCCAGCTGATCTCCGTCCTGCACAAGATCCAGCGGCATTACGGCTACCTGGATCGCGCCCACATGGACGCCGTGGCCCACCTGCTGGGCGTGCCGGCGGCCAAGGTGAGCGGCGTGGCCACCTTCTACCATTTCTTCCGCCTGACGCCGCGCGGCAAGTACGTCATCAGCGTCTGCATGGGCACGGCCTGCTACGTCAAGGGCGCCGACAAGGTGCTGGAGAAGATCCGCGAGGAGCTGGGCATCGACTTCGGCGAGACGACCCGCGACGGGCTCTTTTCGCTGGAGGAGGCGCGCTGCCTGGGCACCTGCGGCCTGGCGCCGGTGCTGATGATCAACGACGAGGTGCACGCCAAGGTCAGCCCCGACAAGGTGCCGGCGCTGCTGGAGCGCTACGCCGCCCAGCCGTGAGCGGGCGCCGCGGCCGGGGAACGGAGATGCCGGTGAAACCGGAGAACGACGGGCGGCCCCGTGGGACCGCCCGGGGAGGCGCCATGGAGCGCATTTATCTGGACAACAACGCCACGACCATCGTCGACCCGCGCGTGCGCGAGGCGATGGACCCCTTTTTCTGCCGCCAGTACGGCAACCCCAACTCGCTGCACAGCTTCGGCACCGAGGTGCACGAGGCCATGCGCCTGGCCATGGACCGGCTCTACGCCGGCATCGGCGCCGGCGACGAGGACGACATCCTCGTCACCAGCTGCGCCTGCGAGGGCAACAACCACGTCCTCAAGGGCGCGTGGTTCGACCTGATCCGCCGCGGCCCCAAGAGCGAGATCCTGACCACGCCGGTCGAGCACCCCTGCGTGCGCAACGCCTGCGCCTTCCTGGAGACGCTGGGGGCCAGGGTCACCTACCTGCCGCTCAACGCCGACGGCGTGGTCGACGCCGACATCCTGCGCCGCCACATCGACCCGGCGCGCACGGCCCTGGTCTCGGTCATGTGGGCTAACAACGAGACCGGCCTGCTCTTCCCGGTGCGCGAGCTGGCCGAGGTGTGCCGCGAGAGCGGCGTGCTCTTCCACACCGATGCCGTGCAGGCCATCGGCAAGGTGCCGGTCGACCTGGCGCGCGTGCCGGCCGACTTTCTCACCTTCAGCGCCCACAAGTTCCACGGCCCCAAGGGCGTCGGCGGGCTCTACATCCGCAAGGGCCGGGCGCTGACGCCGCTCATCCACGGCGGCGAGCAGATGGGCGGCAAGCGCGCCGGCACGGTCAATGTCCCCTACCTGGTCGGCATGGGGCTGGCCATGGAGCTGGCCGTGGACGGCCTGGCCTTCGAGGAGAGCCGGGTGCGCGCCCTGCGCGACCGGCTGGAGGAGGCCATCCTGGCCATCCCCGACACCATGGTGCTGGGCCGCGGCGCGCCGCGCGTGCCCAACACCATCCTGGCCAGCTTCCGCGGCATCGAGGGCGAGGCCATGATCTGGGACCTGAACGCCGCCGGCATCGCCGCCTCCACCGGCAGCGCCTGTGCCTCGGAGTCGCTGGAGGCCAACCCCGTCTTCGTGGCCATGGGCCTGAGCTCGGAGCTGGCGCACACCAGCGTGCGCTTCAGCCTGTCGCGCTTCACCACCGCGGAGGAGATCGAGCGGGCGGCGGCGGCCATCCAGGCCTCGGTCGCGCGCCTGCGCGCCATCTCCTCGTCGTACAGCGGCGCCCGCTGAGCGGGCGCCAAGGAGCGAACACCATGCCCAAGAACGATCTGATCGGCGGCGCCCTGTGGGAGCAGTACTCGGCCAAGGTCGGCGAGCGGATGAACCACCCGCGCCACCGCGGCGAGATCACCGAGGAGCAGGCCAAGGCCATGGGCGCGCGCCTGGTCGTGGCCGACTGGGGGGCCGAGGCCTGCGGCGACGCCGTCCGCCTGTACTGGGCCGTCGACCCCAAGACCGAGCGCATCCTGGACGCCAAGTTCAAGAGCTTCGGCTGCGGCACGGCCATCGCCTCTTCCGACATGATGGCCGAGCTGGCCATCGGCAAGACCGTCGACGAGGCCATGAAGATCACCAACCTCGAGGTGGAGCGCTCGCTGCGCGACGATCCCGGCTTGCCGGCCATCCCGCCGCAGAAGATGCACTGCAGCGTCATGGCCTACGACGTGATCAAGAAGGCGGCCTCCCTGTTCAAGGGAGTGGACCTGGCCAGCCTGTCCGAGGAGGACATCGTCTGCGAGTGCGCCCGCGTCAGCAAGCGCACCATCGAGGAGGTGATCCGCATCAACGACCTGAAGACGGTGGAGGAGATCACCCAGTACACCAAGGCCGGCGCCTTCTGCAAGTCGTGCATCCGCCCCGGCGGCCACGAGAAGCGCGCCCATTACCTGGTCGACATCCTGCGCGACACCCGCGCCGCCATGGAGAAGGAGCGGCTGCTGGCCCAGGCCGACGCCGGCGACTTCCGCGCCAAGAACCTGATCCAGAAGCACCGGCTCATCGAGAAGGCCCTGGACGAGAAGATCCGGCCCGCCCTGGCCGCCGACGGCGGCAGCCTGGAGGTGGTCGACATCCGCGAGGCCGCGCCGACGGGCGAGGTCAGCGTCTACATCCGCTACCTGGGAGCCTGCCGCGGCTGCGTCAGCAGCACCAAGGGCACCCTGCAGTTCATCGAGAACCTGCTGCGCCAGGAGATCTCCGACACCATCCGCGTCGTCCCGCTGTGACCGCCGGCGGCGGCGGCCCGCTTGCCAAAGGGGTCCGGCGCCGCTATAATCGTCCCGCCATGGACGGCGAGCGAAGGGAGAGACGGCAGCGGGAAGCGGCCGGCGGCGAGTTCCGCTACCGCGACCTGCTGCAGCACCTGCCGGTGGGCGTCTACCGCACCACGCCGGGCGGCCGCATCATCGAAGCCAACCGCGAGCTGGCGCGCATGCTCGGCTTCCGCCGCCGCCGCGACCTGCTGGACCTGAACGTCCGCGACCTGTACGTCCGCCGCCGCTCGCGGCGCGAGCACATCACGCGCCTGGCCGCGCGCGGCATCGCCTTCAGCGAGTTCGAGCTGCGCGTCGCCGGCGGCGGCACCATCTGGGTGCGCGACCACCCGCGCGCCATCCAGGATGCCCAGGGGCGCGTGCTCTACATCGACGGCATCCTGGTCGACGTCAGCGAGCGCAAGCGGGTGGAGGAGGCGCTGCGCCGCTCGGAGCAGGACTACCGCCGCCTGTTCGAGCATGCCCACGACGCCATCCTGATCTTCGCCGTCAAGGGCGAGACCATCCTGGACGTCAACCGCCGCGCCTGCGAGCTGTACGGCTTCAGCCGCCGCGACATGATCGGCATGTCCCTGGAGACGCTCAGCCAGGACGTGGCCCGGGGCCGGTCGCGCATCCGCCGCACCCTGGAGCGCCGGTCGCTGCGCAGCTTCGAGACCGTCCACTTCCGCAAGGACGGCAGCGAGATGCGCCTGGAGGTCAACGCGGCGCCGGTTTCCTACGGCGGCCAGGCGGCCATCCTCAGCATCAACCGCGACGTCACCCGCCGCCGCCAGCTGGAGGAGGCCATCCGCCAGATGGCCTACCAGGACCCGCTGACCGGCCTGCCCAACCGTTCCCTGCTCAACGACCGCCTGGTGCAGGCCCTGGCCCTGGCGCGCCGCCGCCGGCGCCGCGCCACCCTGCTGTACGTCGACCTGGACGGGTTCAAGGAGGTCAACGACCGCTTCGGCCACCGCACCGGCGACCTGCTCCTGCGCTGCGTCGCCGGCCGCCTCGTCCGTCCCCTGCGCCGCAGCGACACCGTGGCCCGCCTGGGCGGCGACGAGTTCCTGGTGCTGTTGCCCGACTCCGGCTCGCGGCGCGGCGGCGAGCGCATCGCCCGCAAGCTCCTGGCGGCGGTCCGCCGCCCCTGCCGTGTCCGCGGCCGCGAGTTGCGCGTGTCGGCCAGCATCGGCATGGCCGTCTATCCCGACGACGGCCGCAGCGCCGCCGCCCTGCTCAAGCACGCCGACCAGGCCATGTACGAGGCCAAGGCCGCCGGACGCGACGCCTGGCGCGGCTGGCAGCCACGGGGGGGAAGTAAAAGAGTGAAAAGTGAAATGGTGAAAAGTGGAAAGTGAAGGCAAGAAAAGCCGAAGAGTGAACAGCGAAGGGAGTGAAGGAGGCTGGCGGGAGCCGCCGGCGGGCCTGGGCACGGGCCAGGCAGGGAGGGGCACCATGAAAAGGGGAAAAGCGAAGCGGTTCAAGGCCGTGGCGCTCGCGCTGCTGCTGCTGGCGCCGTGGGTGGGCGGCGACGGCGGCGCGGACCCGCAACGGCGCTGCGAGCGCCTGACCCGCGGGGAGCTGCAGAGCGTCGTCGAATTCCTGAGCTCCGACGAGCTCGAGGGCCGGGCGCCGGGGACGCGCGGCGGCGCCCTGGCCGAAAAGTTCATGCACGCCTGGTTCCAGGGGCTGGGCCTGCACAGCCGCTTCCAGCCCTTCACCCTGCGCGGCTTCCGGCTCGACGAACTGCGCCTGAACGCCGCCGGCCGCGAACTGGCCTTCGGCGAGGAGGCGGTCGGCAGCTGGACGGGCGGCGGCGGCGAGTTCCGCCTGGAGGGCGGCGCCGTCTTCGCCGGCTTCGGCATCCGCGCGCCGCGCTGGGACTGGGACGACTTCAAGGGGGCCGATCTGCGCGGCAAGGTGCTGCTGGTGCGGGTGAACGATCCCGGCTCGTTCCTGCCCGGGATCTTCATGGGCCGCGCCCTCACCTACTACGGCCGCTGGACCTGCAAGGTCGAGGAGGCGGCCCGCGCCGGCGCCGCCGCCGTGCTGCTCATCCACACCACGCCCAGCGCCGGCTACGGCTGGGAGGTGGTGCGCAACTCCTGGTCGGGGGAGGAGCTCTACCTGCCGTCCGACCTGGAGAAGGGACCGGCCTTCCGCGGCTGGGTGCGCGAGGACGCCCTGCGCGCCCTGCTGCGCGGCCGCCGCATCGACCTCGACTCCCTGTACCGCCGCTCCCTGCGCCGCGACTTCCGCCCGGTCGACCTGGGATTCACGGTACGCCTCTCCGGGCGCTGCCGCTCCCGGGAGCTGCAGGCGCGCAATGTCGTCGCCGAGGTCCCGGGCTCGTCGGGGCGCAGCGTCGTGTTCAGCGCCCACATCGACCATCTCGGGCGCGACGAACACCGCGAGGGCGACGGCATCTTCAACGGCGCCATCGACAACGGCTCGGCCGCCGCCGCCCTGGCACTGACCGCCAAGGTCCTCTCCGCAGCGGCCGGCGAGCGCCGCCTGGGGCTGATCTTTCTGGCCTGCCAGGCCGAGGAGGCGGGGCTGCTGGGCTCGAAGCACTTCGCCGCCGGCGTGGACCCCGACGCCATCGTCGCCACCGTCAATTTCGAGTCGACGCCGGTGTGGGAGCGCAGCCCCGACATGTTCGCCGAGGGCGCGCAGTACTCGACACTGGAGGAGGAGGCGCGCGCAGTGGCCTCCGGCCTGGGGCTGAACTACGTCCCCTTTTCCATGCCCGAACTGGGGCTTTTCTTCCGCTCCGACCAGTTCCCCTTCGCCCGCGCCGGCATCCCCGCCGTCTGGCTGTCGGCCGGGGAGCGCACCGCCTCCGGCCGCAACCGCCTCGGCGAGTTCTTCCAGGGCGGCGCCTACCATACCGTCGGCGATGAGTTCGACCCGGGCTGGGAGCTGGAGGGCCTGCGCCAGACGGTCGAGATCGCCGTGGCCCTGGCCGGGCGCCTGGAGGCGGCCCGGGAAAGGCCCCGCTGGAAGGGGCAGCCGCCTTTCCCGATCCGCTGAGCGCGGCCGGCCGCGGTTGACTGGCGGCGCGAATTATGGTATAAAAAGACATCCCATCAAGGAGAAGGACCATGTTTGCCATACTGGAAACCGGCGGAAAGCAGTATAAAGTCGCCGAGGGCGACATCCTGGAAGTGGAGCTGCTGAGCGCGGAGCTCGTCAAGAAGGATACGGCCAGCCTAACCACGGTCATGCTGGTCCAGGGCGATAAAGAGGTGCTGATCGGCGACCCCTACGTCAAGCACGCCAAGGTCAAGGCCAAGGTGCTGGGCGAGGTCAAGGGCGAGAAGATCCGCATCGTCAAGTACAAGCCCAAGAAGGGATACAAGAAGACCCAGGGCCACCGGCAGAAGCTGCAGCGCATCCAGATCGAGAAGATCGAGGTGAAATCCGCCGCCAAGGCCAAGGAGACGGAATAATGGCACACAAGAAATCGGGCGGCAGCGCCAAGAACGGCCGCGAGAGCACGTCCAAGCGCCTCGGCGTCAAGAAATTCGGCGGCGAGCAGATCCACGCCGGCTCCATCATCGTGCGCCAGCGCGGCACGCGCATCCGCCCCGGCCGCAACGTGGGCATCGGCAAGGATGACACCCTCTTCGCCATGGCCAGCGGCACCGTGCGCTTCGTCGACCGCGCCGGCCGCAAGTTCGCCGAGGTTGAGCCCAGCTAGCCCGCGGGGGCCATCCCCCTTCCGCCGCCGCAGCGCCTGATCCCCATGTTCGTCGACCGCGTCATCGTCTCCTTCCGCGCCGGCGACGGCGGCGACGGCTCGCGCAGCTTCCGCCGTGAGAAGTTCATCCCCCGCGGCGGCCCCGACGGCGGCGACGGCGGCAAGGGCGGTGACGTCGTACTGGTCAGCAGCCCCATGTGCCAGTCGCTGACCGACTTCAAGTACCAGCGCCAGTTCGCTGCCGGCGCCGGAGGCGCCGGCAGCCGCCGCAAATGCACCGGCCGCGACGGCGACGACGTGGTCCTGAAGGTCCCGGCCGGCACCGTGGTCAAGACGTACCCCGACGAAAAGCTGGTCTTCGACTTCGACCGCCTCGACCGGCGCTTCGTCATCGCCCGCGGCGGCCAGGGCGGGCGCGGCAACGTCCATTTCAAGTCCTCGGTGAACCAGGCGCCGCGCCGCGCCGAGAAGGGCGAGAAGGGCGAGTCCATCCAGGTGGTGCTGGAGCTGAAGCTCATCGCCGGCGCCGGGCTGGTCGGCCTGCCCAACGCCGGCAAATCGACCCTGATCTCGCGCATCAGCAACGCCCGGCCCAAGATCGCCGACTACCCCTTCACCACCCTCTTCCCCAACCTGGGGGTGGTGGACTACCGGGGGCGCAGCATGGTCGTGGCCGACATCCCCGGCATTCTCGAGGGCGCGCACCGCGGCGAGGGGATGGGACTGGAGTTCCTGCGCCACGTCGAGCGCACTCGCGTGCTGCTCTTCGTCATCGACGTGTCGCCCTACGCCCCGCTGCCGCCGCTGCGGGCTTTCCAGGTCCTGCGCGGCGAGTTGGAACGCCACCAGCCGCAGCTGCTGCGCAAGAAGACGCTGGTGCTGGCCAACAAGATCGACCTGCTGGGCGCCGATCGCGGCGGCGTCGATGCCTTGCGCAATTTCTGCCGCCGGCATACAATCCCCTACGTGGAAATCTCGGCGTTGACGGCGACCAACCTGGACCCGATGAAGAAGGCCCTGTTCGCGTTCCATGACCCCGCGTAAGACCGGGCTGCTGGGCGGCACCTTCAATCCCGTCCACCGCGGCCATATCGAGCTGGGGCGGAGGATCCAGGAGGCATTCGGCCTGGACCGCATCCTCTACATCCTCTCGGCGCGGCCGCCGCACAAGAAGCGCCAGGCGCTGCCGCCGGCCGAGCTGCGCCTGGCCATGCTGCGGGCGGCGCTGCAGCCGCACCCGGGCCTGGAGCCCTGCGACCTGGAGCTGAAGCGCCGCGGCTTCTCCTGGACCATCGACACCCTGCGCGAGCTGAAGGCCGCCCTCCCCGGCGAGCGCTTCTACTTCATCACCGGCAGCGAGGGGTTCCTGAAGATCCGTACCTGGAAGGACTACCGTCAGGTGCTGCGCGAGGTGCTGTTCGTCATCGTGCTGCGCAGCCGCCGCCACCGGGCGCCGGTGGAGCGCCTGCTGCGCGAGGAGGGCGTGCCGCTGCGCGGCGAGCCCGCAGACGCCCAGCCGCCGCCGGGGGCCTTCCTGCACTCCTACGTCTCGGATTACCTGGAGCTCTCGGCCTCCGCCATCCGCCGCAAGCGCTCCCATGGCCAGGACGTCTCGCCCTACGTGGAGAAGAACGTGCACAAGATCATGGAGGAGATCAAGCTCTATGAAGAAGGATGAAAGCGATCGCGTCCTGGACGACCTGCGCCAGCGCCGCCTGCCGGCCGCGATCAAGGCGGCCGTCGCCGCCCTGCTGGACAAGAAGGCGGAAAAGGTCACGGTGCTCAAGCTGAAGGGGCTCAGCGAGATGACCGACTACCTGGTCATCTGCCACGGCGGCTCCGCCCGCCAGAACCGCGCCCTGGCCGACGCCGTGCGCGACGGCCTCAAGCGCGGCCTGCGGCGGCTGCCGCTGGGCAGCGAGGGCGAGGCGGCGGCCGAGTGGATCCTGGTCGACTACGTCGATTTCATCGTCAACGTCTTCTCCGCCGAGCGGCGGCAGCGCTACGCGCTGGAAAAGCTCTGGATGGATGCCAAGCGCTACGATTTCCCCGCCGGGTTCTAGCCTCGCCGATCCCGCCGCGCTGGCGCTGCAGGCGGCGGTGGCGCGCGTCGCCGCCCTGGACACGCCCGTGCTGCTGTGGGGCGAGACCGGCAGCGGCAAGGACTACTGGGCCGAGGCCCTGGTGCAGGCCAGCCCCTTCCGACCGCTGCTCAACCTGGGCTGCGGCGACGTTCCCGAAACCCTGCTGGAGAGCGAATGGTTCGGCCACCGCCGCGGCGCCTTCTCGGGCGCCGACCGCGACGCCGTGGGCAAGTGGCGCCTGGCCGGGAACGGCACCCTGTTCCTCAACCAGATCGACCTGCTGAGCCCGGCCATGCAGGCCAAGCTGCTGCGCGCCATCGAGCGCCGCAAGGTGTACCCGCTGGGCTCCGCCGAGGAGGTGGACATCGCGGCACGCTTCCTCTTCTCCGCCGGCGCCGACATCGAGGAGCGGGTGCGCCGCGGCGAGTTCCGCGCCGACCTGTACTACCGCGTCTCGACGGTCAGCATCTTCCTGCCGCCGCTGCGCCAGCGTCCGGCCGACATCCTGCCCCTGCTGCACCGCTTTTGCGGCGAGGAGGGCGTGGAGCTGGCCTTGGGCGACGAGGCGCGCCGCCTGCTGCTGCGCTATCCCTGGCCGGGCAACGTCCGCGAGCTGCGCAACTTCGTCCGCGGCCAGGCCGCGCGCGGCGCCGCCCTGGACGATGGGGCGGTGCGGGCGCTGCTGGACCGTCCCGGCCCCATGCTGGACCTGCTGCGCTCCGGCGAGCGCACGCTGGCCGAGGTCGAGGCCGAGTATGTCGCCTACCTGCTGCGCAAGTACCGCAACAAGAGCCGGGTGGCGCGCATCCTGGGCATCTCGCGCAAGTCGCTGTACAACATGCAGAAGCGCCATGAGCGCCATTGAGCTGCTCTGCGTCGGCGAGCTGAAGTTCCGCGGCCTTCAGGAACTTGAAAAAAAATATTTACAAAACATTAATTATTTTGTAAAATTCAGCGTAAAAAAACTGCGGGAGACCCACGGCAAGGAGGATGCGTTCGTGAAGGAGAAGGAAGGCGCCCTGTTCCTGCGCGAGATCCAGCCTCGGGACTACGCCATCGCCCTGGACGAGAGGGGGAAGAAGATGGACTCGCGCCGCTTCGCCGCCTTCCTGCAGGAGCAGATGGCCGGCCGCCCGGGGCGGCTGCTCTTCCTGATCGGCGGTTTCGCCGGCCTTTCCCCGGCGGTGGCCGCGCGTGCCGATCTCGCCCTCTCTTTCTCGGACATGACGTTCGCCCACGACCTGTTCCGCGTCCTCTTCCTGGAGCAGCTCTATCGGGCCATGACCATCATCCGTGGCCACCCGTACCACCGCTAGGAGAACAAACATGAAAGCAGACCAGGTCGCCAAGATAAAGAAACGGCTCCTCTCGCTGCGGGACGAGATCCTCAAGGTCATCGAGTGGCGCGACGGCTCCGAGAGCGGCGGCGGCGCCATGGACGAGATCGACCAGGCCAACGAGCTGATCGAGAAGGAGATGGGCTTCGTCATGTCCAGCAACATGCGGGCCAACCTGAAGGAGGTCGAGGAAGCCCTCGACCGCATCGAGAAGAAGCACTACGGCAAGTGCCTGCATTGCGGCGAGGAGATCTCTCCCAAGCGGCTGGAGGTGCTGCCTTTCGCCCGTTACTGCGTCCCCTGCCAGGAGAAGATCGAGAGCAAGGGCCGCTAGAATCCCTCATAGCCTGGCTTCGCTCAAGGCAAAAGGAAAAAGGTCACCGGTCAAGGCCAGTTATTCGTAAGACTGAAATTCCAAGCACCAAGCAGCAAAGAAAGTGATCGTGTTGGTGATCGTGTTAGGAAAAGCCCGCAATGAAATCTTTTTTAGAGCCATGCATCGGTCATGAATGCATTTATTTGATCTCTGAATCTTTTGGAAATCGTTCGAGGGCATTTACTAACACGAACACTATCACGATCACTTTCTCTGGTTTGGGTCATTGGGTCATTGGTGCTTGGTGCTGATTTGGAATTTGGTGCTTGGAAATTGGTGCTTCAGTCCTACCCGCTTTGGAAAACTATTCTGGACCGATCTGCACGAACATTACAATCAGAGCTGCCTGCAAGCTACAACTCCAACGTCAATCCCAGGCGCAGGCTGCGCGGGAGCTGCAGCTCGTTCGCCAACCGGTCGCGATCGTTGGAAAAGGCGTTCTCCGAGAGCTCGCCGCCGAAGTCGAGCAGGTTGAACAGCGAGAGCTCCAGCCGCCCCCGCCGGCCGAACAGCGACAGGTCGTAGCCCAGCTTGAGGTTGACGTCCCAGATGCAGTCCTCCCTGGGGCCGCCCTTGCGGGAATGCTCGTCCTCGGCCTTGATCGTGTGGTAGGTGATGAGCCACTGGCCGGCGAGCGCACGGGCGTCGAGGAAGGCGAAGGGGTTGCCGTCGCGGTATTTGACGCTGCCGCCCAGGAAGAGGCGGCGCGCCAGGTAGTAGCCGAAATGGATGCGGGCGACGAAGGCGCGGTCGCCGTCCACGCGGCCGAAGCCATTGATCCACGAGTTGGGCGAGGCCTGGCTCTCGGCGATGACGCCGACGTCGTTGGCCTCGGGGCCGTTGCCGAAGGCGGTGTTCCCCATGCCCATGTGGGCCATGAAGGAGAAGGAGAAGTACCAGCGCCGTTCGCGCTCGCCGTGGATACGCAGCAGGAACTCGGCGTAAAACGGCTCCCTGGCGAAGGGAGCGTTGCCCAGCACGAAGCCCGTCGCCGGCCGGTCCAGGACATAGTAGCCCGTCGCGCCGATCTCCTCGTAATGCCCGTACTCCCCGGCGTAGGATACCCAGAGCGGCCGCAGGATGCGCTTGTACAGTCCCTTGACGTCCAGCTGGAAGCGCTTCGAGACCGGCGCGCTGAAGAGCAGCTCCAGCCTCTGGCGGCGGCTCGGCTCCAGGCCCTCGGCGGCGGCATGGCCGGCGCCGCCGCTCAGCGCGTACAACGAACCCTGCTCGCCTTCCTGGAACAGGCCGTCGCGGTTGCCGTCGTTCCAGAAGCGGACCTCGGCGCCGGGCCGGCGCGTTTCCAGGAAATCGCCGGCGTTGGCGCCCATCTCGTAGGGCAGGTCGCCGAAGGCCAGGGAGATGCGCGTCCGCGGCCCGGCCTGGAAGCCGAGCCCCGCTTCTCCTCCGGCCTGCAGGAAGCTCAACCCGGCCGCCCCGCCCGGGAAGCGCAGCCCCTGGCGCTGGACGAAGAGCTTGGCCTGCAGGTCGAACTTCCCCCCCAGGTCGGCGCGCAGCAGGGCGCCGGCCGTCGCCGCGCTCCGGTCATGGCGGTAGGAGGAGGTCCCGCCGGGCCACAGGTAGACCAGGTAGGGCCGGCCGGCGAACAGGATGGCGTTCTGCGTGCCGCTCGTTTCCTCCGCCCGGGTGAAGGCCGCCGTCAGGTCGATGAAGGGGCGCAGCCGGGCCTCGCGTCCCAGCAGGCTGAAGCGCAGCTCCCGCTCGACGGACAGGCGCAGGGTGTCGGCGAAAAACTCCCCCTGCCTCTCGAAGGGGAAGAAGGCCTGGCCGTCGACGTCCTTCAGGTCCTTGGCGGCGTCGACGGCGAACGGTCGCAGCTCCTGGCGCTCGTGGAGCCAGGCGCAGGAGGCGGTTAGCGTCCGCCCGGACCAGGAGGCGCCGGCCAGCCAGGAGAGGGCGTCCTGGGCGTAGGTCTCCTGGGGCAGGCGCCCGGTCTCGGCGAAAAGATTGCCGCGCTCCCCCGAGTTCAGCACCAGGTCGACGTCCAGGGCCCCGGCGGCGAAGCGGCGCTGCCAGCGGCCCAGCAGGCTCACCCGCCGGCTGTCTTCGGCGAACTGCTTGTCGCGGGCGTTGAAATCGTTCCAGCGCCTTTCGGCCGCGGCGTAGCCGCCGGCCAGCCGCAGCGCGGAAGAGCCGAAGCCCTTCTCGAGGGCGAAGTCGAGCTGCACATTGCCGTCGAAGCGGCGGCGCGTGGCGTACAGGTCGTCGGCGCGCAGGCTGGCGTGGTTGACCACGACCTTCTTGCCCAGGGCGCACCAGCCGCCCAGGTTGGGGAAGGCGGTGGAGAGCATGACCCTCGCGCGCGTCTCCCGTTCGCGGGCCGCCGCCGCGGGCGCGAAATGGAAGCCGTACTCCCGAGTCGCCGCCACCTCGCCGCGCAGGGCTATGGAGCCGACGGCCAGCAGCGGGATCTGCAATGCCGGCGCGCCGTCGTCCAGGGCCGAGCCGATGTCGTGGCCGGCATAGTGCCAGCGGAACTGCGTCCAGGAGTCGCCCTCGAAATAGACCCGCGGGCGGTCAAAGAGGCCGAAGCCGCCGCTCTCCTCGGTCAGGCCGACGGCGCCGGGAGCCAGGTTCTCGATGACGTTGGCGAAGAAATACCCGCCGGGCTGCGTCTCCATGCGGAAGCCGTCGAGGACGAACTCGTCGCCGTCAGGCGATGCCTGCGCCGCCAGCGCCTGACAGGAGACCGCCAGCCATATTGCCAATATCCACCATGCGGCCACCGGGACAAAAGAGCTCTTTGTGTTAGTGTTAGTATTAGTGTTAGTGTTAGTGTTAGGAACAGCAAAGACCCAGCGATTGCGTTTTCTCATCCCGTGCCCCCATAGTTCTGTTCATTGCTGTCGCCGTACACCGTCTGCCCTACGCCGTGCGCCAAGTTTCTCCCTTCCTCGTCACGTGTCACTCGTCACTCGTCACTATGGATCGTCGGAGATCAGTCGATCAATAAACTGACCCCCAGGCCGGCGCCGCCGGGGGTAAGGGCCGGGGCCAGGCGCAGGCGCTTGTTCTGGTTGCGCACCACCATCTTGCCCACCGCGAGCCCGACCACCGCCCCCAGGAAGACGTCGGACAGCCAGTGGGCGTCCTCGGTGAGGCGCGACAGTCCCACCAGCGTGGCCAGCCCGTAACAGACCGGCGGTACCCAGCCGCGGTGGCGGTAGTTCTCGGCGATCACCGCGGCCAGCCCCCAGGCGGAAACCGTGTGGCCGGAGAAGAACGAGTCGTAGTTGGAAAAGCCGTCCTCGTAGCGCTTGAAGAACGCCGAGGGGCCGTGCCAATAATCGTTGCCGTCGTCCACCGCGGGACGCTGGCGGCCGGCCAGGTGCTTGGCCACCTGGACCAGCAGCCCCGTGTGCAGCAGGGTTTCCCAGGCCATCAGGCCGGTGTCGCGCGCCCGGCGATCGCGGGCAAGCACGCCGCCTAGGAAGAACAGCCCGGCGACGCCGCAGTCGACGCCCCAGTCGCCCAGCAGGGAGAGGGCCGGGCTGGCCTTGTCCACCCACGAGTGCCGGCCCTGGAACGTCTTGAATCCCTTGTAGATCCCCTCGTCGTTGGCGATCAAAACGCCGGTGACGGCCAGGACGGCGGCACCGGCGAGCAGCCCCCTGGAGCCGGCGCGGAACGGCGCGCCCCACATCTCCCCCTCATCGCGCAGAAAATTGGAGCGATAGCGGGGAAGGCGGGCCTGGAGCGGAGCCTCGGGTGCGGCTGCGGCCGCGGCTCCATCCGGGGTCGCCCCGGCATCCTGGCCGGCCAGGACCGGGACGCCGAGCAGGCAGGGGATCAGCAGGGCGCAGGCCACTTTTTTCATCATGCCGCGGTTTCTCCCGAACGGCCGCCGGACAGCGGCGTGAAGGGACATTCTACACCAGCCGGAGCGGGAAGTAAACCGGTCTGCCTGGGTGCGAACCAGCCGGGCCGGGCTTGACAAGCGGGGGAATATGCCGTATAAGTAAGCCTGCGTGCCGAAGTGGTGGAATTGGTAGACACGCCAGTTTCAGGTACTGGTGAGCATTGCGCTCGCGGGGGTTCGAGTCCCCCCTTCGGCATATTTTTTCCTTCCGGCGCATCCTGTCTCGGGGCGGGGCATCCATCATGAAGAAAGGCAACGTCGCCGTGCTGCTTTCCGGCCGTGGCAGCAATTTCGCGGCCATCGTCCGCGCCTCGCGCCGTCCGGGCGCAAACTTCTCCGTGCGCCTGGCGATCAGCGACCGCGGCGACGCCGCCGGGCTGAAGAAAGCGGCCCGCCTGGGCATTCCCGCCCGCCATGTCGACCCAGGTAGATTTCCCGGCAAGGCGGCCTACGAGGAGCACCTGTGCGGCCTGATGGCGGCCGCGGGCATCGACCTGGTCTGCCTGGCCGGCTACATGCGACTGGTGGGCCCGGTGCTGCTCGGCCGCTTCCCCGGGCGCATCCTGAACATCCATCCGGCCCTGCTCCCCTCCTTCCCCGGCCTCGACGCCCAAGAGCAGGCCCTGCGCCACGGCGTGAAGGTGAGCGGCTGCACCGTCCATTTCGTCGACGCCGGCACCGATACCGGCCCCATCGTCGCCCAGCAGGCGGTCGCCGTCCGCCCCGGCGACGACGTCGGATCGCTCAGCCGCCGCATCCTGCGCCAGGAGCACCGCATCTTCCCGCGGGCGATCGCGCTGTTCTTCGCCGGGCGCTTGCAAGTTTCCGGGCGCACGGTTATGATCAGGGGCAAATGAAACGCGCGGTTGTATGGCTTCTCCTGCCCTGCCTGGCGCTCCTCGCGGCCGAGTTCTCCCCGGACAAGGCCCGGAAGGTAGACGCCTTCCTGGCGCGCATCGCCGCCCGGCGCCAGCCCTCCCTGTTCCTCCGCAAATCCGCCTTCAGCGAGAGCGAGCTGAACTCGTACCTGAACCTGATCTACGTGAAGAAATACGCCCCGGAGATCCGCTTCATCGAGTTGCGCCTGAAGGACAAGAACCGGGTCGACGGCCGTCTGAGCGTCCAGCTCCGGGGGGAGAAATACGCCGCCGTCCCCCAGTTCCTGCGCGACACCGAGGTGCAGTTCCGCGGCGCCTTCGAGTGCAGCCATAACCGCATGCGCTTCGTCTTCTCCGAGCTGGCGATCAACGGCAGCCGCTTCTCCGCCGACGCCCTCGACGAGGCCTTCGGCGCCGCCCAGGTCGGCGCCCGCGAGAAGCGCTCGCTCTTCGACTGGTTCACCCTGCTGCCGGGGCTGAAGGGAGTCCAGAGCTCCGAGCGCACGATCGTTTTCCTCTATTGACCTGCACTCCGCGCACCCCGGTCGAGGAACTGAAGGGCATCGGGCCCGCCTTCGCCGCCCAGTTGCGCGAGCGCGGCATCGCCCGCGCCGGCGAGCTGCTGCTGCACTTCCCCGCCTCCTACCTCGACCTTTCGTGCCCCGCCGACGCCGTCGCGCCCGGCGAGGATCGCTTGTACCGCTTCATCCCCCGCCGTTCGCGAGTCAGCCGCAACTTCCGCCGGCGCACGGCGTTGCTGCGCGTCGAGGGGAAGATCGGCCCCGCCGACGTCACGCTGGTGTTCTTCAACCAGGCCTACCTGGGCGCGGCCATCGCCGGGCGCGAGGAGCTGCGAGTCCACGGCGTCGTCGAGGAGCACCAGGGACGCTGGCAGATGGTCAACCCCTTTGTGGTTCCCGCGGACGCCGGCGACGGCGTGCTGCCGCGCTACCGGCCGCTGGGGACGATCAAGGGCGGCACGCTGCGTAAGGTGATCGCCGCCGCCCTGGCCGGCTGGCGCGACGACGACGAGCCGCTTCCCGAGGCGCTGCGCAGCCGCCATGCCTTCCCGCCGCAGGCGGAGGCGCTGCGCGCCATCCATCTCCCCGGGACGCTGGACGAGGCCGCCATCGAGCGCTTCAAGGAGCGCTTCGCCTACGCCGAGCTCCTGCAGTTCCAGCTCGAATTGCAGTCGCTGCGCGCCGTTTTCAGCCAGCGCCGCCGGGTGCACCGCTACCGCATCGACGAAAAGCTGCGGGGCGCCATCGCCGGGCGCCTCCCCTTCCGCCTCAGCCCGGAGCAGGAGGAGGCCTACGCCGCCATCGTCAACGACCTGCGCGCGCCGCGGCCCATGCAGCGGCTGCTGCAGGGCGAGGTGGGCAGCGGCAAGACCATCGTGGCCTTCCTGGCCCTGCTCGCCGCCCGCGAGAGCGGGCTGCAGGGCGCCTTCCTGGCCCCGACCGAGATCCTGGCCCGCCAGCACTACGAGAACGCCCTGGCCTTCTTCGGCGCCGGCGGCGTGGCGCTGCTCACAGGCGGCAGCGACGCCGACGAGCGCCGCCGGGTGCTGGCCGGGCTGGCCGACGGCTCGATCCTGCTGGTCTTCGGCACTCACGCCCTCATCGGTGCCGGCGTCGCCTTTCGCCGCCTGGCCATGGTGGTCATTGACGAGCAGCACCGCTTCGGGGTGGCTCAGCGCGCCGCCCTGTTCTTCAAGAGCCGGGGCGCCGACCTGCTGGTCACCACCGCCACCCCCATCCCGCGCACCATGCTGCTGGCGCTCTACAGCGACATCGCCGTCTCCTTCCTGCGCCGGAGGCTGGCCGGGCGGCAGCCGGTCGTCACCCGCGTCGTCGCCGCCGCCGACCGCGAGCGATTCTACCGCCGCCTCGGCGTCGAACTCGGGCGAGGCCGCAAGGGCTACGTCATCCTGCCGCTGATCGAACGCTCCGAACCGTACCCCGACCTGCGCTCCCTGGAGGACGAGGCGCGGGAGAACCGGGCGCGCTTCCCGGGCATCCCGCAGGCCGTGCTGTCGGGGCGAAGCGACCCCGCCGGCAAGCGGCGCGTGCTGCAGCGCTTCGCCTCCGGCGCCGTGCGCCTGCTGCTGGCCACCACCGTGGTCGAGGTGGGCATCGACGTCGCCGATGCCACCTTCATGGTCATCGAGAACGCCGACCGCTACGGCCTGGCGCAGCTGCACCAGCTGCGCGGCCGCGTCGGCCGCGGCAGCGAAAAGTCCTACTGTTTCCTGGTCGCGTCGCCGCGCCCCAGCCCCAGCGGCCGCAAGCGCCTGCGTGCGATCGCCTCCAGCCAGGACGGCTTCGCCATCGCCGAGATGGACCTGGAGCTGCGCGGGGGCGGCGTCATCGCCGGCCTCGAGCAGTCGGGCGAGATCGACTTCCGCCTGGCCGACCCCAGGCGCGACGCGAGGCTGCTGCAGGAGGCCCAGGTCGACGCCCGCCGGCTGCTGGAGCACCCCGAGCTGCAGAACGCGTGGCTGCGGGAGTTCCTGGCCGGATTGCGGCGGAAGATGAAGGATCTCAGCTTCAGCTGAGGTTCGAACGCGACCTATCGTGACACGTAACGCGTGACGCGTGACAAGTAGCTGCACTGAGGACGAATCCTGGCGAACGAACAGACCTCCAAACAAACCAGTATGCTATACTGGCGAGTACCAAGAAAAAGCAATTGGATCGAGCATTTACGCCATTCCCGTCGTATATTGCCGATTTTTTAAATTTTCTTTTCGCCGTTACTCGTCACGCGTCACGATTGTTCGTCTTCAGTCCTTCGAGCTCAGCCTTGATCTCGCGGCACACGATGGCGGCGGGGCGCTCCTCCTGCTGCAGGCTGGCGGCAATGCGCCGGAACTCGGCGCGCATCTCCTCGCGCCGGAGCGGATCGTCAAGAATCCGTTGCGTCTCGGCGGCGATGCGCTCGGGACGGCACTCGCCCTGGATCAGCTCGGCGGCCACCGGCTTGCCGGCGAGGATGTTGACGATGGAATATAGGCCGATCTTGAGGAAACGGTGGCCGAGGAAATAGGTCAGGGGATTGACCTTGTAGAGCACGACGAAGGGGGCGCCCAGCAAGGCCGCCTCCAGGGTGGAGGTGCCGCAGGCGGTGATGACGGCGTCGGCGGCATGGAGCAGGTCGTATCCCTGTTCCTGTTCCAGGACGCGGATCCCGGGCTCGGCGGCGGCCGCCGCCAGCAGCTCGGGGCGGATGTTGCGAGCCCGCAGCAGGAAGACCCGCAGGCGCCGGCTGCGGCGCAGCTGGGCCACGGCGGCGAGCATGTCGGGCAGCAGGCGGGAGACTTCCGACTCGCGGCTGCCGGGGAGCAGGGCCAGCACCGTCTCGCCCTCGCCCACGCCGTGGCGGCGGCGAAAGGCGTCGCGATCCTCGCCGGGCCGCACCTCGGCGGCCAGCGGGTGGCCGACATAGGTGTAGGTCACGTGCTCGCGGCGATAGATGGCCTCCTCGAAGGGGAAAAGGATGAAGAGCCGGTCCACCCAGCGGCGGATGTGCCGCACGCGGCCGTAGCGCCAGGCCCAGACCGTCGGCGAAACGTAGTAGTAGACCGGAATGCCGGCACGGCGCAGGCGGCGGGCCAGGCGCAGGTTGAAGTCGGGGAAATCGATCAGCAGGGCGGCGTCGGCCCGGCGCTGGCGCGCCAGACGCAGCAGGCGGCGCATGAGGCGGTGGATGCGCCCGAGATGGGCAACGATCTCGACGATGCCCACCACCGCCAGCGAACGGTTGGGAGCGACGTTCTCGAAGCCGCGCGCGGCCAGGCGGTCGCCGCCGACGCCCCAGAAGCGGTAGCCGCCGCCGCGGGCGGCGAACTCGTCCAGCAGTTGGGCGGCATACGTCTCGGCCGAGTTCTCGGCCGCCACCAGCAGGACATTCCTCACGGCGAGACGCCTTCGTAATGCAGCTCGGGCATTTTTTCGCCCTCGCGCTCGCCGACGTAGAAGGCCCATTCGTTGTATTTCTGCTTGCCGCGGTACTCGCGGAACCCCGTTTCCGGCGAGGTGGAGCAGACGCCGACCAGCGCCGCCCGGCCCAGGTAGGCCTTGGCCATGTCCACGGGCACCACCAAGTACTTCGGCTCACCGCCGGAGCCGTCCAGGTAAACCAGGTCCCAGCGCCCGTCGACGCTGACGGGGTCGGGGTAAAGCTGGCGCAGGAACTTTTCCAGGTGCAGGATCTCGAGGTTCTGCGGATAGAGGTTGTTGTGCGCCTGGACGTACAGCTCGATGGCGCGGACATACTGGCGGGCGCGGAAAACCAGCTCCTCCTCGGACTCGCGTTGCGCCTCGGTCCGCCACAGGGGCACGGCCATGAGCATGAAGACCGAGAGCACGGCCACGGCGATCATCAGCATGATCATCACGTAGCCCGCGCGGCGGGAGCGCATCGTTGCCGGCCGAGCCGCGCTCATCCTACCATTCGCCATAGGGGGAGCCGTCCAGCGAGTCTCCCGGCGCGAGGCTCCTGACGTCGACTACGCTCTGCGCCTCCTCGGGATCAAACTCCTCGCCTTCCTGGGGTTCGGCCAGGACCAGCCGCCACTCCTTCTTCCTGAGCACGGGATCGAACGGCACCTCGCGCAGGTAGCGGGCCGAGACCAGGTCCTCCAGGCTCGTGGGATATTTCTTCTTGTCGTAGAAATGCTTGTTGATGGCGTCGCGGATCTGGAAGAGGTTCTCCCTCAGCACCGCCTCGCGGGCCCGGATCACCGAATACTTGTACTGCGGTGTCATGATGGCCACCAGGATGCCGATCAGGGTGACCACGATCAGGATCTCGACCAGGGTGAAGCCGCGTTTCCTCATGCCTTCATTATAGCAGATATCGCCGGTGAAAAGTGAACCGTGAGAGGTGAAAAGCCGGGAGCGCTCCGGGAGACCCCGGCTTCACGTCTTCCTGGCTTCCTTTCCCCCCCTTCCCTGCTTTTCACTTTTTACTTCTCGCTTTTCACTTGAAACTGCTTCTGCCGGTACGCCTCGAACAAAATGATCGCCGCGGCGGCCGACACGTTCAGTGATTCCACCGCCGGCGCGTGGGGAATGGCCAGCAACTGGTCGGCGTTCCTCTTCAGCAGCGGCGAAACGCCGCGGCCCTCGTTGCCCAGGATGACGGCGGTGCGGCCGCGGAAATCAAAGCCGCGGAAATCGCTCCCCGCGCGCTGGTCGGCGGCGACGACCCAGAAGCCCGCGTCCTTCAGCTTCTCCAGGTCGCGGGCCAGGTTGCGCGACTGCGAGAGGGGCACCTTGCCCAGGGCGCCGGCCGAGGTCTTCCAGGCGACGTCGGTGACCGGCGCCGACCCGCGCACCGAGACCAGCACTCCGTCGGCCTCCACTGCCGCCGCCGTGCGCACGATCGCCCCCAGGTTGCCCGTATCCTCGATGCCGTCCAAAACCAGCAGCAGCCCCGTGCGTGCCGCGGCCAGCACCTCGTCGAGAGGGCGGAAGGCGACCGGCGAAACCTCGGCCCAGACCCCCTGGTTGCGCCCCCCGGCCTTGCGCTGCAGCGCCTCGCCGGGAACGAACTGGAAGACCACGCCGCGCTGGCGGCACAGCTCGATGACGGCGGCGACGCGGTGATCGCGCCCGGAGCGGCCGATGAGCACCTTGTTCACCGCAACGCCGTCGCGCAGCGCCTCGACCAGGGCGTTGAGCGAGGTGATGGCCGCCATCAGATTCTCCGCGCCTGGTCCGCGCGCCCCATCCCGTGTCGTCTCGTCACGTTGATCGTCTCCTGAGGGCGATTGTAGCCCAGGCTGCGGAGCAAAACAAGCACAGGGTCACAAGTTTGGAGACGCCCTTCAATATTGGATTCTTCATGCAATTGATTGCCTCGGTTGAGCAGCGGGTGCGTATACTCACACGAACACTGTCACTTTCATTGGCGCGGAGCGTATTGATTTTTCTTCGGCCTTGGGCTATAAATGCGGGGGTGAGGCCATGCGATCCGGCGTGAACGTGTCCGGCCAAGGGGGCGACCATGCAAAGCACCTATGATCCCCAGCAGATTTACGACGTGTTCGACCGCTACGGCTTCGCCGTGCTGCGCATTGACCAGTTCGACCGCGGCAATTATGCCAAGATCCGCGCCGAGCTGAAGTACGAGCAGCTCACCACCGACAGCCTGCTGGAGATCACCACCAAGCTCAAGACGCTGGAGAAAAACGAGAACATCGAGGTCACCATCGTCAACATCGATATGATCCATAGGACCATGCGCCTGAACATCGCCATCCGCGAGCTCGAGAGCACGGCGCCGCTTGACTGAGGCCCCTTGCGGGCAAAACGGGAAACGAAGCGGCGCAGGGCGACGGCGGGACCGGACCGCGCACTGCGGCGCCTGCTCGACGAGCTGCACGAAGGGGCGTACATCGCCGACGCCCGGCGGCGCATCCTCTTCTGGAACCGGGCCGCCGAGAGGATCAGCGGCTTCCGGCGCGGCGAGGTCCAGGGCCGGCGCTGCGCCGACAACATCCTGGTGCACGTCGACGGCTGCGGCCGCTCCCTGTGCCGCGGCGACTGCCCCCTGGCCGCCACCCTGCGCGACGGCCGGGTGCGGCGGACGGAGGTATACCTCCATCACAAGGACGGCCACCGGGTGCCGGTGCGCGTGCGCGCGCTGCCGTGGCGCGACCGCAGCGGCAGCGACGTCCAGGCCATCGAGCTGTTCGAGGACCTGTCGGAGAAGCTGGACCTGGGGATACGCATCGAGGAACTGCGCAAGCTGGCCATGGTCGACCGCCTCACCGGCGCGGCCAACCGCTATTACACCGAGAAGAGCCTCGCGGCGCGGCTGGAGGATCGCCGCCGCTTTTCCTCGCCGCTGGGGGTCATCTTCTTCGATATCGACGACTTCAAGCGGCTGAACGACCGCTTCTCGCATCGAGTCGGCGACCGGGCGCTGCGCACCGTGGTCCGTACCCTGCAGAGCAACGTGCGCTCCGCGGACCTCGTCGGCCGCTGGGGCGGCGAGGAGTTCCTGGTCATCGTGGGTCAGGCCGACGGCCGCATCCTGCGGCGCATCGCCGAGAAGCTGCGCCTGCTGGTCGAGCGCTCGATCGTCTGGGAGAAGGAGCGCCCGTTGCGCGTCACGCTGTCGGGGGGCGCCACCCTGGCGCGGGATGACGACACGCTGCAGACCCTGGTCGAGCGCGCCGACCTGCTGATGTACCGCAGCAAGCGCGCAGGCAAGAACCGGGTCAGCTTCTCCTGAGCCGCATCCGGCGCGGCTTTCCGCTCTACAGTTCCAGCACCAGCCCCAGCGACGGCGTGATCAGCAGCTGGGCGTTCTGGCGGAAGATGTAGGCGCCCTGCACCTCCAGCGCCAGGCCCAGGGTGTCGCTCAGCCTGGCGCGGACGCCCGCGCCGACCGCCGCCAGCGGCGAGAAGGGCTTCTCCGGCGCGGGGATGACGATCTTGTTGCCCAGGGCGGAGACGAACTCCCGGTCGCCGGCCATGAGGTACTCGGCGCCGGCCCCCAGGGTTAGCGCCAGCTGCAGCCGGCTCGACAGCTCGAAGAAGCGGGTGATCCCCGCCACGGCCAGCAGCGACTTCGGGGTGTCGGCCTGGACGACCTCGCCATCGGAGGGATCGCGCAGGTCGACCTGGCCCGCCAGGCCATAGCGGACGTCCAGGCCGAAGGCCATGGACTTCGAGCGCGAGGCGCTGATGCCGAGGCCCAGCGCCGCCGCCCCGTAGGCCGGGGTGACCGGGAAATCGTTCTCGCCGGCGACGTAGTCGCCGTCGCTGCCGTTGGACTGGAACAGGTTATATCCCGCCCGCAGGATGAGCTGCGTTTTCTTGGCCGTCCGGGCGGCCGGCAGGTCGGCGGCCAGCAGCGCCAGGGCCACGGCCGCGATGACGATGAAATTCCTCTTGCTCATGTTGTCTGCTCCTTGGGGAAGCCGCTCACCACTTCTTGTACTTGACGTTGGTCACGGTGATGGCCGCAGTGCGGTAGGCGGTGTCGATGCCGTCGCTCACCGAGAGCGCCACGCTGT
>JAKLEC010000018.1 GCA_022711715.1 Acidobacteriota bacterium
ACCATGGCCAAGGCGCAGCTGCTGTCGCTCCGCTCTCCCTGGTACCGCTACTTCCTGGCCTACGACCCGGTCCCGGCCCTTGAGGCGCTGGCGTGCCCGGTCCTGGCCCTGTTCGGAGAGAAGGATATCCAGGTCATCCCCGCGCAGAACCGGCCGCCCATGGAGAAGGCGCTGCGCAAAGGGGGCAACCGCGACGTGACCTTCCGGGTCTTCCCCGGAGCCAACCACCTGTTCCAGAAGGCGGGCACGGGCAGCCCTTCCGAATACGCCGCGCTCGAAAAAGCGTTCGTCCCCGGATTCCTGGAAACGATCTCGAGCTGGATCAGCGAGAAGACAAAACACAAATAAGTGGTAGCGATAGCGGCAGTGGTAGCCGCAGCGATGAGAGGAACTTGGCGGACGGCATACGGCAACAGCATCACCAGCACTTTGTGTTCGTGTTAGTGTTTGTGTTAGGAACAGCAATTAGAACCTGCTTAGAGATCGTAAAAAGCATCCAAGCATCAATTGCGGTTAACGTCGGACGTCGAACCTCGAACGTCGAACCTCATTGCAGGGTAAGGCTTTTTCCTAACCGTACGCCGTCCGCCGTCTGCCGTACGCCGAGAAAAGGCTTCGCTCAGAACATTTCGATCAAAAGGTTCTTGAGTTCCTTGACCTGGTCGCGCAGGACGGCGGCCTTCTTGAAGTCCAGGGCCTCGGCCCGCTTGCGCATGGCCGCCTCCAGCCCGGCGATCTCCTTCTCCAGCGCCTCGCGGCTGCGGAACTCCTTGGCGACCGGCTCCTCGTCCCGGCGCAGCCGGTAGTCGTCGTCGTTGAAACCGCGGATGGGGGAGCGCACCGAGGCCGGGCGGATGCCGTGCTCCTTGTTGTAGGCGAGCTGGTAGCTCCGCCGCCGCTCCGACTCGGCGATGGCCCGGCGCACCGAGTCGACCATGGCGTCGACGTAGAGGATGACTTTGCCGTCGATGTGGCGGGCGGCGCGGCCGAAGGTCTGGATCAGCGCCGTCTCCGAGCGCAGGAACCCCTCCTTGTCGGCGTCGAGGATGATCACCCGCGACACCTCGGGGAGGTCGAGCCCCTCGCGCAGCAGGTTGATGCCGATCAGCACGTCGAACTCGCCCCGGCGCAGTTTCTGGATCAGCTTCACCCGGTCGAGGGCCTTGACCTCGGCGTGCATGTAGGCGCAGCGCACTCCCTGCAGCGTCAGGAAGTCGGCGAGCTTCTCCGCCATCTTCTTGGTCAGGGTGGTGACCAGCACCCGCCCGGAGGATCCTGGCGGAGGGGGAGCGGATGAACCGCGGGTCGGGGCGGGGGAGCGGCGGCGCGGCGCCCCTTTCCCCGCCGGGGCCGCGAAGCCGGCCTGCGGCGCAGTGACGGCGCGGATCTCCTGCAGCATGTCCCGGACCGGGTCGGCGACGGTCCGGACCTCGATCTCGGGATCGACCAGGCCGGTGGGACGGACCAGCAGCGAGGTCACCTGTCCCCCGGCCTCGGCGATCTCGAAGGGGGCCGGCGTGGCGGAGACATAGAGGACATTGCCCAGGCGCTGGGAGACCTCGCTGAAGTTCAGCGGCCGGTTGTCCAGCGCCGAGGGCAGGCGGAAGCCGAACTCCACCAGCTTTTCCTTGCGCGAGCGGTCGCCGCCGTACATGCCGTTGAGCTGGGGCACCGACACGTGCGATTCGTCGATGATGGCCAGGAAGTCGCGCGGGAAGAAGTCGAGCAGGGTGTAGGGGGCCTCGCCGGGGCGACGGCCGGTGAGGTACAGGGAATAGTTCTCGATGCCCGGGCAGTGGCCGAACTGTTCGAGCATCTCCAGGTCGTAGCGCGTGCGCTGCTCCAGGCGCTCGGCCAGGTCGGGCTTGCCCTGGCGGCGGAAGAACTCGAGCCGGCCGGACAGCTCGGCGCGGATGGCGGCGACGGCGCGGGCGATGCGCTCGCCGCGATAGAAGAAATAGTTCACCGGGTAGACGACGGCCTGGACCCTTTCGGACAGCGGTGCCGCCGTGAGGGCGTCGAAGAACTCGATGCGCTCCAGGCGCCCGTCGTCGAGAACGAAGCGCAGCGGGTTCTCCTCGCTGGTGGGGAAGATCTCGACGGCGGCGCCGCGCACGCGGAACTCGCCGCTCGCCAGCAGCCCGTGGCTGCGCCGGTAGCCCAGGGCGACGAAGCGCGCCAGGAGCTCGTCGCGGTCCAGCGCCTCGCCGGCGGCCAGCGCCAGGCGCTGCTCGCGGAAGTCCTCGGGGGCGCCGATGCTGTAGATGGCCGAGACCGAGGCCACCACGATCGTCTCGCGCGCCTCCAGCAGGTGGCGCGTGGCGTCCAGGCGCAGGCGCTCGAGCTCGGGATTGATCGAGACCTCCTTGGCGATGTAGAGGTTGCGCTGCGGCAGGAAGGCCTCGGGCTGGTAGTAGTCGTAGTAGCTGATGAAATAGCCGACCCGGCCGCCGGGGAAGAAGCCGCGGAACTCCTGGTACAGCTGGGCGGCCAGCGTCTTGTTGTGCGACAGCACGAGGGCGGGGACGTTCAGGGCGGCGATGACGCGCGCCATGGTGTAGGTCTTGCCCGAGCCGGTCACGCCCAGCAGCACCTGGCGGCGGCGGCCGGCGCGGAAGCCGGCGACGATCTCATCCACCGCCCGCTGCTGGGCGGGGGTAACGGGGAAGGGGGAGCTCAGTTCGAACATGCCGGCGGGGTCAGCACTCCTCTTCGAGCGCCTGCGCGGAGGCGTCGATGATCAGCGCCCGCTCGAAAAAGCGGTCCAGGACCCGCGAACGGATGCGGGCGATCTCCTCGTCATCCAGCCCCTGGCCGTCCTTCTTCAGGATGAGGATCAGGTAGTTGCGCTGCTCCCACTCGATGCGCGTGAAATAGACGTCGATGGCCGGCAGGTTGCGGATGAAGGAGCTCAGCACCCTCTTCTCGCCGGCGTAGGAGACGACGAAGATCGTCTTGGCCGCCTCGTTCTGGTAGGGATGGCGGATCCCCTTGTACAGCACGACCACCCGGCCGCGGGCCGCCGCCCGCGCGGCGCGGATGGTAGCGCACACCAGGCGCATGATCTCGGCCAGCACCTGCGGGGGCGTCTCCAGGCGGTAGATCTCGTCGAGATTGTAGTAGATCTCCTTGATCAGCAGCGGATTCAGCGTGCGCACCTGCTCGGTCAGGTCCATCAGCGAGCGCATGTCGCTGTCGCGCAGCCCCTCGTTGAAGTCGCGCACCTGGCCGTAGAGCTTCTTGAGCGCGTTCTTGAGGGACTGGAAGATGGCGGCGAGGGAGGGGAAATCGGCCAGCGTCGCCCTGAGGTTCAGGATGCTGACCTCGGTCTGCTTCTGGTAGAGGCGCGGCGGGACGACCGACAGGATCTCGATGCCGCGGCTGCACTCCAGCCGGCGCACCAGCTGCTGCAAGCCCCGGCGCGGGGCGCTGCGGGCGACGACGATGAGCTTCAGCTGCAGCACGAACTCGGTCTTCTTCTCCACGCTCATGAAGACCTGGCTGACGCCGGTCGCCTTCAGCTCGCCCATGAGAAAGGGGATGATGGCCCGGGCGTAGTGCTCGTAGCCGCCGACCGACTTGATCTGGGCGAACGTCTCGTCCACCGCCGTGCTGATCAGCTTGTCCAGCGACACCTCGATCGAGCGGATGGCCTCAGGGTTCAGCGGCTGGCCCTGGCGGTCGACGATCTCGATGCGGTAGACGAGCAGCTTGTCGGCCGACACGAAGCTCTTGTGGTGCTTGATGATGTGGCCGGGAACGATGAAGTCCAGGGTCTTGAGGAAGCTCTCGACCGAGAAGTTCTCCTCCCAGCAGACGAAGGTGATGCCGGTCAGGCGCTCGTCGAGCGTCTCGAAGTTCTTGATGCGGATGCGCTTGTCGGCGCGGCCCTCGCGGACCTGCTTCTGGAAGTTGTGGTTGTCGATGATCAGGGCCGCCAGGTCGGACAGCTTGCGCTCCTGCAGGTACTCGCGCGAACGCGAGGAGAAGAACTTGAGCGCCTCGCCGTTCTCGCCGATGATGCGCGCCAGGTCGGGGCCGCGGTAGACGCGGCGGATGGCCTTGATGACCTGGCTGTAGAGCTCGAACTTGATGGTCTCGTCCTCCAGCAGCAGGGTCTTGTCCGCCGTCCCCTGCGAGGCGTCGCGCAGGGCGGCCAGCAGGTTGTGCTTGTCCTTGAGGAAGCGGCCGTATTCCTCGGGGGTGGAGATCAGGAAAGAGAGCAGGACGATGCCCAGCATGCGCTCATGGAGGGTGAGCGTGAACCCCTTCATGAACAGGACGTTGCCGTGCTTCTGGTGGATGATGCCCAGGATCGAGTTGCCCATCCCGCTCCAGTCCTCGGCCAGCACGCCCATGACCACGGTCAGGGGCAGCTGACGCTCGCCGAGCTCCTCCAGCTGCGCGACCACCTTCTTCTTTGAGCTTTCCCAGGAATGAAGCAGATGAACCAGAAGCGCCTGCTGCTGCGGCTGGGGGAAGATTTCCTGGGCGCGCTCAAAGAGCGTTAGGTAGGAGGCGATGCGTTTTTTGGGGATGTGGAGCTTCTTCTCCTTGAGGATCGATCCGATCAGCTCCAGATTGCCCTGTTGCCCTACCATCCTCGGAATGTACTCCCTGGGGGAGGGGAAGTCAACAGGGCTTTAAGAGCTCAGGGATAAAGAAAAAGATCTAACCATGCTGTAAGGTTCGACGTTCGAGGTTCGACGTCCGACGTTGAAGACAAAGCCTGTTCGTTTGGATGCTTTTTACGATCTCTAAGCAGGTGCTGATCTCTGTTTCAGATGAGGAAGGAATGTCAATCTCTATGCGGCTTCTCATCACTCATCACGCATAACGCATAACGTATATCGTAGGGCTGCTGAATGCTGTTTCTCGTTACGCGTCACGCGTTACGCGTCACGATTGTTATAGTTATTGCTGCTGCTACCACTACCACTATCACTACCACTTGGACCTGGGCATCTACTTGAAAAACCCCCTCATCCAGGGTAAAAATGACAAGCGAGAGGGAAAATATGCCCAAAATGGACAAAAACCGCTGCCCGTGGTGCCTGGGGGACCCCATATATATTGAATACCATGATCGGGAATGGGGCATCCCGGTGCATGACGACCGCAAATGGTTCGAGTTCCTGCTCCTGGAAGGGGCGCAGGCCGGGCTGAACTGGCTGCTGGTGCTGAAGAAGAGGGAGAACTACCGCCGGGCCTACGACGGCTTCGATCCCGCCAAGGTGGCCCGCTACGGCGAAAGGAAGATCGCCGCGCTGCTGGCCGACCCGGGATTGATCCGCAACCGGGCCAAGATCGCCGCCTCATTGGCCAATGCCCGGTGTTTTCTCAAGGTGCAGGAGGAATTCGGCTCCTTTGACCGCTACATGTGGTCATTCCTGGCCGGCAAGCCGCTGCGCAACCGCTGGCGCCGCGACAGCGACATCCCGGCGCGGAGCGGATTGTCCGACGCCATCAGCGCCGACCTGCGGCGCCGAGGCTTCAAGTTCGTCGGCTCGACCATCGTCTATGCCCACATGCAGGCGACCGGCATGGTGAACGATCACCTGACCGGATGCTTCCGCTATCGGGAAGTCGCCCAACTTGCCTGATTACAGAACTTCTAGGTAACACGCTGCCGACCTAGCCAGGAGCGACATATCCGAGGCGTCTCCTCCGAGTGGGATACCACGTTTCACGTAAAAAAATGCGATGAATGCAGTCGCGTCGATCTGTTGCTGTTCCAAATCAAGAAAAAGGCGTTGAGCAGAAAGAGAGACAAACATTTAACACGACAACGAAAAATAAAAAAATTAGTTGACAAAAAATTAACTCTGAGTTAAAATAATTAACGTTAAGTTAATTAACTGATCTCCAAGTAAAGAAAATTAACCGGAGGTTAAATTGGCGAAGAGCAAAGAGGGAATTATACGCAATTTCATATTGGATTGTGCCGAATCCTTGTTCACCCAATCGGGCTATAAAAACACTTCCATGGACAAGATCGCCGAGAAATGCCAGATCTCCAAGCCCACGCTTTACAATTATTTCCCGAGCAAGGCTTCCCTGTTCCTGGGGCTTTTCACCAGGTTCCAGAACGAGATCTCTGAAAAAGGCAAGCTCATCATGGGCCAGAAGAGGGACAAGTACCAGGTCATCGAGGAGTTCATCGACCTATCCATCGAATACATGCAGGAGAAGCGTGATTTCCTGAAGATGATGCTCAGGGAGCACCACTTGGTCGTCAATGAATGCGAGGATATCGAAGAACATATCCATGCGGAAATCCGTAAAAGACAGGAGACCGCCAGGGAACTCGGTGAGTTCATGAAGGACATCGTGCGCCCGGAGATCCTGAAAGATTTCCCGGTGGAGTTGATCGGCATGGCGCTGACCACCCTCCTGGAGGGGGCTTTCTGGGACTCGATCAAGGGCGAGGTCAACGACCATGAAAAGATGAAGAAGCTGATCATGAGATTATTGAAGAACGGCATCTTGGCATAGGAGGCATGATGAAACGAGCACTATTTGTCTTGCTATTGCTGGGCACGCTGGGGTTCGCCGCCGAGCCGCCCATGGAGCTGACCGTCGACCAGGCCATCCAGCTGGCGCTGGCCAACAATCCCGCCCACCAGGCCAGCCAGCAGGAGGTGCGCCAGTACCGCTACCGGCTCATGCAGGCGTTCGGCTTCCTGCCCGAGGCGACGCTGACCGGGGCCAAGATCCTCGACCAGAAGCTGATGACCATCGAGATCCCCTCGTTCGTCCCCGGCGGCGAACCGACCAAGGCCTCGCTGCGCTTCCAGCTGGACTATTCGTTTTCCTTCCAGATCACCCAGCCCGTCTTCACCGGCGGCAAGATCTTCTGGAACTACAAGAACGCCGAGATCGACCTGCGCCTGGCCAAGGAGCGGGAGAAGGAGTCGCGCGCCGACACCGTGCTGAACGTGCGCAAGGCCTTCTATAACATCCAGATCCTGCAGGAGCTGCTCCAGGCCCACCAGGAGGCCCTCTCCCTGGCCGAGGGCAACTACGCCAACGTCAAGAGCAGCTTCGACCTGGGCATGGCCTCGCAGTACGACCTGCTGCGCGCCGAGCTGGCCATGCGCGCCGCCAAGCCCGACGTGCTGCGGGTGGACAACCTGCTGCAGACCTCGCGGCTGGGGCTGAACCTGATGCTCGGCCTGCCCGACGAGCAGGAGGTGCGCCTGCAGGGGGAGCTGGGCTACAAGGCGGTGCAGCCGGAGCTGGCCGCCCTGCTGCAGGGCTCGCTGCAGAACCGCTCGGAGCTGAAGCAGTTGCGCATGGAGAAGCAGAAGGTCGACAACCTGCTGAAGATCACCTGGGCCCAGTACGTGCCGAACTTCTCGCTGATCGCCAGCTACAGCTACCAGTCAGACCTGTTCAAGCTGCGCAAGGACAACTGGCAGGACTATTATTCGATCTCGCTGGGCATGAGCTGGCCCATCTTCACCGGCCTGAAGCGCAGCGCCCAGGTGGGCGAGATGCACGTGCTGCGCCGGATCATGGACCTCAACGTCCGCCAGCTGAACGACGCCACCCGCCTCGAGGTGGAGAGCCAGTACCGCACCGTCCACCAGGAGTACGAGAACATCCTGATGGGCGAGAAGAACGTGGAGAGCGCCCGCGAGGGGGCGCGCATCGCCGAACTGAGCTACAAGGAGGGGATGATCACCATCCTGGAGCTGAACTCGTCCTACAACGAGCTGACGCGGGCCAAGGTCAACTACCTGCAGGCCCTGTACAACTATAACATCGCCATCGCCGAGCTGGAGAAGCTGACCGGCGTCGTGCTGAACGGAGGAGTCGCATGAAAAAGACATCGATCGCGTTGCTGCTGGTTATCGCCCTGGGATTTTCCTTCTGCGCCAAGAAGCAGGAAAAGGCCGACCTGCGGCAGAAGCCGCTGCTGGTCAAGGTGCAGGCGCCCGCGAAGGGGACGCTGACGAATTATTTCAACTATAACGGGACCGTCAGCGCCTGGAAGACGGCCAACATCGTCCCCGAGGCCTCGGGCCGCGTGGGCCGCATCCTGAAGAAGCAGGGCGACCTGGTCGCCGCCGGCGAGCTGCTGGCCACCCTGGACCTGACCTCGCTGGAGCTGCAGCAGAAGCAGGCGCGCGCCGCCGTCGCCGTGGCCGACACCGCGTTCCAGAACGCGCGGCTCAACGAGGAGCGCATGCGCAAGCTTTTTGAAAGCAAGGCCGTCTCCTCCATGCAGTACGAGAACGCCAAGCTGGCCCGCGACGCCGCCGACACGCAGCTCAAGAGCGCCAGGGCCACCCTCGACCTGGCCGACTACACCGTCAAGATGTCCAACATGCGCGCCCCGTTCGCCGGCATCATCGCCGCCAAGAACATGGAGGAGGGCGACATGATCAACCCCATGATGGGCATGGGCCAGTCGATCCTGACGCTGATGGACCTCTCCAAGGTCAAGGTGGCGGTCGACGCGCCGGCCGAGGAGATCGAGCGCATCCGCATCGGCCAGAAGTGCCGGGTCGCCATCGCCTCGCGCCCGGGCGAGACCTTCGCCGGCGAGGTCTATTCCAAGAACCTGGCCGCCGACCCCCTCTCCAAGACCTTCAAGGTCGAGGTGAAGGTCGACAACCCCGGCATGAAGATCAAGGCCGGCGTCTACGCCGACATCGCCATCGAGTACGTGCGCAAGGACAACGTCGTCCTGCTGCCCCTCAGCGCCCTGCTGGCCGGCGACCGCGAGGTGATGGTCTACGACAACGGCGTGGCCCGCAAGCGCGCCGTCACCGTCGGCGAAAGGAACCACACCCGCTTCGAGGTCCTCTCGGGGGTGAGCGCCGGCGACCTCGTGCTGGTCGAGGGCAGCTACGACCTGAAGGACGGGACGGCCATCGTCGTGGCCGGAGAGAAATAAAATGAAGATCGTCGACTTTTCGCTCAAGAAACGGGTGACGATGTCCATGGTCGTCCTGGTCATCGTCATCCTGGGCATGATGTCCTTCACCAAGCTCGGGCTCGACATGCTGCCCGACATGGACTACCCCTACATCACCGTCATCACCACCTTCAGCGGCGTCTCCTCGGAGGACATCGAGCAGAACGTCACCCGGCCCGTCGAGCAGTGGGTCTCCACCGTGTCCAACATCAAGAAGCTGCAGTCCATCTCGCTGGAGGGGCAGTCGGTGGTCATGATCGAGTTCGAATGGGGGGTCAACCTCGACTTCGCCGCCCAGGACGTGCGCGACACCATCGGCATGTACTCGCAGTACCTGCCCGACGGCGCCGACGAGCCGTTCGTCGTCAAGTTCAACTTCTCGCAGATGCCCATCCTGGCCTACGGCATCACCGGCGGCGGCATGAACCTCAGCAAGCTGCGCGACTACATCGACAACGAGGTGGCCACGCGGCTGGAGCGCATCGAGGGCGTGGCCTCGGCCGCCGTCTTCTCTCCCGAGTTCAACGAGGTGCAGGTCGTGGTCGACAAGGGCAAGCTGGAGTCGCGCGGCCTGAACATCGGCCAGGTGGAGGGGGCGATCCAGGCCTCGAACATCAACCTGCCCGCCGGCTACCTGAACGAGAACCACAAGGAATATTTGCTGCGCACCATGGGCGAGTTCAAGGCCGTCCGCGAGATCGACGACGTCCTAGTCGGCCTCAGCCGCGGCGGCGCCCCGGTCTTCCTCAAGGACATCGCTTCCGTGAGCGAGGCCCCCAAGGAGGAGCGCCTCAAGCTGCGCATGAACGGCAAGTCAGGCATCATGATGATGGTCACCAAGAGCTCCGGGGCGAACTCGGTGCTGGTCGCCCGCCAGGTCAAGAAGGTCCTGGCCCAGGTCGAGCCCACCCTCAAGGAGGGGGTGAAGTTCCACGTCTGGCTCGACATGTCGCGCATCATCGAGATGATGTCCAAGAAGTCCACCACCAACATCATCGAGGGCGGCATCCTGGCCATGCTGATCATCTTCCTCTTCCTGCGCAACCTCAAGCCGACCGTGGCCATCGGCATCACCATCCCGCTCTCCATCATCGTGGCCTTCATCGCCTTCTACGTCATGGGCTACACCCTGAACCTGATCACCCTGGGCGGCCTGGCGCTGGGCGTCGGCATGCTCGTGGACAATGCCGTGGTGGTCATCGAGAACATCTTCCGCCACCTACAGCTGGGGCTGAGCCCCACCGAGGCGGCGCGCAAGGGCACCTCCGAGGTGGGCCTGGCCATCGCCGCCTCCACCCTGACCACCGTGGCCGTCTTCTTCCCCATGATGTTCGCCACCGGCATCGCCGGCCGCATGGCCCAGAGCCTGTCGGTCTCGGTGATCATCTCGCTCCTGGCCTCGCTCTTCGTGGCCCTGACCATCGTCCCCATGCTGGCCGCCTGGATGTTCCGCGTCCACCGCCGCAAGGGTCCCAAGGACCTGGCCGAGGGCATCGTGGCCCTGGGCGAGGACAAGTTCACCCGGTTCCGCAACCTCTACGAGGGCTGGCTGCGCAAGGCGCTAGTTCACCGCAAGAAGGTCCTGTGGGCCATCATCGCCATTTTCGTGCTCTCCATGGTCGGCGCCGGCTTCCTGGGCACCGAGTTCATGCCCTCGACCGACACCGCCATGCTCTACCTGAAGCTCTCCATGCCGGTGGGCACCAACATCGAGGAGACCGATCGCATCGTCCAGTACCTGGAGAAGGAGTCGCTGAGGGACCCCAACGTCATCACCACCTTCGTGCAGGTGGGCAGCAGCGAGCAGAACGCCCAGGACACCGCCCAGGGGACCGGCGCCGCCGGCTCCTACGAGGCCATCATCTACGCCTACCTCAAGCCCAGCGGCGAACGCAAGGAGTCGGACAAGCAGATCCTCGAGCGCTGGCGCAAGTCGTTCCCCACGCTGGAGAACAGCAAGATCACGGCCATCGACATCGCCGGCGCCTCGATGATGGGCGGCTCGAACAATCCCATCGAGATCCAGTGCTACGGCCGCGACATGGGCCGGCTGGAGTCCGTCGCCGAGAGCATCCGCGACACCATCAGCGGCATCGAGGGGATACGCGACGTCAGCGTCTCGCTGCAGAAGAGCAAGCCCGAGATCCAGATGCACATCAAGAAGGAGGAGGCCTCCAAGCTGGGCCTGACCCCCTATGACATCTCCCATCAGGTGCGCACCTACACCATCGGCACCGTGGTCTCGCGCATGATCCTGGAAGGGGAGGACCGCGACATCCGCGTCAAGCTGGCCGAGGGCGACCGCGGCACGATCGAGGCCCTGCGCAAGCTGCCCATCCATACCCCGGCCGGCGCCAAGGTCTACCTCTCCGAGGTGGCCGAGTTCAAGAGCCTGTTCGGCCCGGTGCGCATCGACCGCGAGAACAGCGTGCGCAAGGTGACGGTCGGCGCCAACTTCGTCGGCCGCGACCTGGGCTCGATCGTGCGCGACATCAGGAAACGGACGGAAGGCATCAACCAGCGCCTGCCGGAGGGCTATTTCATCGAGATGGCCGGCCAGTACGAGAACATGACCGAGACCTTCACCACCCTGGGCTTCGCCCTGCTCATCGCCCTGGTGCTGACCTTCGCCGTGATGGCCTCGCTCTACGAGAACCTGAAGTTCCCCTTCATCAACATGTTCACCATCCCGCTGGGCTTCATCGGCGTGGTCGTCCTGCTCTTCCTCACCCACACCTCCATCAACATGGGGGCGATCATGGGCTTCATCATCCTGGTGGGCATCGCCGTCAACAACGGCATCGTCATGGTCGACTACATCAACCAGCTCATCGACGGCGGCATGGACCGGCTGCAGGCGGTGGTCGAGGGCGCGGCGACGCGACTGCGCCCGGTGCTGATCACCTCGGTGACCACCATCGTCGGCATGATCCCCATGGCCATGACCACCAAGCAGGGCGGCGAGATGAGCGCGCCCATGGCCGTGGCGCTGATCGGCGGCCTGACCGCCACGACCTTCCTGACCCTGTTCTTCATCCCCGTGCTGTACACCTATTTCGGAAAGATCAAGACCAAGTAGAGCTTGAAAAAACGGGGCGAGGGCCTTCCTCGCCCCCTTTTTTTCGACCTATCGTGACGCGTAACGCGTGACGCGTGACGAGTAGCCGCCCTAGAGCGAACTTGTTTTGTATTTATTGGGATTCACTCTGGGCATTTCCTGAGAATGCTCCTGGTTTGTGAATCGAGTTTCATCACAAAAAGGATATCGTTTGTTTGCTGTTTCGCGTCACTCGTCACGCGTCACGAGTTACGAGAGTTTAACGAGCACTATGCCGGGGGGGGGGATCGAACCCCCACGAGGTCGCCCTCTCGGGATTTTAAGTCCCGTGCGTCTGCCAGTTCCGCCACCCCGGCGCAGATCGTCCCGATGGTAGCACAGATGGCGGATGGTGAAAAGCGGACCCGGCATACGGCCGACGGCGGACGGCGTACGGCAACAGCAACACGATGAGCAATCGTGACGCGTAACGCGTGACGAGTGACGAGTGGCAGCATCAGGAAAAACTCAGTAACAAGTGACGAGCGACGAGGAACAGCGTTCAGCAGCCCTTCGTTATGCGTTATGCGTGATGCGTGATGAGAAGCAGCACGAATGAATCGGCATGCCAAGTGCCGAGGAACAGCACGATGACGCAATTTCTCCATTATCTGATACAGAGATCAGAACCTGCTTGAAGGTCGTAAAAAGCATCCAAGCGCACGGGCTTTTTCTTCAACGTCGGACGTCGAACTTCAAACGTCGAACCTTGAAGCATCTGTTGAAATGTCGGTTCATTTATTGTAGCGTGAAGGCCATGGAAAACCCCGTACTCCGAACGGACCCGGAGCGGTCCGAGCTTCCCAGGGTCCTGGGCCTGTTCAGCCTCGTGGGCATCGTCGTCGGCACCATGATCGGCTCGGGGATCTTCATCAACCCGGCCAACGTGGCCCGGGAGCTCGGCTCGCCAACGCTCATGCTGGCCGTTTGGGCGCTGGGCGGAGTCCTGAGCTTCTTCGGCGCGCTGGCCATCGCCGAGCTGGGCGCCATGTACTCCCGCGCCGGCGGCATCTACGTCTACCTGCGCGAGGCCTACGGCCCGCTGCCGGCGTTCCTCTTCGGCTGGGCGCTGATCCTGGTCATCGAGTCGGGCACCATCGCCACGCTGGCGGTGGGTTTTTCATCGAAATACCTGCCGTACTTTTTCCACCTGACCGTGATGGAACAGCGGATCGTGGCCGTGGCCCTGATCGCATTGCTGGCGCTGGTCAACGTCCTCGGCGTCAGGAAGGGGGCCTACCTGATGAACTTCCTGACTTCGGTCAAGTTCGTCGCCCTGATCGCCGTCTGCACCCTCCTCTTCCTCTTCGCCCGCGGCTCCGCCGCGAACTTCGTCGCCGCCGCCCCCGGCGCCGGCCGCGGCGCCCTGGGGGGCTTCGGCATGGCCCTGGTCGCCGTGCTGTGGGCCTACAAGGGGTTCGAGACCGGCAGCTACAGCGCCGGGGAGCTGCGCGACCCGCGGCGCCAGCTGCCGCTGGGGCTCTTCATCGGCACACTGGCCGTGATCCTGCTGTACGTGCTGGCCAACCTGGCCTATCTCTATGTCTTCCCGGCGGCGAAAATGGCCGGGTCGGCGCGCATCGCCGCCGACGTAATGGCGGCGGTCTTCGGCCCGGCCGGCGCGGCGGCGATCTCGCTCATCATCCTGCTCTCGATGACCGGCACCGCCAACGGCCACCTCATGACATCGTCGCGGGTGTTCTACGCCATGGCCCGCGACGGGCTGTTCTTCAAGGGCGTGGGGCGCGTGCACCCCCGCTTCCGCACCCCCCATGTCGCGATCGTCGTGCTGGCCGGCTGGGCGGCGCTGCTCAGCCTCAGCGGCACCTTCGAACAGCTGTACTCCTACGTCATCTTCGGCTTCTGGATCTTCATGGGCTTGACCGTGGCCGGCGTGATCGTACTGCGCCGGCGCCGGCCCGACCTGCCGCGACCGTACCGCACCTGGGGCTATCCGGTCACGCCGCTGCTGTTCGTCCTCTCGGCGGTCCTGCTGACCGTCAATTCCCTCCTCCATGCCTTCTGGAACTCCTTCGTCGGCCTGGCCCTGATCCTCCTGGGCGTGCCGGTCTATTTCCTGTGGCGCCGGGGAAGCTCCGGGGCGGCAGCGGATTGAAGAACGGCGCCGGGGCGGTCCTTCACACCGGCGCCGAGTGTGCTACAATGGGGCGCGGAAAATGAAAAGAATCCTGCTGCTCCTGGCCTTGGCCTGCTGGCTTTCCTGCCGCGCGCCGCGCCCCGCCCTGGCCCCGGGCGCGGGGCCGTCATTCCGCGTCATGAGCCTCAAGTTCAGCTATCGTGAGGCAGGGGAGTGCCAGAACGGCCGGGTGGCCTGCCGCTTCGATGACGCCGCGGCCAAGTTCGTCTTCTTCACGCCGCTCAACCAGGCCGGGCTGGAGCTGGACGTCGCCGGAGAGAAGGCCCGGCTGCTCAATTTCTCCGAGCGCACCTACTGGCAGGGGGATTTCAGCCTCCTGCTCGACCGCCTGTGGGGCATCGGCCTCACGCTGGCCGAGCTGAAGTCGCTCCTGCTCGACCCCGGCGCGCCGCCGCCCCGGCTGGCCGAGGCGGGGATCGCCGTCGAGAAGGAGGAGGGCGCCGGCGGGCCGAGGGCGCTGCGCCTGCGCCGCGAAGGCGCCGAGCTGTCGCTGCGCGTGACCAAGAGCGAGGCCCGCCCCGGCCGGGTGATCCTCGTCGACTACAGCGGTCGCTTCCGCGCCGGCGAGCTGGAGGCCGTGCTGGGCCGATGATCCGCCTGCGCTCCTTCGCCAAGATCAACCTCGGGCTGGAGGTCACCGGCCGCCGCAACGACGGCTACCACACGCTGCGCACCATCTTCCAGACCATCGGCCTCAGCGACGGCATGGAGGTGCGCGAGCGCTCCCGCGCGGGGCTGCGCCTGGACGGCGACGACCCGCGCGTGCCCTGGGACGAAACCAACACCATCGCCCGCGCCTTTCGCCTGGTCGCCGAGAACTGCCGGCTGCGCCGCGGCCTGGAGGTCTTCGTGAGCAAGCGCATACCGGCCGGCGCCGGCCTCGGCGGCGGCAGCGGCAACGCCGCCGTGATGCTGCTCTTCCTCGACCGCTTCTTCGGCCTGGGGCTCCCCGCCGGCCAGCTGGCGGAGATGGCCGCCCGCCTCGGCGCCGACGTGCCCTTCTTCCTGCGCGGCGGCACGGCGCTGGGGGAGGGGATCGGCGAAAAGCTGACGGGGCTGCCGGCGCTGCGGGCGCGGCCGGTCCTTCTCTGCCTGCCGCCGCGGCCCGTGTCCACGGCGCTGGTTTTCTCCCGATTCCGCTTGACAAGGGCCCGTTTTCCCAGTAAAATACAACTCTTCCTGGAAAAGGGTGATCTCTCCATATTGCGCAACGATCTGGAAAGCGTTACCTGCGAGTTGTTCCCGGAAATCAGGGATATCAGGCAAAAAATGGCCCAAGGAGGAAGCGGGTACGTGCAGATGACAGGCAGCGGCTCGGCGGTGTTCGCGCTCGGCCACGGCAGGCGTCTGTCCGCCCTCGCCCGGCGCCTGCCGGGAACGGTCCTGACCCGCTTCATCGGCAGCAAAACCTACCAGGAGAGCATTGGGGTGTGGCCAAGCGGTAAGGCATCGGCCTTTGGAGCCGAGATTCGGAGGTTCGAATCCTCCCGCCCCAGGAAAACCCATGACCCACGATAACAAGTTCCTGATCTTCTCCGGCACCTCCAACGAGAAGCTGGCCGGCGAGATCGCCCGCCACCTGCACAGCCGCCTCGGGAAATCGGTGCTCGACGTCTTCTCCGACGGCGAGATCCGCTTCCAGAGCCACGAGAACGTCCGCGGCGCCGACGTCTTTATCGTGCAGTCGCTGTGCGCCGACAGCAACTTCCACATCATGCAGCTGCTGCTCATGGCCGACGCCTTCAAGCGCGCCTCGGCGCGGCGCATCACCGCGGTCATCACCTACTACGCCTACGCCCGCCAGGACCGCAAGGACCGCCCGCGCGTGGCCATCTCGGCGCGGCTGCTGGCCGACCTGCTGGAGACGGCCGGCTTCTCGCGTGTGCTGACCATCGACCTGCACGCCGCGCAGATCCAGGGATTCTTCAACATCCCGGTGGACAACCTCATGGCCCTGCCGGTGTTCATCTCGCACTTCAAGAAGATGAACCTGAGGAACCTGGTCATCGTCGCCCCCGACGCCGGCGGCGTGGAGCGGGCGCGGCTGTTCGCCCGCAAGCTGAACGCCGACCTGGCCATCGCCGACAAGAAGCGCACGCAGCCCAACGTGGCCGAGCTGATGCACATCATCGGCGACGTCGACGGCAAGAACGCCATCATCGTCGACGACATCATCGACACCGCCGGCACGCTGAGCGCCACCATCACCGCCCTGAAGGAGCGCGGCGCGCGCAAGATCTACGCCGCCTGCACCCACGGCATCTTCTCCGGCAAGGCCGTGGAGCGCATCAACGCCGCGCCGCTGGAGAAGATCTTCGTCACCGACACCATCCCGCGCCGCTGCCCCAAGAGCGAGTGCCCGAAGATCGAGCTGCTGTCGGTCTCGGGCCTCTTCGCCAACGCCATCGAGAGCATCCACCGCGAGACGTCCGTATCCAAACTATTCCTGATCAAATAGAGGTGAACATGGAGAACATCATCACGATCCACGCCGAGCCGCGGAAGGAAATAAGCAAGCGCGACAGCAAGGGGCTGCGCGCCGCCGGCAAGATCCCGGCCGTCATCTACGGCATCACCGCCGAGAGCCTGCCCATCGCCGTGAGCCTGGCCGACATCAAGTCCGTCCTGAAGTCGGAGAACAAGGACAACTCGATCCTGCGCATCACCCAGGGCGAGAAAGCCAACTTCGACGCCATGATCAAGGAGATCCAGTACGACTACCTGAGCGACCGCATCATCCACGTCGACTTCATCCGCATCGACCTGAACAAGCCGGTCGAGGTCGAGGTGCCGGTGGTGCTCGAGGGCGAGCCCGTGGGCGTCAAGACCGAGGACGGCCTGCTGGAGTTCATCCACCGCCAGGTGCTGGTGCGCAGCCTGCCGGCCAGCATTCCCCGCGAGATTCGCGTCGACATCGCCGGGCTGCACCTCGGACAGGCCGTCCGCGTCGCCGACCTGGCCAGGAACGAGGCGTACCAGTTCATCTCCCCGGCCAACACCGTGATCTGCGCCGTGGCCGCCAAGGCCAAGGAAGAGGTCGCCGCCGCGCCCGCCGAGGCCGCCGCCGAGGCCGCGCCCGCGGAGGGCGCCGCCGCCCCGGCCGCCGGCGATGCCAAGGCCCCGGCCAAGGAAGGCGAGGCCGCCAAGGGTGCCCCGGCCAAGGGCGCCCCGGCCGGCAAGGATGCCGCCGCCGCCAAGGGCGGCGCCAAGGATGCCGACAAGGGCAAGGAAAAGAAGTAGGAGGGGCCATTTTTGCCTTCATCGGACTGGGCAATCCCGAGCGCAAGTATGAAAAAAGCCCGCACAACGCCGGCTTCCTCTGCGTCGACGAGCTCTGCCGCCGCCATGGCATCGAGCTGGCCGGCCTGGGCGGCGTGCTGCGCTTCCGCAAGGCGCGCCTCCTGGGCTGCGACGTGGTGCTGGCCAAGCCGATGACCTACATGAACGAATCGGGACAGGCCGCCGCCAAGCTGCGCCGCATGTTCGGCCTGGAGCTGGCGGACATGCTGGTCATCTACGACGACATCGACCTGCCCCTGGGCAGCGTGCGCCTGCGCGAGCGCGGCAGCGCCGGCAGCCACAAGGGCATGCGCTCGATCATCCAGCACCTGGGCGGCCCCGATTTCCCGCGGCTGCGCATCGGCATCCGCCCCGACCGCCCCGAGGTCGGCGACCTGGTGCACTACGTGCTCACGCCACTGCGCGGCGGGGCCTTCGCCGCCCTGCGCGGCGGGGCGGAGCGGGCGGCCGACGCCGCCGAGGCCGTCCTGGAAAGCGATTTCCATAACGCCATGAACCGTTATAACAGGAGACACGACTCCTTGCTTCTCCCGGCGGGGGAGGCTAAAACATCCACAAGGAGGACCCATGACTAGCAGGTACGAGATCGGCTTCATCGTCACCCCCGACGCGGGGGAGGAGGAAGTCAAGAAGGTCATCGAGGCCGTCACCACGACCATCACCAAGGCCAAGGGCGTGGTCGAGAACCTCGATGAATGGGGACGCAAGAAACTGGCCTTCCCCATCCAGAAGCACCTGGAGGGCCACTACGTGTTCGTGGTGGCCGAGGCCGACGGCGCGGTCGTCGCCACCCTGGAGCGCCGCCTGAAGCAGATGGAAAAAGTGCTGCGCTTCATCACCCTGCGGCTGGACGACAAGCTGAAGAAGTCGAACAAGCTGACCAAGCGCTGGGCCAAGATCGACCGCATCCGCAAGAAGAGCATGGACAGCCGCAGCGAGGAGAAGGAGAGCGAGGAATTCAGCGAGAGCGAGGAGGAGAGCGATGCATCCGAGAAGTAGCTCCGGCGACGGCAAGCCGGCCAAGAAATATTATTCGGCGCGCAAGAAGTTCTGCGCCTTCTGCAAGGACAAGGTCACCCTGATCGACTACAAGAACCACAAGTACCTGGAGAACTTCATCTCCGAGACCGGGCGCATCTTCCCGGCCCGCGTCAGCGGCACCTGCGCCTACCACCAGAAGCAGCTGTCCAAGGCCATCAAGCGCGCCCGGCAAATGGCGCTGATCCGCTTCACCGAGGAAAAGAAGAGGCTCTCATGAAGGTCATACTCACGTCCGACGTGGACAAGATCGGCAGCCTGGGCGACGTCCTGGAGGTGAAGCCGGGCTTCGCCCGCAACTTTCTCTTCCCGCGCAAGCTGGCCGTGGAGGTCAACGCCCACAACCTGGCGCTGATGGCCGGCCGCAAGAAGAAGCACCAGCAGAAGCTGGAGCTGGAGAAGCAGGCCGCCGGCGAGCAGAAACGGAAGCTGGACGGCGTGGTCATCGCCATCCGCAAGAAAGCGGGCGAGAACGACGTGCTGTTCGGCTCGGTGACCACCGCCGAGATCGAGAAGGAACTGGCCGACAAGGGCTTCAGCGTGGAGAAGAAGAAGATCCACCTCGACGAGCCCATCAAGCGGCTGGGCGAGTTCACCGCCAGGATCAAGCTCTTCCAGGGCGTCGAGGCCGCCATCCAGATCGTCGTCCAGAAGGAAGAAGGGGAAGAGCAGGCCTGAGGAGCGGCGCCATGGCGCTGGAAGCCATCCAGGCCCTGCCCCACGACGAGATCGCCGAGAAGGCGCTGCTGGGCGCCATGCTGCTCGACGGCCGCTACGTCAACCAGGTTTTCTCGGAGATCGGCAGCGAGGACTTCTTCCGCGACAGCCACCAGCTGATCGCCCAGGCGGTGCTGCAGCTCTCCAACGCCGGCACCCAGGCGGACATCATCACCGTCTCCAGCCTGCTGGAGAAGGGCAAGAAGCTGCAGCTGGTCGGCGGCCACGCCTTCATCACCGCGCTGGTCGACGACATCCCCGAGAACCTCGACATCAAGGAGTACGTCCAGATCGTCAAGGACCGCTCCACTCTGCGCAAGATCATCCTGGCCTCGCGCGGCATCATCCAGAAGGGGGTGGAGCCCGCCGCCGACACCTCGAGCCTGCTCAACGAGATGCAGGAGGAGTTCATCCGCATCGCCGAGTGGCGGGAGAAGGCGGGCTTCAAGTCCACCGGCGAGATGGTCCCGGAGACGATGGACCTGATCGAGAAGATCCAGAAGAAGGGGGAGAGCCAGGGGCTGAAGTCCGGCTTCTTCGACCTGGACGCCATCACCTCGGGCTTCCAGAACGGCGACCTCGTCGTCTTCGCCGCCCGCCCCTCCATGGGCAAGACGGCGCTGGCCCTGAACATCGCCGTGCACCTGGCCATCAAGGAGGAGAAGTCGGTGGCCTTCTACTCCATCGAGATGTCGCGCCAGCAGGTGCTGATGCGCATGCTGGCCATCCACGCCCGCGTCAGCATGGCCGCCATCCGCACCGGCCGCCCCAGCCTGACCAAAAAGGAGTGGGGCGACCTGGAGCTGGCCGCCTCCGAGCTGCAGAAAGCCCGGCTGTTCGTCGACGACTCGGCCTCGCTGTCCATCGTGGAGATGAAGGCCCGGGCGCGCAAGCTGAAGGCCGAGAAGAACCTGGACATCGTTTTCGTCGACTACCTGCAGCTGATGAAGGTGACCGGCGAGCACCTGCGCCGCAGCGACACGCGCGCCCAGGAGGTGGCGGTCATCACCGCTTCGCTCAAGGAGCTGGCCAAGGAGCTGCAGATCCCGGTGGTGGCCCTGGCCCAGCTCAACCGCGCCCCCGAGACGCGTGGCGGCAAGGGCGAGAAGGGGCCCAAGTACCAGCTCTCCGACCTGAAGGAGAGCGGCTCCATCGAGCAGGACGCCGACGTGGTCATCTTCATCCACCGCGACGACCAGTTCAACAAGGACTCCGAGCGCAAGGGCGAGGCCGACCTGATCGTCGCCAAGCAGCGCAACGGCCCCACCGGCAAGATCACCCTGGCCTTCCTGGACAAGTTCACCAAGTTCGCCAACATGGAATTCATCGAGCGCGAGTAGCGCCGAGGCGCAGCGTGGCTCCCAAACCGGCGAAGCATCCCGCCCTGTTCGAGTGCGTCGAGTGCGGCTACCAGTCCGCCAAGTACTTCGGCCGCTGCCCGCAGTGCCAGGAATGGAACACCATGGTCGAGGGCGCGGCGGAGGCGGAAACGGCGGCGCCGGCCGGCCCCGGCCCCCAGCCGCAGCCGCTGGCGGAGGTTGACTCCGCCTCGGCGCCGCGCCGGCTCACCGGCCTGGCCGAATTCGACCGCGTGCTGGGCGGCGGCATCGTGCCGCACTCGGTGATCCTCATCGGCGGCGAGCCCGGGGTGGGGAAGTCGACCCTGCTGCTGGAGGTCTCCGCCGCCCTGGCCCGCCAGGGGCATTCCGTCCTCTATTACTCCGGCGAGGAGTCGGCGCAGCAGATCAAGATGCGCGCCGACCGCCTGGGCGCCGCCGCCGCCGGCATCTCCCTGCTGGCCAGCGGCTCGCTGGAGGACCTGAAGCGGCTGGTGCATGAAACGCGGCCGGGCTTCCTGGTCATCGACTCCATCCAGACCCTGCCCTCGCGGCGCACGGCCGCCCTGGGCGGCTCGGTGGCCTCGCTGCGCACGCTGACCGCGGAGATCATCGAACTGGCCAAAAGCGGCGGCGTCACCGTCTTCCTCATCGGCCACATCACCAAGGAAGGGCAGCTGGCCGGCCCCAAGTCGCTCGAGCACATGGTCGATGCCGTCCTCTATTTCCAGGGCGAGACGCAGGCCGACCTGCGGCTGCTGCGCGCCGAAAAGAACCGTTTCGGGCCCCTGAACGAGGTGGGCATCTTCCAGATGTCGGAGAAGGGCCTGGCCTCGGTGAGCGACCCGACGCAGGTGCTGATCCAGGACCGCCAGTCGCGCTCCCCGGGCACGGCCATCTTCCCGGCCATGAGCGGCCTGCGGCCGCTGCTCACCGAGGTGCAGGCGCTGGTCGCCGACAGCCCCTTCGCCGGCAATCCGCGGCGCATCGCCATCGGCTTCGACGGCTACCGACTGGCGATGCTCATCTCCATCATCGAGAAAAAGCTGCGCCTGCCGTTCTACAAGTCCGACGTCTTCCTCAACGTCACCGGCGGCATGGTCATCCGCGAGACCGCCGCCGACCTGGCCGTGTGCCAGGCCCTGGTCTCCAGCCACCGCGGCGTCGTGCCCCCGGCCAACTCGGTCGTGCTGGGGGAGGTCGGGCTCACCGGGGAGATCCGGCCGGTCAGCTTCCTGGAAATGAGGGTAAAAGAGGCCATACGACAGGGTTTTTCAACCATACTGCTGCCGGCGGCCAACGGGCCAGTGTCAAATTATAAAGGTATATCGGTAATCTCCATCGACAATATCCGCGGGCTGCTCGAGCAGTTGAAGGCGTAACGCGACCGCAGCGCCGGTCACGGCATTTGCCAACCTTGGTGAAATGGGGTAGAATCGACCCAGGATCTCCGATCCGGACCAAGGAGACGACATGATCATCTATCTGTACAAGCTGATCTTCATCGCGATATTCGCCATCATCGGCTACACCTATCCGCCTTTCCGCGGGACGCCGCCGGCCATGGGCGCCGCCTACGGGGCCGCCTTCGCCGCGGCTCTCTCCCTGCTGGTCTACAAGATCCGCAAGGCGGAGCTCAAGCACATCTGGAGCGCCTCGCTGGGCCTGCTTGGCGGCATCCTGGTCGGCTGGATCACCTTCCAGCTCTTCAACCTCATCGCCATGTCATTCTCGGCCTATGTCTTCTTCAAGGCGCTTTTTCTGTTCGGTATCCCGGCCACGGGCCTGTTCATCGGCATCAGCAAGCCCAACATGTTCTCGCCCCTCAACATCCGCGAATTCCTCCGCGGCAGCAGCGCCTTCACTCAATCCTACCTGGTCGACACCTCGGCGATCATCGACGGCCGTATCGTGGCCATCGCCAACTCCGGGTTCATCGAGGGCGAACTGATCATCACCCAGTTCGTCCTGGCCGAGCTGCAGTTCATCGCCGACTCGCCGGACGTCACCAAAAAGGTCCGCGGCAAGCGCGGGCTGGACGTCATCGAGCAGCTGCAACAGAACAAGGAAATTTCAGTCACCATCCTGAACAAGAACGTTCCCGGCGTCAAGGAGGTCGACCAGAAGCTGGTGCTCCTGGCCCAGGAGCACAAATTCAAGGTCATCACCAACGACGTCAACCTGAGCAAGATCGCCAAGCTCCAGGACGTCAAGGTGCTGAACGTCAACGAGCTGGCCTTCGCCCTCAAGCCCATCGTCTATCCCGGCGAGAAGCTGCAGGTGCACATCGCCAAGGAGGGGAAGGAGAAACGCCAGGGCCTGGCCTACCTGGAGGACGGCACCATGGTGGTGGTCGACGACGCCAAGGGCGACATCGGCCACGACATGGAGATCGAGGTGACCTCGGTCCTGCAGTCGACGTCGGGCAAGATCATCTTCGGGAAGAAAACCTCATGATCAAGATCCGCTCCGGGGTCGGCTACGACATCCACCGCCTGGTCCCGGGAGACGGATTGATGCTCGGCGGGGTCAAGGTGTCGACCGTGGTGCGCGCCGAGGCCCACTCCGACGGCGACGTCCTGGTCCATTCGCTCATCGACGCCCTGCTGGGCGCAGTCGCCGGGCCCGACATCGGTGAATTGTTCCCCGACACCGATCCGGCGCTGAAGGGGGCTTCCGGGGCCGCGCTGATCGCGCAAGTGCGCGGAATGCTCGCTGCGCGGGGTTTCGAGATCATCAATGTTGACTGCGTGGTGGTGACCGAAGAGCCCCGCATCGCCCCATTCAAGGCCGAGATCGTGCGCACCGTGTCGGGCCTGCTGGGCATTCCGGCGGAGGATTTCAACCTCAAGGGCAAGACCAAGGAAAAATTGGACGCCGTCGGCAGGGGAGAGGCCATCGAGTGCTTCAGCATCGCCATGGTTCGTTATAATGGCAGCTTCCAGGATAAATAGTGATAGTGTTTGTGTTAGTGTTAGAAAAAGCATTAAGCGAATAAAAATCGGAAAAAGCCGATAATAAAGAACATATAGAGAATAAAAAATGAGCCAGATCCCATTGGTCACGATCATCGGGGCGCCCAATACAGGCAAGTCGACCCTGTTCAACCGCATGCTGGGAAAACGCAAGGCCCTGGTTCACAACCAGCCGGGAATGACCCGCGACATCTTCCGCCAGAAGGTCAGGCTGGACGATGCCTGGATCGACCTGCAGGACAGCGGCGGATTTTTCCCCGACAAGGAGACCATCTCCTCCGAGATCAATCGCAAGATCTTCCAGGCTGCCGAAGCCTCCGACCTGATCATCTTCCTGTTCGACGGCAAGCGCGATCTGCTGGGCTACGAGCAGGACCTCTACCTTCAGGTCCGCCGGCTGCGCAAGAAGATCATCACCGTGGTCAACAAAGCTGACGACCCCGACCGTTTCCTGATCCCCGTCTCCTATTACGAGCTCAATGCCGACCTCATTCCCATCTCCGCCGAGCACAACCTGGGCGTGGAGGAACTGGTCGCTGCGGTCAGGAGGGAAGCGGGCGCCCGTTCCCTGGCCGCATCCGCTCCCGAGGAACCGGCGGCGAGGATCAGCATCATCGGCAAACCCAACGTGGGCAAGTCGTCATTGATCAACCGCATCGTCAATGACGACCGGGTAATCGTAAGCCCATTCCCTGGAACGACCCGCGACTCGATCGATCTTGAGGTGCGGCGGAACAACCAGACCTTCATCCTCGTCGACAACGCCGGCATCCGCAAGATGCAGAAGGTCAGGGAGACCACTGAAAGCGCCGCCGTGATCCGCGCCGAGAACGAGCTGCGTCAGGCGGACGTGATCGTCTTCGTCATCGACCTTTCCCAGCGGGTGGACCAGAATGACCTGCTGATCGCCCAGAAAGTGGTGAAGGCGGCCAAGCCGGCGCTGATCGCCGGCAACAAGTCCGATCTGCTGGCCCCCGGCGTCGCCGGCGACAAGTACTTCGCCCTGTCCCGCAGCCGCTTCAATGACCTCTATTTCGCGCCGTTCATCGCCGTTTCGGCGGCGTCGGGGAAGAACGTCTTCCAGATGCTGGACAAGGCGCAGGATATCAACGCCAGGCTCGACCGCAAGGTCAAGATCTCCCTTCTCAACGACCTGATACAGAGGCTGCTGCGCGAGAAAAAACTCACCACCCAGGACCACCGCGTTTTCAGCCCCAAATTCGTGTCCATCGAAACGATGCGTCCGTTCTTCGTCAAGTTCCATTGCAAGAGCTCTTCCAAGTTGAATCCTTCCGATGAGCTGTTCCTCAAGAAGCGCCTGAACCAGGAACTGGAGCTCGAAGGCGTCCCGGTTTTCTTCAAGATCCAAGCGGCGCGCTGAACTTTCCAAAACCAATAAATACTATGTGTTAGTGTTAGTGTTTGTGTTTGTACCAAGCAAGAACATTAAAGAAATGCTGTGCTTTATTCTTCCAAACACTAACACGAACACTAACACTTAGATGTGCTTTATTGTCAATGTCGGCATGCCGACATCGGGAAAGTGAAAGTGACTAAAAACCGTGAAAGAGTAAATAGACAAGCAATAGGCGAGCTTCTGCGATCTGGAAGCGATAAGGTGCTGCAAGACCAGTCTCTTTCACTTTTCACTTTTCGCTCCAGAGAAATGTAATCCGGTTTCACTTTTTTCTATTGACAACCGGTACGCCATTTACTATAAGATGATTTGCCGAAACAGGAGCGCACGTGATCATCACCATCGCCAACCAGAAAGGGGGAGTGGGCAAGACCACCACCTCCATCAACCTCGCCGCGGCATTCGCACTGATGGGCCACAAGACGCTGCTCATCGACATGGACCCGCAGGCCAATTCGACCGTCACGTTCATGGACCGCAGCCAGCAGAAATATTCGGTGTTCGACCTGCTGGAGAATTCCGAGCTGGCATTCGACGAAGTGGTCGCGCCCACGAGCATTATCAACCTGTCGCTGCTGCCGGCCTCGATCTCGCTGGCCAAGCTGGAATCAAAGCTGATCGGGGAGATCGACGGCCATTTCCGCCTGAAGGACCGGCTCGACACGTTCAAGTACAAGTTCGATTACGTGATCGTCGACACTCCTCCGACTCTGGGCCTGATCACCATCAATTCATTCGTGGCGGCGAGCCATTTGATCATCCCCATCCAGTCATCCTATTTCGCCCTGGAAGGGACCGACGACCTGCTCGACACCTACGAGAAGGTTCGTAGTCGAAGCAATCCCGACTTGACTCTGCTCGGCGTGCTGATCACCATGTACGATAAGCGCATTGTCATCGCCAAGGACAGCGAGGAGCATATCCGCAAGATGTTCGCCAATCGCGTGTTCAAGACCATCATATCCAAGAATGTCCGCCTTGAAGAGAGCCCGGCTTACAAGGAGTCGATCTTCACCTTTGCCCCCAATTCCCGCGGGGCGATCGAGTACCAGGAGCTGGCCAAGGAAATCATCAAAAATGGCTAAAAAAGTCGGATTGCCCGATTTCATCAAGATGAAGCATGACCACCATCTGGTGGACGAGATCTCGCTGCGCACCAAGACGCCGGTGATCCGCAACGTCCCGGTGGAGAAGATACTGACCAACCAGATGCAGCCGCGGCGGGACATGGGCGACCTCAAGGAGCTCACGAACTCCATCAAGGAAAACGGCATCATCGAGCCGGTGATCGTCAAGCCGCGCGACGGAAACTTCGAGATCATTGCCGGCGAAAGGCGATTCCGCGCCGCCAAGGAAGCGGGAATGACCGAGATCCCGTGCATCGAGCACGACATCCCGGACAACGAGGCGCTGGAAATGTCGATCGTCGAGAATATCCAGCGCAAGGACCTGAACGTCTTCGAGCAGGCCGATTCGATCCGCTCGCTGGCCGAGATCTACGGTTACACCCACGAGGAGATCGCCAAGAAGATCGGCAAGTCGCGGGTGACGGTGACCGAGCTGGTGCGCATCACGGACCTGCCGGCCGAGATCAGGGAAAGATGCCTGCAACTGGGGATCGACTCAAAGACGTTCCTTTTGGAACTGACCAAGACCGGCGACGCGGAGAAGATGGACGAGATCCTGAGCCAGTACGGTAAGAAGCCGGTGTCGCGCGAGGTGGTCAAGGAGCAGCGCAAGGAAAAAGAGGGAAAGCCGAAGGCGTTCCGTTTCCAGTTCGTTTCCGCTGACAAGAAGGTCAGGATAAACTTCCAGTTCAGGCACGAGAACGTCGACCGGGGCAGGGTGATCGAGGTCCTCGAGAGACTGATATCCGACATACGGGAAAACAGGCTGAAAGACCTATCCGGATTATAAAAAATCTACATTAGTTTACATAATATATCTTATCCGACATAAAATCTGCTGTCAAAACCCACTATGTGTTAGTGTTAGTGTTTGTGTTAGTGTAAGTAACGGCAATCAACATGGCCTTGAGCTTCAAGTCGAACCCCCTTTGAATTGCTTTCCGTTTTAATTGGTAATTACGATCAGCACCTAACTAGAAATCTTCAGCATCCAAGCGAATTGGCCTTCTTTACGTCGAACGTCGAACATCGAACCTTACAGCAACTGCAATCGCTCTTCTACTTCAATGTCTGCCTGCAGTTTGGGAATTTCTTTAGCCTGGAACGTGGCACATGGTGCCCGGAACCACTGATTTCAGCCCTAGCAAGCCCTAGGAGGCGCGATCTCTACTCGTAGTGCAATGCCTTGACTGGATCGAGTTTGGCCGCCTGGGAGGCTGGGTAAATGCCGAAAAACAGCCCCACGGAGGTCGATACGGCCAGGGCGGCTATGATCGAGAGGGCGTTCACCGAGATGGGCAGCCCGCTGAGCGACTTGATGAGCAGGCTGAGCAGAATGCCGCAGATGATGCCCACGATGCCGCCGCTGAGGGTCAGCACGATCGCCTCGTAGAGAAACTGGTTGCGGATCTCGGCGCGGCGGGCGCCGATGGCCTTGCGCAGGCCGATCTCGCGGGTACGCTCCTTGACCGAGACCAGCATGATGTTCATCACGCCGATGCCGCCGACCACCAGCCCGATCGACGAGATGATGATCATCACCAGGAACGCGGCGCCGGTGAGCTGGGTATAGAGGCCGGCGATGGTGTCCTGGGTGAAGACGCCGAAGTTGTTCTTTTCGTTGGCCTTTACCTTGCGGCGCAGGCGCATAACGTTGGTCACCTCGTCCATGGCGCGCGGCAGGCTGGCCCCGGAGCGCAGCTTGACGATGAGCGTCACGTCGTCCTCGCCCGGGAAGAACTTGCGGAAGGTGCCGGTGGGGATGACGATGCGGTTGT
>JAKLEC010000019.1 GCA_022711715.1 Acidobacteriota bacterium
TCACCATCGAGGCGGACGCGGAGTTCCCCAACCTGCGCCGCGTCGCGGTCAATGCGCCGGCGTGCCGGGAGATCGTGGTCATCGCCAACGTCCAGGGCCCGGCCGGCCGCGACCGCCTGGCCCTGGTCGACGCGGCCGGCAACCTGGTCGTGCCCGAGCTCGCCGACGAGCTGCCCCTGATCGACCAGGCGCTCGTCTCCCCGGGCAAGGAACTGCTCCTGTCCGTTTCGGTAGGCGAGGGGCACCAGGCGGTCAACCTTTATCGCATCGCCGACCTGGCCGGGGGATCTCCCCTCTCCCGCGTCGATCCCTACCCGTACTCATGGCGCGGCGCCCGCTGGGCCGGCGCCGGCGTCGTCCGCTTCACCGCCGCCGGCGACTACCTGCGCCTCGATCCCGGGACGCGCCGGCCGGCGGCTCGCCCCGGGATGGACGACCTCGAGCGCGAGTGGGAGTGGCACGTCGCCGCGGACCGCTTCCGCGCCGCCGGCCGCTGAGCGGCCGCGCGCGCCGGGGCTTGATTTTTCGTTTCCGCTCGTCTACCATTACCCGGTCCCAGGAGGGCGCATGAAAAAAGCATGGATCGCCATCATTGTTCTCGCCAGCGCCGGCCTGGTCCAGGCGCAGAGCATCGACGTCAGCGCCAACTTCGGCATCCTCACCCGCGGCGACTTCGATTTCAAGCCGCTGGTCTTCTCGGGGAACGTCACCTTCGACGTTGCCGTCGGCGGCCTGTTCATGGTCAGCCCGGAGTGCACGCTGTACGTGAACAACAAGTTCGAGACCGACTCGCTGATCCTGGCGCCGGGCGGCACATTCAACCTCACCCGCGGCCAATTGTTCGTCGGCGCCGGCATCGTCAAGGAGATCTGGCTGAAGAAGTCCGCCGGCCTGTCGATCCCCTTGGAGCTGAAGCTCCAGGCCGGGATCCGCGCCAGCAAGTTCCGCCTGGGCGCCTACATGCTGACCGCCTGGAAGGAGCTTTTCAGCGACCTCTCCTTCGGCTTTACGCTCGGCTTCGCGCTGTAGGCTTCCCGGCTCCCCGACGCGCATCGCCCCCGGGGGAGCGAGACAATTCCAAGCAGCCGGTGCTGCCCAATTAGGTAAGTTTTTTTACTCTTCACTTTTACCTTTCACTTTTCACTGGAGCTCGTTCCATGCGGTTGCTCGTCACGCGTCACGCGTTACGCGTCACGAGTATTGTGGACAGATCTGGGAGCTTCCGCCCGTCAGCGGCCGGCCGCGCGGCCGCTGAAGTGCACGAAGGAGAAGCACTCGGGGATGTGCGAGTCGTAGACGCCGTGGGCGTTCAGGCACCAGCCTGGCGCCGGCTTGCGCGCCGGGTCGGCCAGCGGCTCGAAGCGCGAGAAGTCGACGCGCAGGACATCGCCCTCCTGAGGCGGCAGCCGGCGGCCGGCGAACAGGGGCTTCATCCCCTCCCAGGGGAAGGCCAGCTCGACGGTCCAGCCCCTGCCGTCCCCGGCGGGATCGTTGATCACGCCGTCGACGTGCACGGCCGTCTCCAGTCCCTGCAGGTCCCAGTCGAGGAAAGCCCAGCGCTTGCCGCGCGGATGGCGGCCGAAACGCGAGGCGTCCTGGAAGCCGCCCAGCAGGTCGACGTCGCGCCGCCGCGGATCGTATTCGGGCCGGTCGAAGCGGCCGCCCGGCTTCAGCGCGTCCTGCCAGACGAAGAGCGCCTCGTAGACCGTACCCAGGGCGTTGATCTCGAGCTCGTAGTAGCAGTCGTCGCCGGCGATGAAAACTTCCACGTCGTTGTCGTTCCAGATGAACGAATCGCGCCGGGTGAGGGTGGCGCGGACGCGGGGCTCCTCGACGCGGAAGGCGACGTAGAAGGCGCGGTCGTCCCACAGGCAGGAAACGCGGGTCTCCAGCGGCGCCGGGCCGCCCGTCACCAGGTCGACGAACGGCGGCGACAGCGGCGCCGCCCGCCATGCCTCCTCGTCGAGGCGGCCGTCGACGCGGACGGGACCCGGCGCGCGGAAGCAGGCATAATGGGTCAGGCGGTCCTCGGCAACGCCATAGTTCGTGCTCATGGCGAGACTATAGGGTGAGCGGAGGGGGAAGTCAATAATGGGATTACTAAGGCAAAAGAAAAAAGGCAAAAGGCAAAAGCAAGAAAAAAGACCATATCAAGACCATGGCCGTTTTCGATCGATGCCCGCCGCTTCACTTTTTACTTTTGCCTTATTCCTTTTACCTTTTGCCTTTTTGGTATAGAATACGGCCAGCAACAAAACCACCCAGGAGGGATTCACATGCCAGACAAGGGAACCAAGAAAAAGCTGACCCACGTGGAGGAAGGCGAGGCCTCTACGCCAGCCGCCGAGGCACGGACCTTCGTCCCCACTCCCGAGAGCAAGGCCAAGGCCGGGAAGTTCCGCCTCTTCGCGGTCCTCTCCTGGATCGTGGCCATCGGCCTGGAGGTCGCCGCCATCCTGCAGCTGAAGGTGCAGCCGATCAAGATGTGGCTGCTCATCGTGCTGATCGTCGCCGACCTGGTCTTCGCCGTCATCGGCAACCTGCTGTGGAAGAAGGCCAACCGCTTCGATCCCGCCTCGGAAAAGCAGAAGGTCAAGTTCTTCGTGCAGAACCAGTTGGGCGCGATCATCGCCGTCATCGCCTTCCTGCCCCTGGTGCTGCTGATCTTCACCAACAAGGACCTCAAGGGCAAGCAGAAGGGGCTGGTCGGCGCCGTCGCCGTCGTGGCGCTGCTGATCGCCGGCTTCACCGGCATCGACTTCAACCCGCCGTCCCAGGAGCAGTACGCCCAGCAGATCGAGCAGGTCAAGTCGCTCGGCGCCGAGCACGTCTACTGGACCAAGTCCGGGTCGCGCTTCCACCTGTACCAGGACTGCCAGCACATCAACACCCGCAAGACCGACGAGATCTTCCAGGGCACCGTGCCCCAGGCCCGGGAGCTGAAGAACATCACCGAGCTCTGCAAGACCTGCGAGGCCCGCTGGAAGAAGGAGCACGCGGCCGCCGAAATCCCGGCGCCGGCAGCCGAGGTCCCGGCGGCCGAGGTGCCGGCGGGCGATCTTGTGCCCGAGCCCGTCAACTGAACGTTCCGCCTCGCCGTTGACCAAGCCGCTCCGGGAGCATCCCGGAGCGGCTTTTTTTGATCCTCACGCAATGTTGGCATGGGCTGGGTGAATGCAAGGCCAAAAGCGCGAGGACTGGAGACGTATTCCAAGCACCGGATCCTTGATGAATTTCAATTGCCGGATTTCAATGACACAAACCTGGGCAATCTGAAGTAAAAAGCAAAAGCACTAGACTCATTGCCAGAGAATTGTCAGAAACTCAGAAGTTCTTCCCTTGTTTTTACTGACACGGTCACGACCACGATCACTTCTTATCCACTACTCCAGGATGAACTCCGGCCCGTCGGCGAAGAGCCAGAAGCAGCGCGCCGACAGCACGCGGATGAACCAGCGGAAGTCGCCCCCCGAAGGAGGGCCATCCAGCGACCCGGTCATGCCGTGGGGGCGGTCCCAGATTCTCCAGCCCTGGTGCCCGTCATTGGCGGTGTTCTCGAAGAGGCGCACGTACTTCGTCAAGGAGCCCCCGCCGACCCTGCGGTAGTAGGCCTCGATGTGCACCCCGCCGCGGAGGTCGGGGGCGCTCCAGCGAATGGTCTTGCTGCCGCCGCGCTCCAGGCGCTCGCCGGCGTGGGGTTCGCTGAGGTTGATCCCGGGCTGGACGATCTGGAACCAGCGGCCGGTCGCGATCACGGCCCGTCCATCGTCACCCCGGCCGCCGATCTGGAAGCAGAAGCGCTGGCCCGCCACCGCCGGGAAGGGGGAATTGCGGTTCGGCAGCTGGCCGACGATCCAGTGGAATCGCCCGTATGCCCCGCCCGGATCGACGCTGGTGGCAATGGTCCAGGTCCCGCCCGCCTCGCGCAGGACGTTGATCACGAGCTCGCCCACGATGTTGCGGGCGTTCCAGCCCAGCGTGAAGTCGTGGCTGAGGGTCAGGGGCGCCAGCGGCGAGGAGATCGTGATCGAACCGGCCGCAGGACATGGGAGAGGGAGAAAGGCCAGAGCGACCAGGCAGAGCAGATGTTTCTTGTTCATGATGCCTCCCTTTCAGGACCAGGTGATACAATACGACCCGGCGGGAAAAATCTCATATGCCCATCCGGCCTTCCTGCGCCGACGGCCGCGGAAAGCGGGCCGGCGGGTCATTCCGAGCGGGAACGGCGAGAGGCCTTGCCGCCGAGCAGCAGCCGCCATTCCAGCAGCGCCAGGCGCAGCTCGGCAGTCGGCAGCAGCAGGTCGGCGGCGCGGCCCGTTTCCGCATGGATGCGCGAGGTCCTTTTCCCCGCCGAGAGCGTGTGGGCGTTGCCGGTCATCTCCCAGCGTTTCCTGCGGCCGGCGATGACGGCGTCGAGTGCCGCCAGGATCTCGTCGCACAGGGCGCGGCTGCCCTGGATGTCGGCCTCCAGAAAGCGGCCGAGCAAGCGCCGGTCGCGGCCCGTCTCCGCCCTGGGATCGCCGTCATCGTCTCGAAAGAAGCGATAAGCCATGGATTCTCCTCTCAGCGGGAATAGACGGGGTAGGCCGTCTGGATGCGGCCGCCCTGATAATAGCCCTCGATGGTGAAGCCGAGCCCCGACGGGCCGCGGAAGTTCTCGCCGCGGCGCCGCCCCTTGTGGAAGGCGCTCAGGACGGCCGCGATCACCTGCTCCCGCGTCATCCGGTCAGGGTAGAAAGTCGAGAACTTGATCCGCTCGCGGCGGCCGATCCAGACCACGGCGGTGTAGACGCCGAAGCGGTTCGGCCGGTCGACGATGCGCACGACGCCGCTGGTGCGGGGATCGTTGCCGTTGGGGCGGGAATGGAAACCGACCGGTTTGCCGCGGCGGTTGATCTCGCCGGCGAAGAGGTGGGTCAGGTTGATCGGCGGCGCGGTATTGGACCAACTTCGGGCGCGATAATCGATTCTCTTCTCAGGGGCCGGTCCCGGGCCGGGAAGGTACAGCCCCTGGCCGGTCAAGACCGGCAGGAGCGCCAGCAGGGCCAGGAGAACGGAACCGCGCTTCATGGCCGGAGCCTACCCCGCCGTCCTCTTCAAGTCAAGCGCTTCATTCATCCGCTACATCGGGCAGGGAGCCGGCCTTTTCCAAGACCGGGAAATTCCTCACTTCTCATCCTGTGCTATCATGGATGGATGAGGGACGTGAACGCCGGTCTCCTGCCCCTGCTGCTGGCCGCCCTGCTCCTGCCGGCGGCGTGCTCCGTCCGCGACAGCGACGGGCACGGCCCCCAGCCGGACTATCGCGACGTGCCGCTCCGCTCCTCGATCCAGAACGTCCAGCCCATGACCGGCATCGTCCTCTGGAACGACAACCGGCTCAGCTCCCGCGACTTCATCCAGCTGGAGTATTCCTACGTCGGCTACGACGAGGTGGCCACCGAGGCCGACCCGGAGAGCTGGAGCTGGGCCCGGGTCGAGCGCATCCTCGCCAGCGCCGCCTCCCACCGCCACCAGGCGATCCTGCGCTTCTTCGACACCTATCCCGGCCGGGCCACGGCCGTGCCGGCCTTCCTTAAGCGGCTCCCGGACTACCGCGAGACCCGGGCGCGCTCGGAGGGCCTGTGGACCTTCTTCCCCGACTGGTCGCATCCAGCGTGGCAGGGCTTCGTCCAGGAGTTCTTCCGCCGCTTCGCCGCGCGCTACGACCGGGACCCGCGCCTGGCCTTCCTGCAGGCCGGCTTCGGGCTATGGGCGGAATACCACGTCTACGATCCCGGCGAGGAGCTGGGGGTGAACTTCCCGTCCAAGGCCTTCCAGGCGGAGTTCTTCCGGGTGCTGGAGTCCAGCTGCCCGACGCTGCGCTGGAGCATCTCGATCGACGCCGCCGACGAGAGCCGCGCGCCGTTCGCTGCGTCGCCGGAGCTCAGGCAGATCCCCTTTGGCCTCTTCGACGACTCCTTCCTCTGCCGCGACCACGGCGGCTACAACCACGACTGCTTCGAGTTCTTCGGCCGGGAGAAGCGGCTGCGCGCGCCGGTCGGCGGCGAGTTCAGCTATTACTCCGACCACGACCAACGCCATGCCCTGGACCCCTCGGGACCGTACGGCGTCTCCTTCGAGGAGATGGCGGCGCAATACAACGTCAGCTACATGATCGGCGACGGCCAGCCCGCCTATCAGACGGCGGAGCGCATCCGCCAGGCCGGCATGGCCGTTGGCTACCGCTTCCGCGTGACCGCCTTCCAGGCCGCGGCGGCGAGCGCCCGGGTCACGGTCGAGAACCGGGGGATCGCGCCGATCTACTACGACGCCTGGGTCGCCGTCAACGGCGTGCGCGCCGAGGAGTCGCTGAAGGGCCTGTGCCCGGGGGAGAACAAGGTCTTCACGGTCGGGTCCGGGGGCGACGCCCCGGCCCTGACGATCGAGTGCGACCGGCTCGTGGCCGGCCAGCGCATCGAGTTCGAGGCCGACCTGGACTGACCCGCGCCCGGAAGCCCATGTGCCTCACTCTCCCAGGCGGAGCAACGAGCAGGGAAGGTGGCAGCGACGCGATCGTGTCAGTAAATGCACCCGGTCGATTTCCGAACGGTTTAAAATCACAAAAACTGCATTTTTATTGCCAATTTCTGGCATAGATCATCTCTTCCTTGTCATGCGTTCCAATAACGAACAGTTCTTAGGACTGATTCTCGTTGCGCTTCACGAGCATTCTGGGCAGATTTTCTGCTTTTTCACTTTTCACTTTTCACCTTTCACTTCTCATTGGAGTTCGTTCCCTGCCGTTACCTGTCATGCGTCACGAGTATTTTGAACAGTTCCGTTGTGCTACTATTCCCCCATGTCCAAGAACACTGCCACCGACCCGGTCAAGGAGACCTGCCGCATGATCCGCCTGGCCCGCTCCTACTGGGATGCGCACCGCAACCACGCCTGCCGCCTGCACCGCGACATGGCCATGAGACTCTACGAAGGCCTTTCAAAGGAGCAAAGGGAGCAGGTCCCCCAGGCGCTGCGGGTGTGGCTGCGCTACCGCAGCGAGAAGTACTTCGGCCCCCAGCGCACGCCGCCGGGGACAAAGGGACGCAAGACGCGGCGGATCTGATCCGCACCCCTCCTTCAGGACAGTTTCCCCGGGGAAGTTGACGCGGAGGCGTCCCAGGGAGCGTCGCGCTTCATGCCCTGCCGGCAAGGGTCTCCTTGACCTTGGCAAGGAGATTGGCCGACGAGAAAGGCTTGGCGATGAAGTGAACCCCCTCGTCGAGCACCCCGTGATGGACGATGACATTCGCCGTGTAGCCGGACATGAACAGCGGCTTGATGTTCGGGTGGAACACCTGCAGCCGGTTGACCAACTCACGGCCGTTCATGCCAGGCAGGACGACGTCCGTAAGCAGCAGGCAGATCTCGCTTCCGTGCTCCGCCCCGAGGCGGATCGCCTCTTCAGGGTTCGCCGCGGTCAACACCGTGAATCCCTGTTGTTGCAGAATGGTCTTGACCACGCTCAGGATGGCGGGCTCATCCTCCACGGCGAGGATCGTGCCACAGCTGCCGATGCCTTTTTCTGCCATTCCCGCCTTCGGGGCTGCGGCGTTCCTCGCCGTATGCCTGGGCAGGTAGACCCTGAACGTCGTGCCCCTGCCCGGCTCGCTGTACACATAGATGCCGCCCTGGTTCTGGCTGATGATCCCGTAGACCGTGGCAAGCCCGAGGCCCGTGCCCTTGCCCAGTTCCTTGGTGGTGAAGAACGGCTCGAAAAGATGGGAAGTCGTGTCCGCATCCATGCCGCAGCCGTTGTCGCTCACGACTAGCTCGACAAAATCACCGGGCACGATGCCGATATTCCCCGAGCAATAGGGTTCATCGAGGGTAACGTTGCGCGTTTCGATGGTCACTTTGCCGGTGTCGCCGATGGCGTCCCGCGCGTTGACGCACAGATTCGCCAGGATCTGGTCGACCTGAGAGGGATCGATCCTGACCGGCCAAAGCCCCTCCGCCGGCAGCCAGTTGAGGTCGATGTCCTCGCCGATGAGCCTCCGCAGCATCGCGAGCATGCCGCTGACGACCTCGTTCAGGTCGAGGACCTTCGGCGCGACCGTCTGCTTGCGGGCGAAGGCGAGGAGCTGCCGCGTGAGGGCGGCGGAACGCTCGGCCGCCTTGCTGATGGCCTGCAAGTCGGCGAACAGGGGCTGGCCGGGATCCATTCGCCGGAGCGCCAGTTCGGTCAGCCCCAGTATCACCGTGAGCATGTTGTTGAAATCGTGCGCCACTCCGCCCGCCAGCCGCCCCACCGACTCCATCTTCTGCGCCTGGGCGAATTGCGCCTGCAGCTTCGCCTGCTCGGCCTCGGCCTTCTTGCGCTCGGTAATATCGCGCGCGGCCTCGATGACGCCCGTCACCTTGCCGTCATCGCCGGCAACGGGAAGGGCATGCAGTTCCCACACCCGGCCATCGGTGGTCGTGCCTTCGCCGGAGACCGGCAAACCGGAGTCATAGCTCTCCAGCACGATGCAATCCGGGCACGGTTCGGAAAAACCGTGCCGCGATTCGTAGCAGTGCTTGCCGAGAAACTCGGGCATGCTCATTCCCATGTTCGCGGCCGCCAGGTCATTGGCCCAGATGATCCTGAGATCGCGCGATATCAGGCACATGGCGTCGGGAATGGCGTCCAGGATGCCGTGGAACTGGTTGTACAAGGAGCGGTACTTCTCCTCCTTCAGCTGAAGCTCGGTTTCCGCGCGCTTGCGCTCGCTGATATCGACGATGAAGCCCTCAAGCAAGGCCGGCTCGCCCTCCGCTGTTGGGATCCGCCATTGGTTCAACAGCCCCCATGCGGCGGTCCCGTCCTGACGGCGGAGATGGATCTCCTGGTGGCGCACGGCGCCTTCGGCCAGGACCCGTTGGACGAGGCGGCGGCGGTCCTCTGGATCGAAGAAGACCTGGGCGCCGACGTCGTCAACGCGGCGGAGAAGTTCGGCCACCGAATCATACCCGAGGAAGCGCGCCAGTGCCGGGTTGGCGCTGACGATTTTCCCCTCGGGCGTGGTCTGGAACATGCCCTCCAGGGCGTTCTCATGCATCTCTCGGAATCTGGACTCCATGACGCTCAGGTCTTCTCTGGCTTTCAGCAGTTCGGTCAGGTCGCTGCCGGTGCCGACAAGGCACGCTTCGCCATCGAGAGCGTCGGGAAGGACGGAGAGCTGGAAGGGGACCTTCCGCCCATCCTGGGCCAAAATGCGGACCGTCATGACCGCGCGGCCGTTTGGCCCGATTTCCCGGATACTGCGCGTCCAGAGTTCGCGATCCTCCTCTGCGATGACCTCGATCATGCCGGTCTCGTGATACGCCTCGGCGCCGCGGCCGATCAGGAGCTGCAGGGCCTTGTTCGCGGCGAGAAATCCGCCCTGCTTGTCGAGCATGAAGAAGATCCCCTGGATGCTTTCCATGATGGCGGCGGCCAGCGCTTTTTCGGCAGTGCGCCGGTTCGAAAAAAACCGCCATCTTCCCATGGCCGGATTATAGAATCAATGGATTGGAATTTCAATAACGTGTCGAAACGGATTCCGGCCCTTGAACCGGCAGCCGCACTCCCTGCCTTCGGGGATGCCGCCGATTATATCCGCATCCGCAAAACCCGATGGTCTGATGCCGCTGCTTCCGCCCGGCCGGCACGGGGCCAGCCGCATCCGTTCCTGCCGTCCCCGTCAGGTTCACGCATGCGCAGACCGCTACCGGCCCAGGTCGCGCTTGTAGACCTGGATGCTCTCCCGCATGTCGGCAAGCGTCATGTACAGGGTGCGCGAGGCGCACACCCAGCTCGCCCCTTGGGCATTGGTGCAGCGGGTCTCGATGCTGATGAAGTAGCGACCGTCGCCCTCCTTGCGGGCATTGACCAGGACGGTGGTGACGCTGGTGGGGTCGTCCCGCTTCCTGAGCCAGAGGGGATACAGCGAGCGGAACTCGCTCTCGATCCGCGCCGTGTCGTCGCCGCCGGTTGTGCTCCCGCCCGGGACGGGAACAGGACGTTTGGCCGGCCGGCTGGAGCCCTTGAATTCCAGCTTTCTCAGGAAATTGGAGATGCGGTCGGCGTCGACCGGGCGGAAGCGGTCGTCGCCGTACGAGTAGGTGTCGTAGCCGTGCTTGCGCATCGTGTCCAGCCAGACGTGCAGGTCCATGCCGTTCCAGACGCTCTTGTGAAAGCCGGCGAACGAGCCGTTCTCCCCGCCGTAGCCCCAAGCCTCGAACACCACCGGCTTGCCCTCCACCACGGCGCCGAACACGACGTGCTCGATGTTGACGTCGAACACCCAGCCGCGGTTCAGCTGGTTCAGCCCCGACTTCCTGACCACCAGCTTGAACATCTCGTGGTGCGCGAATCCGGCGCCGACGAAGGCGTTGCGCATGACCTCGGCGACGTCGCCGCAGGTCCCCGCGGCCTGGTCGCCGTGCGCGGCCAGGGCGCCCGCCCGGCCGATAACGTCGGCGTTCGGCTTGACGCCATCCTGGGCCAGGCGCTCCCCGACCAGGCCGGCGATGAACATCGCCTTCTTCTGCGGCGCGCCCGCGAACTCGTTCTTGTGCTTGGCACCGAGCGCCTCCCATTTCCTCATCTCGGGGGCCGTGCGCGCCTCTGCGAAGCCGATGAACAGCATCAGGACCGATAACGGGACGCTGGCGATCGTTTTCATGGCTCCTCCTTTTCGGGCCGGCCGGTCCGGCTGCGGCAAGCTTCCATGGATGGCATGTATACACCACGAATGGTCAATATTCAAGATGCCGGAACCGTCCCCGCGGCAACCGGCCCCTCCGCCATGCGGATCGGCACTTCAATTTTTGCAAAATCGCGCTTGGGGAAAAGTCAAAAATTAAAGTTCCGTCCCCAGATCACTCGCCGCCGGGGGCGGGCGGCAAAAAGAAAAGGCGCTTCCAGCCCCGACAGCGATACTCAGGGCTTCAGCGGCAACGGCGGCAAGGAAGACGAGTGCTGATAGATCACCTGCCAAAGACCGTCGATCCTGCTGAACACGAAAGTGACCCCGAACTTGTCGATCGCGAGTTGAGCGCCCGTCTTCATTGTCATCGCAAACCTGCCTTGCCAGGCGCAGAGCACGATGTTGCCGGGCAGGAACCTGAACTCCTCCTTGGACGGGGTGATCTTCAATGAAGAAAGCGATTTGAACCACTCCGCGTGGCCGAATCGGGCCATTGGCAAATTGATCATGACCCCTTCCGTGTTGATCAGGATGAAGCCGCAAGCGTCCGAATAGGATCGGAAAAGCGCCTCGACATCCATATTTTCCAGACTCTGAAAGATCTCGCTGACGACTTTACCGATCTCCCTTTTGGCAGTCTCTTGACCCTGCGGGTTCATCTGCTCGGCGCCTTGCAGCGCGCATCCGCAACAAAGCAACCAAACCAACCCGATGAAGAGATTTTTTTTCATGCAGCCTCCTGAAAATTGGCGAAAAATCCGTCCCCCTTATGAAACAAGCGTGATCCATTGAAAGCCGGCTTTCAAGCTGCGGATCCGCTAGCTGGCCGCGCCGCGGCCTTGCAGTTTGTTCGCGATCAGCGCCGCGATGAAAACCTCGGCCAAGCTCCAGGGAACGGCGATCCACAGGAGTTGAAGGGGAAAGACCCCGGAGTTCCATTGCACGATCCAGGTCATGGCAAAAATGACGAGCCAGGAAAGAACGATGGTGTGCAAAACGCTGAATTTCTTGGAAAGGAAAACGACCAGGACCGCTGCCAGCACGGCCCATACCACCCAGAGAATGTTGATGAGTGGCGTGTTGGGATACGCCAGCCCCATTCCCTTGTAATGCGCTGCGAATCGGGGCCTCGCGAACAGCATCCATCTGACGGATCCCGATAAGTTGATCCAGATCGCGACCCACAAGATCTGCCAACCGGTTGTGGCCTTGCCCAGCATGGTCCCTCCTTGGGTCAGGACGGAGCGGCCGATAGCGAATGCCGCAAAGATCCTTCGTCCCTTCTCCCGTGCAGGATTAAATTCTCCTGACCGAGGCAAGTCAAGCATTCAAGGATCGACCGTGCTACTTGTGGAACTTGCGGATGAACTCCTCGACCTCGGGGATGCCGCCCTGGAATATCAGGTATCCATTATACGGCTCGCGCTCGGTGATCTCGCCGGCGATGGGGGTGAGCATCAGCCGCTTCACCTCCTCCAGGTCGGTCGTCTGCCCCAGCGCCCAGGCCAGCTTGACGTAGGCCACCTCGGGCAGCATGTTCTCCGCCGGCACGATGCCCTTGGCCATCAGGTCGCGGCCGGTGTCGTAGACGAACATGTGCACGTAGCCCCACAGCGTCTGCACGGTCATGTAGATGGCCACGCCCTTCTCGGCGGCGCGCACGATGGCCGGGTAGAGCGGCTTGTTCACGTGCCCGAGGCCGGTGCCGGCGATGACGATGCCGCGGTAGCCGTTGTCGACCATGGAGTCGATCATGTCGGGCTGCATGTTGGGGTAATAATAGAGCATCCCGACCTTCTCCTCGAAGTACGGCAGGATCTTCACCTCGCGGTCGCTGCGCCGGCGGTTGTAATCCGGGCGCAGCGGCGTGATTTTTTTGCGGTCCACCATGGCCAGCGGGATGTCGCCGATGGTGCGGAAGGTGGAGCGGTAGGAGGAGTGCATCTTGCGCACGCGCGTGCCGCGGTGCAGCAGGCCGTACTCGTCCGAGGTGGGGCCGAACATGCAGACCATCACCTCGGCGATGTCCGACTCGGCGGCGGTCTTGGTGGCGTGCATCAGGTTGAGCGCCGCGTCCGACGACGGCCGGTCCGACGAGCGCTGCGAGCCGACCATGACGATGGGGATGGGCGGATTCTGCACCATGAAGGAGAGGATGCCGGCGGTGTGGTGCATGGTGTCGGTGCCGTGGCCGATGACGATGCCGTCGGTGCCCTTGCGGATCTCCTCGCCGATGGCCTTGGCCAGCCCCTTGTACTGCTCGGGCCCCATGTTCTCGGAGAATACGGCGAAGAGCTTCTCGGTCGCCAGGTTGCAGATGTCGGCCAGCTCGGGGACGGCGCCGTACAGCTCGCCGGGCGAGAAGGCGGGGATGACGGCGCCGGTGCGGTAGTCCAGGCGCGAGGCGATGGTGCCGCCGGTGCCCAGCAGCTTGACGTTCTTCTTCTCCCTGGAGACGGGGAATTCCTTCTCCGGGATCTTGTAGTGCGCCTCCTTGTAGCCGAGTTCCTTCATCTCGCGGACGGTGGAGACGTCGATGCCGACGTTGTAGCCGGTGGCCAGCTTGAGGACGACATGGCGGTCGTCGTCGTTCTCGGCGCGCGGCAGGACGATGCCGCGGAAGTCGCCGCGCGTGCTCCGGACGCTGGCGTCGCTCCAGACCCGGATGTTGAACTTCTTGAGCAGCTCAAGCGCCGGGCCTTTGTAGCCCTTGAAGAGGTCGCTCACGCTTCACCCCCGGCAACGGCCGCCGCGGCCACCTCGCGCATGGGCAGGTTGCCCAGCGCCGCCTGGCGCAACTGGCCGGCGATCCAGCGCCCCGGCGCACCGGGGTCCCTGGAGGTGGCGATGTGGCGGTATTTCGTGCGCAGCGGCGGCAGCAGCGCCAGCACTTCCTTGCGCGTCCGCCGGCTGAAGCCCACGGTGGCCAGCACCGACTGCAGGTCCATGTTGGGGTGCTCGACCAGCACCGGCAGCATGACGCGGGCGATCTCGCGCTCCAGCTTCTCCTGCTGCAGGAAGGCGAAAAGCTCGTGCAGCCGGGCAAAGGGGAAATCGGCCTCCGCGGCCGGCGCCGGCGGCGAGGAGCGCCGGCGGCCCAGCAGATGCTTGAGATCATGGGCCAGCAGCGTGGCCACGAAGCGCGGCTCGGCGGCGAAGTCGGCCGCGATGGCCTCGATCAGCGGCGCCAGGTTGTGCTTCAGCAGGAAGGCACAGGCGCCCGCGGGCACGCCCCACTCGCGGAACTGGGCGAAGCGGCGGTCGACGCCCTGCGGCAGGGAGGCGCGCACGCGCTCGATCAGCTCCTCCTCGATGGGGATGGGCGCCGAGTCGGTGTCGGGATACATGCGGTCGGGGCCGGGCAGGACGCGCTCGAACACGGTGGTGCCGTCGGCAACGCTCTTGCGCGTCTCGTTGGGCACCCCCTGGAAGGCCAGGCGGCAGCGCTCCGCGATCGTTTCCAGCGCGGTCTTCACGTCGTCGTCGGCGGCCCAGAAGACGATCTGGGCGTCGCCCTCCCCCGCCTTCAGCGCCCGGCGCACGTCCGCGAACAGCGCTTCGTCGGCCGCTTCGGGCCCCGCCGGCTCGGAATGCAGCAGGTTGGGGCGCTCCAGGCAGGCGATGACCTTCAGCCGGCCGGCGATCTCGTCGGCGAACGACTGCCCCGGCTGGGTGAAGAAGGAGAGGAGGCCCTGGAAGGCGGGCAGGTTGACCGCCAGCAGCCGCAGCTTGTTGCGCCGCGCCTCCTGCAGCAGCGGGTGCCGGCCGTCCAGCGCCGCCGGATCGAGCTCGGCGTGGGCCGTTTTCCAGCCGCCGGGATCGGCGACGCGGCGCTGCAGCTCGTCGCGGATCTCCAGCAGCGCCTTCTGGCGGAAGGCCTCGTTGTGCACCAGCTCGGGGATCCAGGCGATGTGCGCCACGCCCTTGATCTCGACGCGCGTGCCGCCGCTGACGCTGACGTTGACGTCCTCGCGGGCGGCGCCGATGCCGGTGCGCACCTTGCCGGTGCTGCGCGCCAGGAAGCGCAGGTAGTGCGCCGCCTCGGCCGCCTCGCCGGGGGTGAGCATGTCGGGATAGGTGACCATCTCCATCAGCGGCATGCCCAGGCGGTCGGTGGAGTAGACGCGCACGTGCCCGGCGTCGGAGACCTCGCGGCAGGCATCCTCCTCGACGCTGAGCTGGATGACTCGTACCTTCTTGCGGCTCAACGGGATCTCGCCCTCGATGCCCAGGATGCCGGTGCGCTGGAAGCCGGTGGGAATGCTGCCGTCGAGGTACTGCTTGCGGGTGATGTGCAGCTCGCCGACGATGTTGCACTTCAGCAGCAGCGCCGCCTCGATGGCGATCTCCATGGCCTGGCGGTTGATGCGGAATGGGGGCGTGTCGTCGATCTCGTAGGTGCAGGTGGTCTCGTTCTTGATGCGGTAGACGACGGTCTTGCGCGTCTTGAACTCCATCAGCGCCGTGCCGTCGTACTCGCCCAGCTCGGAGAGGGTCGGCCGCATGTGGCGGATGATCTCGGCGTCGAAGTCGTCGTGGCGGTGGTAGCGGCCGGCCGGGCAGTGGCAGAAGAGCTTCTGGACGGTCTGTAGCTGCTGGTGGATCTCCAATCCGCACTTGAACCCCAGGCGGGCATAGGTCTCGGCCGGGGTCTCGCGGCGCGGCGTCCAGCCGACCGTCTTCCGGCTCCTTTCGTAGTTCTGCAGCGGGTCGAAGGATGGTTTCATGATACCTCGGGGAGAAAGGGCTACTATAAGCCCGCCGGGCATCTTTGTCAATGCGCCCTTGCCGGGCAATCGGGGCTCTTCCTGCCGTCCAACCCGGCAAAAGGAGGCGGCATGAGCAAACAAAGCGTATTCTTGGCCTTGGTGGTGTTATGTCTGGCCAGCGGGCTTCAGGGCAGGCCGGTTCCCGAGGCGCAGCCCCCGCGGATCCAGCTGGCGGTGCTGCTCGACACCTCGGGCAGCATGGACGGGCTGATCGACCAGGCGCGCTCGCGCATCTGGAAGATCGTCAACGAGCTGGCCTTGGCCCGCCGGCAGGGGCATGTCCCCCGGCTGCAGGTGGCGCTCTATGAGTACGGCCAGAGCTCCATCCCCGCCGCCCAAGGCTACCTGCGGCGCATCGTGCCGCTGAGCGCGGACCTCGACCGCGTCTCCGAGGAGCTGTTCCGCCTGCGCACCAACGGCGGCGACGAGTACTGCGGCCAGGTCATCCAGGAGGCGGTGCGCGGCCTCGAGTGGAGCCCCGACGGCAACGACCTGAAGCTGATCGTCATCGCCGGCAACGAGCCGTTCAGCCAGGGCGGCGTCGACTTCCGCGCCGCCTGCCGCGCGGCCGTCCGCGACGGCATCGTCGTCAACACCATTTTTTGCGGCCCGCGCGAGGAGGGGGTGCGGACGGGTTGGAAGGAGGGCGCCGACCTGGCGGACGGCCAGTACGCGGCCATTGACGCCGACAACGCCCCGCCGCCGCCCAGCGCCCCGCAGGACGCCGAAATCGCTCGCCTGGGCCGCGAGATCAACGCCACCTACATCGCCTACGGCCGCCAGGGGACGAGCGGCAAACTGCGCCAGGAGGCTCAGGACGCCAACGCCGCCGCCGTCGGCGGCGCGTTCATGGCCGAGCGCGCCGCGGCCAAGGCGGCTCCGGTGTACGACAGCTCCTCGTGGGACCTGGTCGACGCCGAGAAGAAGGGGCTGGTCCGCCTGGAGGAGCTGGCCAAGGACGAGCTGCCCCGCGAAATGAAGGGGATGTCGGCCGCACAGCGCAAGGAATACGTGGCGTCCATGCAGAAGAAGCGCGAGGAGATGCGGCAGAAGGTGTCAGCGCTGAACGCCGAGCGCGAGCGCTTCCTCCGCGAGCAGCAAAAGAGCCAGGCCGCCGGCGGCGGGCTCGACGACGCCGTCATCCGCGCCCTGCGCCGCCAGGCGGAGCGGAAGGGCTACGCCTTCGGGAAGTGAGCCGGCGCAAGCCGATGGAGGAGAAGCCGATGGAACGCAAGAAAATGAAGGTCTGGCTGCTGCTGGCCGCGCTGGCCGCCGCTGCCGGCGCGCTGCGCGGGGACGGTTTCATCATCGTGCCGCGGCCGCCGCGGCCGGGGCCGGCCTCGCCCTTCCCCCTGGAGGTGGTGCGCCATGACGTGCGCGTGGACATCGACGGGCAGCTGGCCACGACCTCGGTGGACCAGGAGTTCTACAACCCCAACGACGCGCGCCTGGAGGGGTTCTACCTCTTTCCGCTCCCCGCCGGCGCCGTCATCGAGCGCTTCAGCATGTGGATCGACGGCCGCGAGACCCGGGCCGAGCTGCTCGACGCCGCCAAGGCGCGCGGCATCTACGAGGACATCGTGCGCCGGCTGCGCGACCCCGCGCTGCTGGAGTATGACGGCCGCGGCGTGTTCCGCATGCGCGTCTTCCCCATCGAGCCCCGCGGCCGCAAGCGCATCCGCATCTCCTACCACGAGGTGCTGGAAAAGGACAACGGCGCCGTCGCCTACCTTTACCCGCTCGCCACCGAGAAATTCTCCTCCCGGGCCATCCCCCAGGTCAGCCTGGTGGCCGAGATCCATTCCCCGGGCGACTTGGCCGACGTCCATTGCCCCACCCACGCGGTGGAGGTCTCCCGCCCCGCCGCCGGGCGCGCCACGGTCCGCTATTCGGCCCGCGACGTCCTGCCCGACCGCGACTTCCGCCTGTTCTTCACGCCGGCGACGGGCCGCCTCGGCTTCTCGCTGCTGGCGCATCGCGTCAGCGGCCAGGACGGGTTCTTCTTCCTCAGCGTCGCCCCGGCCTTCGCCCGCGGCGGCGGCGAGACCGCGGCCCAGGACGTCACCTTCGTGGTCGACACCTCCGGCAGCATGGCCGGCCGGGCCATCGAGCAGGCGCGGGCGGCGATCTCCCGCTGCCTGGAGCGGCTGGATCGCCGGGACCGCTTCAGCATCGTCCGCTTCTCGACCGAGGCCGAGTCGCTGTTCAACGGCCTGGTCCCGGCCGGCGGGGCGAACCTGGCCAAGGCGCGCGAATTCGTCGCCGGCTGGCAGGCGGCCGGAGGCACCCACTGCGAGGAGGCGCTGAAGGTGGCGCTGGCGGAGAAGGGCTCAGCCGAACGGTCGCGGGTGATCGTCCTGGTCACCGACGGCCGACCCACCATCGGCGAGACCGGCGACGACGCGCTGCTGGCCCTGGCCGACCGCGCGGCGAGCGCCGGGGCGCGCCTGTTCCCGGTGGCCATCGGCAGCGAGATCAACACCCACCTGCTGGACGGGTTCGCCCAGCGCACGCGCACCTTCCGCACCTACCTGGCCGCCGGCGAGGACCTCGAGGCGGGCATCGCCCGCTTCTACGACAAGATCCGCTCACCGGTGCTGGGCGACATCCGCCTGGAGGCCTCGCCGCAGTCCGGCGTGTCCCAGGTCCATCCGGGCCGGCTGAGCGACCTCTACCGCGGCTCGTCGCTGACGGTCGTCGGTCGCTACCGCGGCGCCGGGCCGGCCGCCTTCGTCCTGCGCGGCACGGTCAACGGCCACTCCGAGGAGTTCACCTTCCGGGCCGACCTGCCGCGGGAGAATCGCGATCACGACTTCCTGCCTCCGTTGTGGGCGGCGCGCCGGGTGGGCTTCCTGCTCGACCAGATCCGCCTGCACGGCGAGGAGCGGGAACTGGTCGAGGAGGCGACGCGCCTGGCCCGGCAGTACGGCATCGTCACACCCTATACCAGCTATCTGATCGTCGAGGACGAGGCGGCCCGCCGCGGCCGCGGCGACCTGGCCGAGAGCGACATGACCGTCGGCGGCATCCCCGGCGCCCCGGCCAGGGAACGCGAGCAGCGCGAGGAATTCGCCGCCATGAAGGACAAGTCGGGGGCCGGCAGCGTGCGCGCCAGCGTCGAGCTGCAGAAGCTGAACCAGGCGTCGACCCTCGACGCCACCCGCTCGCAATCCGGCGCCTTCGCCGCCGCCGCCGGCCAGGTACGGACGGCGGGCGGCGTCGCCTTCTACCTGAACCGCGGCACCTGGGTCGACGGCCGCATCCCGTCGCGGGGCAGGCGGCCGTCAACGCGCGTGGCCTTCGCCTCGGCCGAATACTTCGCGCTGCTGCGCGCCCACCCGGAGCTGGCGCCGGCGCTGGCCCTGGGGCGCAGCGTGCGCGTAGTCTGCGGCGCAGGCCTGGTCGAAGTGTTCGATCCCGGCGCCGGGGAATGATCAGCGCACGGTGGCGAAGAGGTGGAACTGCGGCGGGCTCTGCAGGTGCTTCTTCACCGTGCACGACTGGGCCGCCTGGAGCACAGCGGCCCGGTACTTCTCCGGGAAGGAGGCGGGCAGGACGACCTCGATGTTCACCCGGGCAACCAGGTGGCTGCGCTCGTCCCACTCCATGCCCATGTTGAGCTCGACGCCGGCGGTGTCGATGCCCCGCCCCTGGCAGAAGGAGAGGACGTAGAAGCCGGCGCAGGTCCCCAGCGAGGCCAGGAACAGCTCGAAGGGCGAGGGCGCCGTGTTGTCGCCGCCGGCGGCGACCGGTTGGTCGGTCTTGTGGGTGAAGCCGTGGTAGTCGGCGTGGACCTTCTTGCCACCGTGGAACGTGATCTTCATGTCCATGTCGGTTCTCCTTCCGATGGATTCTCCGGCCGGGACCGGGGCCCGGCCGCTACAGATCGATGCCGGCGCGCACCAACATGGCCACGATCTCCTGCGTCGCCTCCGGTCCGTCCCGCAGCAGGTTGCCCTCGCCGTCATAGATGCGGAAATACGGGATGGCGCCGAGCTGGTACTGCCGCGCCAGCGGCGAGCCCCAGTCGATGCCCTCGACCCCCTTGCGGTTGATGTCCAGCTTGACCAACGCCAGGTCGGGGCGTTTCTTCGCCAGCCGGGCCAGCAGCGGCGCCATCTTGCGGCAGGGCGGGCAGTAGTCGCTGTAGAAATCGACGATGGTGGTCCGGCCCCTGGCCAGGTAGTTCTCGACAGCCAGCTCGGCGCCGGGAGCGAAGGCGTTGGCGGCGTGGCTGCGGTTCAGCCGGCCGTAGGCCACGTAGCCCAGCAGCGCCACCAGCGCCAGCACGGCCAGCATCCAGGGGCGGAAGAAGCTCCGGGACACGGGGCGGCCGGACGAAGCCCGCTCCGCGCTGGCGGCGGGATTGGCTCTCTGGACGGCAGCGCCGCACTGGATGCAGGCGAATCCCTCGTCGGGGGTGAATTGGCGGCAGCGGGGACAGATCATGGCGCCTCCTGGCGGCTGATTATAACCGAGGAAAGCGGCGGCGGCAAGCCGGCCAAGCAGCGAAGAAAGTGATAGTGTTAGTGATAGTGTTAGTAAAAAGCAATTGAAGGACTTCTATGAATTTTGACGGATTCCTGACAATGGACCTTTTACTTTCACCTATTGTCTTTTTACTGCAGATTGCCAGGGTTTATTCCGCACCCTCATTTCTTTTCTTCCCTCCATCTTCCCTGTATCTTCCCTTGAGCCGGCGCCTGTCTTCCTTCTGTTGACATGCCGAGGCGGCGCCGCGCGCGTGCGGCGAGCTCCGTATGCGGATTGGCCGCGACGCAGGCGCGGAAGCCGCGGGCGGCCTCGGCGCGGTCGCCAGCCTCGTCCATGATGCGGCCGTAAACGTAGGCGTCGTAAAACAGCCACAAGCGCGTCATGAAATCGCCGCGGGCGCGCTCCTGCAGCCGGGCAAAGGCCTGGCGGGCGCTTCGGCCGGCTTCGGCTGCACCCCCGACGCGGGCCAAACAATAACAGGAAGAGAGCTCGGCCAGCGGGCCGTATTCCAGCGAGTTGCGGGAGATGTCGTCGAACAGGAACTTCGCGCGCCCGGGATCGGTACCCGTGAGCAGCAACGCGCGGCCGAGGAGAAGCCGCAGCTCGCGCAGATCGACATTGCCCAGCGGCTGCTTTTCCAGCCTGCGCAGAGCGGCGGCCGCGTCGCCGTATTCCCCCCGGAACACTTCACCCGTAGCCCGGCACAGCGCCCCCAGGTCCGCAAGCCGGAATTGGAGCTTGGCGAACTCGTCGTCGGCCTGGCTGAACATTCCCATCTGCAGATGGACATAGCCCCTGAACAGCTGCACTCCGAACGAGGTGAAACCCCAGAACTCCGTGCTGTCGGCATACGCTCCCGCCAGGCGGCGCAGGGCCGCCTCCGGTTCCCCTTTCAGCACGTCCATCTCGCACAGCCTCTCGCTGGCGTCGATGTTGTTCCGGTACAGCTCCAGCGCTCGCTGCAGGCTTCTTTCTCCCCGGCTGTACTCGCCCGTATCGATCTCCAGGTCGCCCTGCAGGTAGGCCAGGGCCGAGCGCAGGTAGGGGTTCTGCAGCGGGAATGAGCCCGCCTGGGTGATCAGAGCCAGGGCGTTTCCGGGGTTACGCTTCATCATTTTCTCCTGGTAGCTCAGGTTGATCAGCGCATACACCCGGCGCAGCGTGTCGGGTGGATCAAAAAAAACCCGGCGGCCGCCCTTCGTCTGAACATCCAAACGGCCCGCGCGGTCGACTTCCAGGATGTCGCCCTGCATCTCCTCGCTGAGGCGGACACGCCCCTGCTGCGGCCAGCGATTCTCCAGCAGGCGGGTGCGGAACGGCAGGATGAGAAGCAGGTCCTCATGGGGGACGATGTTGTGCCCATCCGGGGCCGAGTTGGGAATTCCCCGCATCAATTGGTCGCCGTCCCTCGCGGCGTTGAAGCTGATTTCGGCGATGAACGACATGTGGGCGATGAGATTGTTGAGCCCGAAGAGCATGAACGACGCCTTCTGGGCGTTGCGCGCCAGCGGGGTGACGGCGAACGTCCCCGGGTGGGTGAACACGTGCTTGCGGAGGCCGCGGCTGAACACCATGGCGAAGGGATACATGCTCTGGTACTGCTGGACCGTGAGCAACGTGTCGGTTTCGCCGCTGGAGTCGGTGCCCAGCCGCAGGAAGGCATGAGGCTTGACGACCTTGAGATAATCGTAGGCGTCGTATTCAAATTCGGCCACCATGGGTTCCTGCCGCAGGACTCTGCCGTCCCCATCCACGATCGCCCGCCGGCACAGCAGCCCGGCGCTGGAAATGGACTCGCTGGCCGGGAAAACGGGATGGGAGGGCGGCATCAGTACCGCCACCGAGACCGGCGCCTCGCCCAGATCGTTCACTCTGTACTCGGAGGCGATGCCCCACCCGCTGGGGATCGGGAAGCGGTTCTTCGTCTGGTATGCGTATTGAACGAGGAACGGCGAGAAATCGCAGCGCCACAGGCGCACGCCGAAGCGGTTGCGGGCCTCCAGCGAGCTCCCTTGGTAATCCAGCGCATGGACGGCGTGCGAGCCGACGCTGGCGAAGTAGCCGAGCGCGGCCAGGGCGGCCAGGGCCAGGAAACCCATGGCCCACTGGAGCGGCCGGCGGCTGAAGAGGAGCCGCAGCCGCTGCGGCCACGAGACGCGCTCCTTGCCGAAAAAGCGGGCCATGGCCCCGGCATCGCGGAAGCGCCGACCCGGCGATTTTTCCAGGGCCTTGGCCAGGCCGAGGCGCAGGAGGCGCGGCGTACCTTTCTTCGCGAGGGAGAGAGGCTCCGGGCGCTGGTGAAGCTGCTTGAAGATCACCTCCATGGTGCTGGGGTGCTCGAAGGGGTGGCGGCCGGTCAGGGTGCGGTAGAGCACCAGCCCCAGCTGGTAGACGTCGGAGGCAAAGCCGGCGTCGAGGCCGCGGATCTGCTCGGGGGACATGTAATGGGGAGAGCCGACGATCTCGCCGACGGTGGAGGTCCTTTCCGCGTCGTCCACCTCCTTGGCCAGGCCGAAGTCCAGGATCTTCACCCGCTGCCGTTCGTCGATCAGGATGTTGGCCGGCTTCAGGTCGCGGTGAACGATGCCGTTCTCGTGCAGCACGGCCACCGCCCCGACGATGTCCAGGAAGATCCGCTTGAATTCCGGCCAGGGAAGCAGGATCTTCTCCTCCAGCAGCGACCTGAGGCTGACTCCGGCGGCCAGCTCCATGACCAGGAACTGGATCTCCCGCCAGCTTTCCAGCGAAAAGACCTTGATGATGCGCTCGTCGCTGATCCGCCGCGACAGGTTGATTTCGCGGCGCACGCGCAGGAACTTGCGCTCGTTGCGCGTCAGGCGGGGATTGAGGAACTTGACGGCCACGCGCGCGCCCAGCGTTTCGTCCAGCGCCTCGAAGACGATGCCGAAGCCGCCCTGGCCGACCAGGCGCTCCAGGCGGTAGCGGCCGTTGATCAAGGTGCCGGACTTCAGGCGGACCAGGTTCAGGTAGGCCAGCTCCAGCGGCCCGCTCGGCTCCCGCTCCTCATGCCCGGCGCCGCCGCTGTACGTCGATTCGTCTTTCGCCACAGTTCTCCTGACCGGAAATCCGGGGGAAAAGGATTCTAGCAATTACCCCGGAGAAAGACAAACGCCCGGCTGCATTCCTTGTCGCCGCCGCCACGGCCGTGCTATGATCCCCTCTCCCATGGAGGTGACCATGAAACGAGTCCTCGCGGCCTTCGTCCTGCTGCTGCCGCTCCTGGCCTTCGCCCAGGAGTCGGTGGATTTCGACCGCTGGTTCGTCGACCGCACCCTGCGCGTCGACGTCTACCATACCGGCGACGCCGCCGGGGAGTTCTACACGATCGACCGCATCATCCAGGAGGGGCCCTGGGCCGGCAACCCGCGCCGCCTCATCGCCCCGTTCGAGCTCGGCCGCTACCTGCTGCGCGTGCGCGACGCGGCGTCGGCCGCGCTGCTCCACAGCAAGGGCTTCGACAGCTACTTCGGCGAGTACAAGACCACCGAACCCGCCGCGAAGGGGATCAAGAGGACCTTCTCCGAATCGCTCCTGATCCCCTTCCCCAAGAAGCGGGTGCGCGTCGAGGTGCTGCTGCGCGACCGCCAGAACCGGCCGCAGCCCCTCTTTGCCGCCGAGATCGACCCGGACGACATGTACATCATCCGCGAAAAGGCCGCCCCCGCATCGGGAACCTTCGCGGCGACCGATGTTCTCGTGGTCGAACCGCTGAAGTACGGCCCCGCCGCCGACAAGGTCGACCTGGTCATCCTCGGCGAGGGGTACACCGCCGCCGAGGCCGACAAGTTCCGCGCCGACCTGGCCCGCTTCACCGGGACGCTCTTCAGCCTGGAGCCCTATGCGTCCCTTCGCGACCGCTTCAACGTCACCGGCCTGCTCAAGCCCTCGGCCGAGAGCGGCTGCGACGAGCCCAGCTTCGGGTCGTTCAAGAGCACGGCGCTGGGCGCGTCGTTCGACTCCTTCGGCTCGGAGCGCTACCTGCTGACGGAGGACAACCGCGCCTGGCGCGACATCGCCGGCCGCGTCCCCTATGACGCGGTCATGATCATGGTCAACTCGCCGCGCTACGGGGGCGGCGGCATCTACAACCTCTACTGCACCTTCACCAGCGACAACCAATGGCAGCAGTACCTGATCCTGCACGAGTTCGGCCACTCGTTCACCGGCCTGGCCGACGAGTACTACACCTCGGCGGTGGCCTACAACGAGTTCTACCCGGCCGGCGTCGAGCCGCTGGAGCCCAACATCACCGCCCTGCTCGATCCCAAGAACATCAAGTGGAAGGAGCGGCTGACTCGCAGGACCGCCGTGCCCACTCCCTGGGAAAAGGAGGCCTACGAAAAGATGGACCGCGCCTACCAGAAGCGGCGCCAGGAGATGAACGGGAGGATCGCCGCCGCCAAGCGCGGCGGCGCGCCCCAGGACGAGATCGACGCCCTGCAGGCGCAGAGCGAGGAGATGTCCCGCCTCAACGGCCTGGATACCGACGCCTTCTTCAAGCGCAGCCGCTTCAACGGCAGGGTCGGCGCCTTCGAGGGCGCCGGCTACGCCGCCCAGGGGCTCTTCCGCCCCATGCTTGACTGCCTGATGTTCAGCCGCGGCAAGCGCCCGCTGTGCCGGGTGTGCGAACGGGCGGTGGCGGGCGCCATCCGGGCCTACTGCGAATAGGCTGGCCGGGCCAGGGGCTGGCCGCAGGCCCGGAAGGGACAGCGGAGCGAGTCCAGGTCAGGGCCGCTGTAGGCGATCTTTCCCAGCCGGCACTCCCCCAGGCCATGGTCGCCCGCCAGGCGGATATGGTTCAGGCTGGCGGAGAACGGGGCGGTGAAATCGGCGGCTTCCGGGTCGAACCCCATCAGGTAGGCGGCCACGGCGTCGGCGGCCACGGCATCGGTGCCGGCGACCAGCAGGCCGGGGCGGAGCGCATGGAAGGCGGGGCTCCACGGCCCCTCGCCGCCCTCGGCGCTGAAGATCCCGTCGATGAGCGAGAAGTCGATCGGCCGCGCCAGGTTGAGGTCGACGATCCCCTGGGGAAGGATCCGCCCCGCCTCCTCCGGCGCGCCGTGGAGCAGGGAGCGGCTCTGGTCCCCCGGTTGCAGCCGGTACTCGGAGACGGGCACCAGGCCGATGTGCCCCTTCAGGCCCAGGGTGAGGCCGCAGCTCTGGTGGCACTTCATCTTGACGACGGCGGCCAGGTGGTCGCACTGGTCGACCTCCTCCCGCAAGCGGAAGGAAGGATAGCGCAGGGCGCCCGGCACCGCCCGCGAGGCGAATCCCCCCGACGGCCCCGGCTGGTCGAGGTCGATCAGCTCGGCCAGCAGGGCCAGCCTGTCGCGGTAGCCGCCCAGCGCATAGCCGTCGCTGCCGAACAGGGCGTCGGCCACCCAGATGCGGCCGGCGCCGGCGTCGCGGTACAGCTCGGCCACGACGCGGATCACGTCGGGATGGGTCCAGTATGTTTCCCAGGGGACGATGCCCTGCTGCTCCATGTACGCCCTGGCCGCGGCGGCGCCACCGGTGAGGTTCACCTTCAGCAGCACGCTGTCGTGGCGGCGCACCTTGTCCAGCGCCCCCAGCCGCCCGGCCAGGTCGCTGACCGCCGCGCGCAGGAGCGCCCCGTCGTACGAGGCGCAGCTCGCGGCGGCGGCGATGGGAACGGCCGGCTCGCCGCCGTCGCGGCGGCAGGCGGCGGCGAGGGCCACGCCGGCCAGCGCGCCGCGCCACAGGAAATCACGCCGCTTCATGGCGTCATCGGCCGGCGCCGGCAGCCACGCCGGGGCCCGCCTACTGCCGCAGCGGCAGGATCACCTTGAAGAGCTCCTTCTCCTCGGCGATCTTCTTCTCGTTGCCGACCACGCACAGGAACGGCTGGGCCAGCACCTTCTCCACCAGCGGCGCGAAGCCCTTCAGGTCCTCGAGCGTGGTGGCGAGGATCTCATCGCGCTCCTTCTGCAGCATGGCCAGGGTGTCGCCGCGGAGATGGCGCTGAACCGCCACCGCGCCCTTCTGGTCGGGATCGAGCGGCCGGTCCCAGTCGGAGATGGTGC
>JAKLEC010000002.1 GCA_022711715.1 Acidobacteriota bacterium
GATGCCGCCCGCCTGGCCGCCGACCTGCAGGAGCGCTTCGTCGCCGACGGCCTGCGCCTCGTCGAGTTCGCCTTCAGCCGCTTCGTTTCGGCGTCCAAGCAGGAATTCGCCCTGCGCGGCCTCTTCCCGGTCGAGGTGGAGGCGCCGCCGGCGGCGGCGGGCGGCGCGGAGGGCGAGGAGTACATCTACGAGCCCGATGCCGACGTCCTCTTCCGCGAGCTGCTGCCGCGCCATGTCCAGGCCGTCGTGCACCAGGTCCTGCTGCAGTCCGTCGCCGCCGAGCAGGTGGCGCGCATGGTGGCCATGGACCTGGCCACGCGCAACGCCAGCGACATGATCCGCCGGCTGACGCTGCAGCTGAACAAGATGCGCCAGGCGGCCATCACCAAGGAGCTGTTGGAGATCATCACCGCCACCGAGGCCCTGAGCCAATAGGAGCGACCATGAGCCAGAACGACCCCCCCCGCACCGGCAAGGTGATCGAGGTCATCGGTCCCGTCGTCGACGTCGAGTTCGCCAAGGGCGAGCTGCCCGCCATTTACAACGCCATCGAGATCGTCTCCGACGGCTTCGACAGCCCGCAGCCGATCCGCATCATCAGCGAGGTGCAGTACCACCTGGGCGAGAACCGCGTGCGCACCATCTCCATGCACCCCACCGATGGCCTGGTGCGCGGCATGAGCGCCCGCGACCTGGGCGGCCCCATCACCGTGCCGGTGGGCCGCGAGGTGCTCGGCCGCGTGATCAACGTCATCGGCGACCCGGTGGACAAGATCGGCCCCATCCGCGAGAAGAAGCGCTACCCCATCCACCGCGCGGCGCCGCCGCTGGAGGAGCAGGACACGCGGCTGGAGCTGTTCGAGACGGGCATCAAGGTGGTCGACCTGCTGGAGCCCTACCTGAAGGGCGGCAAGATCGGGCTGTTCGGCGGCGCCGGCGTGGGCAAGACCGTGCTCATCCAGGAGCTGATCCACAACGTGGCCACCAAGCACGGCGGCTTCTCGGTGTTCGCCGGCGTCGGCGAGCGCACCCGCGAGGGCAACGACCTGTGGATCGAGATGAAGGAGACGGGCGTCATCGAGAAGACGGCCCTGATCTACGGGCAGATGACCGAGCCGCCCGGCGCCCGCCTGCGCGTGGCCCTGTCGGCACTGACCGTGGCCGAGTACTTCCGCGACGAGGAGAAGCAGGACGTGCTGCTGTTCATCGACAACATCTTCCGCTTCACCCAGGCCGGCTCGGAAGTGTCGGCCATGCTCGGGCGCATGCCCTCGGCGGTCGGCTACCAGCCCAACCTGGCCTCGGAGATGGGCGAGATGGAGGAGCGCATCACCTCGACCAAGAAGGGGTCGATCACCTCGGTGCAGGCCATCTACGTGCCGGCCGACGACTACACCGACCCGGCGCCGGCGACCACCTTCACCCACCTGGACGCCACCACCAACCTCTCGCGGGCGCTGACCGAGATGGCCATCTACCCGGCCGTCGACCCGCTGGCCTCGTTCTCGCGCATCCTCGATCCCAAGATCGTCGGCAAGGAGCACTACCAGGTGGCGCGTCAGGTGAAGGAGGTGCTGCAGCGCTACAAGGACCTGCAGGACATCATCGCCATCCTGGGCATGGAGGAGCTTTCCGACGAGGACAAGGTCATCGTCGCCCGGGCGCGCAAGATCCAGAAGTTCCTCTCGCAGCCCTTCGCCGTGGCCACCCCCTTCACCGGCATGGAGGGCAAGTACGTCGACCTGGCGGTCACCATCCGCAGCTTCCAGGAGCTGGTCGAGGGGCGCTGGGACCACCTGCCCGAGCAGGCTTTCTACATGTGCGGCGGCATCGAGGACGCCGTGGCCAACGCCAAGAAGCTGGGATTCTGATGGCCGGCACGATCGAGCTGGAGATCCTCACCGCCCGCGAGGTGGTCCTGCGCGCCGAGGTCCGGGACCTCTACATCCCCGCCTTCCTGGGCGAGGCCGGCGTGCTGTCGCGCCACCTGCCTTACCTGACGCTGCTCCACGGCGGCGAGGCCTCCTACCTCGACGCCGCCGGCGCCCGGCACTACCTCTATTGCGGCCCGGGATTCCTGGAGGTGCGCGACGACCGCATCGCCATGATCGTCGACGACCTCGTGCGCGGCGAGGACCTGCGCGAGGAGGAGCTGGCCTCGGACCTGCGCGCGTCCGCGGAGCGCATCCGCTCCTCTTTCCAGGGGGCGATCGGCCCCGAGGAGCTGCAGGCCGAACTGGCGCGTCAGCGCCGGCTGCAGGACCAGCTGGCCATCTGCCGCAAGATGAAGGGCCGCTGACGCGGCCGCCGCGGCGGGCCGCCGGCATTGACTTTTTGTTAAAAATCGGTTATACAGGATTTTCCTTCCCCCAATCGTCGAAACCATTTCTTCGCGAAAGGAGTTGGCTATGAATTTGCAGAATCTGTTCTACCTGGCGCCCCTGGGCTCCGTGCTGGCGCTGGTCTTCGCCTTCTATTTCTTCCGCTACATGAAGAGGCAGGACCCGGGCACGGCCGACATGCAGCGCATCGCCGGCTACGTGCAGAAGGGGGCCATGGTCTACCTCAAGCGGCAGTACAAGATCGTGCTCCTCGTCTTCCTGGCGATCTTCCTCCTCTTCTCCTTCATGGCCTACGTGCTGCACACCCAGAACCCCTGGGTGCCCTTCGCCTTCATCACCGGCGGCTTCTTCTCGGGCCTGGCCGGCTTCCTGGGCATGCGCACCGCCACCTGGGCCTCCAACCGCACCACCGCCGGCGCCAAGCACTCCCTGAACAAGGGGCTGCAGATCGCCTTCCGCTCCGGCGCCGTCATGGGACTGGTGGTCGTAGGCCTGGCGCTGCTCGACATCTCGCTGTGGTTCCTCATCCTGCGCCACTTCATCCCCGAGGGCGCCGACCAGCTGGCCATCATCACCACCACCATGCTGACCTTCGGCATGGGCGCCTCGACGCAGGCCCTGTTCGCCCGCGTCGGCGGCGGCATCTTCACCAAGTCGGCCGACGTCGGCGCCGACCTGGTGGGCAAGGTCGAGGCGGGCATCCCCGAGGACGACCCGCGCAACCCGGCCACCATCGCCGACAACGTCGGCGACAACGTGGGCGACGTGGCCGGCATGGGCGCCGACCTCTACGAGTCCTACGCCGGCTCCATCCTCTCCACCACCGTGCTGGGCGTGGCCGCCGGCTACGGCCTGGGCGGCGTGCTGGCGCCGATGGTCATCGCCGGCGTCGGCGTGATCTTCTCGGTGCTGGGCGTCTTCATGGTGCGCTCGGGGGAGAAGGCCTCGCAGAAGGTGCTGCTCAGGGCGCTGGCCCGCGGCGTCAACGCCAGCACCTTCCTGACCCTGGTGGCGTCGTTCTTCATCCTGGTGCTGTTCAAGGGCTCGTTCCACGGCCGCCACATCGGCATCTTCCTGTCGGTCATCACCGGCCTGATCGCCGGCTGGGTGATCGGCAAGATCACCGAGTACTACACCTCGCAGGACTACAAGCCGACGCAGTTCGTCGCCGGCCAGTCGCAGACCGGCCCGGCGACGGTGATCATCTCCGGCATCGCCACCGGCATGCAGTCCACCGGTCTGCCGGTGCTGGTCATCGCCCTGGCGGTGATCATCAGCTACGCCCTCAGCGGCGGCTTCAGCGCCGACGCCAACGCCATCAACCTCGGCCTCTACGGCATCAGCTTCGCCTCGGTGGGCATGCTGTCCACCCTGGGCATCACCCTGGCCACCGACGCCTACGGCCCCATCGCCGACAACGCCGGCGGCAACGCCGAGATGACCGGCCAGGACCCCGAGGTGCGCAAGCGCACCGACGCCCTCGACGCGCTGGGCAACACCACCGCCGCCACCGGCAAGGGCTTCGCCATCGGCTCGGCGGCGCTGACCGCCATGGCGCTGCTGGCCGCCTACGTCGAGGAGGTCAAGATCGGCTTCCAGCACATGGGCCAGAAGACGGTCGTCATCGAGGGCGTGGAGAAGGCGATCGCCGACACGCACATCGGCGACTGGATCCGCTACTACAACCTCACCATCCTCAACCCCAAGGTGCTGGCCGGGCTGTTCATCGGCGCCATGCTGGTCTTCGTCTTCTGCTCCATGACCATGAAGTCGGTCGGCCGCGCCGCCGGGCGCATGGTCGAGGAGGTGCGCCGCCAGTTCCGCGAGATCAAGGGCATCATGGAGGGCAAGGCCGAGCCCGACTACGGCCGCTGCGTGGAGATCAGCACCCGCGCCGCCCAGCGCGAGATGGTGGTGCCGGCGCTCTCGGCGATCGTCATCCCGGTGGCCATGGGGCTGGTATTCGGCGTGGCCGGCGTGATCGGGCTGCTGGCCGGCGGCCTCACCGCCGGCTTCGTCGTCGCCGTCTTCCTGAACAACGCCGGCGGCACCTGGGACAACGCCAAGAAGTACATCGAGGAGGGGCACCTGGGCGGCAAGAAGCTCGCCGACGGCAGCAAGAACCCCAACCACGGCGCCGCCGTCATCGGCGACACGGTCGGCGACCCCTTCAAGGACACCGCCGGCCCGTCGCTGAACATCCTGATCAAGCTCATGTCGATGGTGGCCGTGGTCTTCGCCGGGCTGGTCGTCAAGTACGGCGACTGGCTGCAGCGCCTCATCGACCGCTTCGCGCGCTGAGCGCCGCTTTCAGAAAAGGGAAGGGCCCTCCGGTCTCCGGCCGGAGGGCCTTTTTTTTCAGCGCTTCTCCAGCACGAAGGTGACGGTGACCGTGAAGCGCACCGCCTTGGGGACGCCGTTGACCAGGTAGGGCTCGTAGAGCCACTCGCGCACCGCCTCCACGGCGGCGGCGTTGAGCAGCGGATGGCCGCTGACCACCCGCGCCTCGCTCACCCGGCCGTAGACGTCGGTGGCGGCGGCGACGACCACCGCGCCCGCCACGCGCGCCGCGATGGCGGCGGGCGGGTAGGCCGGGCTGACCTTGCGGATCAGCCGCGGCGGGGTGATGGCCCACACCGCCGCGCGGGAGGGCTCGAGCTCATCCGGGACGTAGCCGCGGTCGATGACCCAATCGTTGTTCCCGTTCTCCTCCAGGTCGATGCCGCCGTCGACCCCCTCGCCGCCGCCCGAAGGGAGGGCGAGGTTCAGGTCCTCCTCGGTGCTCAGGCTGATCTCGCGGGGCACGAGGAATCCCTCCATTGTGCGCGGCCGCGGTTTCACCGGCTCGCCGGGCGAACGGCCGGGCCCATCCCCTGTGCCCCGCGGCCGGCCGGCGGGCGGGATGCCGGGCAGGACCGGCGGCGAGATCAGGGCGGCGTCGATGACGGCGTACGCGGGCAGGGCCGTTTCGGCGCGCAGCAGGGGCACGACGATCACGGCGGCAACGGCCAGGGCATGCGCGGCCAGGGAGAGGACGAGGGTCGCCCCCTTCCGCAGCCGTTTCCCAAGCATTCCTCGCGGTGCCAACAGGGTCTCGAACATGGTTCACCTCCTTTTGCGATCCATCATCATGATGGGGTGGAGGTGAAGGCGGGACGTCCGGCATCACGATTCCGGACGCGTTTCCACGATAAAAGGAGGAGCAACTATCCGGACGCGTCCGGGGAATTCCCGCCCAGCAGGCGGCGGAACTCGGAGGGGCTGGCCCCGGCGTGCTTGCGGAAGGCGGCATTGAAGACCGATTTGGAGTTGAATCCCGACTCGAAGGCGATGCGCAGCAGCTTGTAGCCGCGGCTGGCCGGGTCGAGCAGGAGCCGCTTGGCCTCCTCGATGCGGCGGCGGTTGACGAAGTCGTTGAAATTGAGGCCGTAGCGCTCGTTCACGAGCTGGGACAGCTGCTTGGCCGGGATCCCGGTCGCCTCGGACAGCCGCCCCAGTGTCAGCTCCGGGTCGAGGAACGCCCTCTCGACCTCCATGGCCCTGTCGAGGCGGGCGCCGTATTCGGCGGCCCGCTCGTCGTCCAGCGTCGATCCCCGGTAGCGCCCTTCCTGGCGCCTGCGGGCCAGGCGCCGGCGCCGGGCCAGCAGTCCCGCGGCCGTTGTCCCGGCAACGCCCAGCAGCAACAGGGCGACGCCGGCGCCGGAGAGAAGGGGCGGCGCGATCGCGAAGTGGTAGACGGCTTCGTCCCGGCTCCAGCCGCCTCCTGCGCCGCGGGCGCGGACGCGGATGGCATACTCCCCGGAGGACATGCCGGACATGCTGCGCCCGCCCTGACGTGCCGGCGCGCTCCAGTCCGTTTCGAGCCCCTCCAGCCGGGTGGCGAACTCCACCTGCTGCGGGTCGGCGAAGGACGCCGCGGAAAAGCGGAAATCGAGGCGCCGGGTGCCGGCCGGCAGGAGAACCCCGTCCTCGGGGGCAAGGGTGATGCCGTCGGCCCGGACCGTCTCGATGCGCGGCACCGGCGGGGAAGGCGGGGCGGCCAAGCCGGCCGGGTTTATCTCGACCAGGCCATTCTGCGTCGGGAACCACAGGCGGCCGCTTTTGTCGCGGCAGGCGGCGGGCTGGAAGCCGCCGGAGCAGACGGTGCTCCTCAGCCCCGCCATCTCCCCGAAAAGGCGGCAGCGGACGCCGAGCCCCTCCCGCGCGGCGGCCGTCTCCAGTTCCCCGGCCCGGACGCTGAGGATCCCGGTCAGCGTGCTCATCCACAGGCCTCCGCCGCCGTCCTCGAGGATCGCCAGGATGGAGCCATTCAGCGGGCCGCCGGCCCGGCGGAAGGAGTGGAACCGCTCATGGCGGAAAAGCCCCAGCCCGTTGTCGGTTCCGAGCCAGACGTTGCCCCCGGTGTCGGCATGGACGGCGTAGACCGTGTCGCCGGCGAGCCCGTCTGCGGCGGAAAAGCGGCGCCAGGCGCCGCGGTCAAGGACCTGGACCCCCTGGCGGACGCTGCCGGCCCACAGGCGCCCCCGGCGGTCCTCGGCCAGCGAGGTGATGATCTCCCCCCGCAGCCCCGAGACCGGCCCGTAATGCCGCCAGCTTCCGTCCTCCAGGCAGTCCAGGCCGCCGCCGTCCGTTCCCGCCCACAGCCGGCCCCGGCTGTCGCGGAGGAGCGACAGCACCGGCTTCCCGGCCGCGCCTCCGCGCGGGTCGCCGCGGATGAACTTCCCGTCCTCCATGAGCTGCAGCCCCGCCTCCATGGTGCCAATCCACAGCCGGCCGGGGCCGTCGGCCAGCAGGGAGGTGACGAAGCCGCCCGAAAGGCCGTCGCGCCCCAGGAAGGAGCGCCAGGCGTTGTTCTCGCGCCGGCCGAGGCCCTGGCCGCGCGTGCCGGCCCAGAAGCGGCCCTGGCCGTCCTGGCAGACGGCGGTGACCTGCGAGCCGGGCAGCCCCTCCTCGGGGCCGTGCACCCGGGCTTCGTTGCGCCGCCAGTAGCCCAGCCCGGCGGCGGCGAAACCGACCCACATGCCGTCCTCGCGGTCGCGGCAGATGGCCATGACGGCGCCGCGGTCCAGGCCCTCCGGGACGGCGCAGGCCGGCGCGCTTCCGGGCTCCATGACGGTCACTCCCTTGTCGGTGCCGATCCAGATCCGTCCCAGCGGGTCCTCGTTGATGGTGCGCACCAGGTCTCCGGCCAGGCCGTCGGCAACGGTGAAGCGGCGGATGCCGGCGGCGTCCACCCGGCTCAGGCCGGTCGTGGTGCCCACCCACAGGCTGCCGCCTCGGTCGACGAACAGGCAATAGACGTCGTCGCCGGCCAGGCCGTCGCGGCGGCGGATGATGGCCTGCCGCCCGTTGCGGATGGCCGCCAGCCCGCCGTGCGTCCCGATCCATAGCACGTCCTTCTCGCTGCCGGCGATGGCTGTGACCCGCCCGCCGGGAAGGCCGTCGATGAGCGCCCGGGCCGGCGGCCGCCCCTCCTCCAGGAAGGATACTTCGCCCTCGGCCGATACGATCCATAGCGCTCCGCCGTCTTCGCGGTGCAGGCACCAGATGCGATCGGCGGCCAGGCCGGCGATGCGGGTGAAGCGCCCGCGGCGCTGCCGGGCAAGCCCGCCGCCGAACGTCCCCGCCCAGACGGAGCCATCGGGACCGGCGGCGAGGGCGGTGACCGAGTCGCTGGCCAGCCCAGGCGTCGTGCCCCGGCGGAAAGCCGTGAAGGCGGCGCCGTCGAAGCGCGCCACGCCCCCCTCGCCGCCGATCCACAGGCAGCCGTCAACGGCCTGGGCCAGGGCATACACCGTGTCCTGCGGCAGGCCGTCGCGGGTGGTCCAGGCACGGCGCACCCAGCGGTCGTATTCCGCCTTCAGCGCCGGGCTGGCGGCCGGGAACAGGGGGGCGGAGACCGCCAGCAGCAGCGACAGGACGGTCGCCGCCCCATGCGGACGGCGCGGGCGCGCGGGCGCCGGTACTGGTTTTCCCTTGGGCATTTCCCTGTTTTTATAGTCGACGCGGACGGCGGTGTCAAGGAATCCTTTTGACATGGTCGGCCCTCGTTGCTATCATAATCCCGCGCCGTCCCGGGCCAGCGCGATCGCGAAAAGGAGCGGACCATGACAGCCAAGGAAAAATCGCCTTTCGACACGAACATCAGCAAGAACCGGCTTGAGTTCCTGTTCGACGGCATCTTCGCCATCGCCATGACCATCCTGGTTCTGGAGCTGAAGCTCCCCGAGCAGATCCACGACAAGAGGTCGGTCGACGAACTGGGACAGGCCCTGCTGCACCATTGGCGTACCTTCCTGAGTTACATCATCAGCTTCGTCATCCTCAGCGGCTTCTGGATCGGCCACAATACGCTGTACGCCAAGCTGGCGCGCATCACCAAGGCCATCCTGGCCATCCATGTCTGGCTTTTGGTCTGGGCCGCGTTCATCCCCTTCTGCGCCCATCTGCTGGGCCGCTACCCGAGCAACCCGGCCGCCTTCGCGGTCTACCTGTCGACGGCCTTCGCCTATGCCGTTGGGCTGCTGGCGCTGATCATCACGGCGGACCGGCAGAAGGCGTTTGACGCCACGGTGTCGGCCGTCGACGTGCGCCGGCTGCGGCGCGGGCTCATCCGCTCGCTGATCGGCATGGTTTTTCTCATCCTGTACAACGTCTTCATCATGCCGGTCCTGAGGTAGGCGGCGCCCGATGGTCGCCGTGATCCGCAGCGAGCGGCTGGCGAAGTGGTACGGCCGCCATCCCGGCATCATCGACGTCGACCTCGAGGTGAACGCCGGCGAAGTGTTCGGCTACCTGGGGCCGAACGGCGCCGGCAAGACCACCACCATCCGCCTGCTGATGGACTTCCTGCGCGCCGACGGGGGGAAGGCCGAGATCTTCGGCCTCGACTCGCGCCGGGACAGCGTCGCCATACGCCGGCGTACCGGCTTCCTGCCCGGCGACGTGCGGCTGTACGAGGGCCTGAAGGGGAGCGAGTACCTGCGGTTCTTCGCCGCCCTGCGCGGCGGGGTCGACCGGCCGTACGTCGCGGAGCTGGCCGAGCGCCTCTCCTGCCCGCTCGAGCGCCCGATCGGCTCCCTGTCGCAGGGCAACCGGCGCAAGATCGGCCTGATCCAGGCCTTCATGCACCGGCCGGACCTGCTTATCCTCGACGAGCCCACCAGCGGCCTCGACCCCATCGTGCGCCATGAGTTCTTCGCGCTGATCGCCGAGGCCCGCGGGCGGGGCCGGACCGTCTTCTTCTCCTCGCACAACCTTCCCGAGGTGGAGCGCGCCTGCGACCGGGTGGCCATCATCCGCAGCGGGCGCATCGCCGCCGTCGAACGCATCGAGGCCCTCAAGGCCCGCTCGCTGCGCCGGCTGGAGATCCGTTTCGCCGAGGACGTCACGCCGGGCGCCTTCGCCGCCGTCGCCGGGCTGGAGATCGCCGCCCTGGATGCACGCACGCTGAAGGGGAGACAGCGGGGGAGCATGGACTCCCTGCTGAAGGCGCTCTCGCGCTACCGGGTCGTCGACTTCCGCAGCCAGGAGCCCGACCTGGAGGAGATTTTCCTCGCCTATTATGGGGAGGACGGCCATGCTCAATAGCCTCTTCGGCAAGACCCTGCGTGACCAGCGCGGGGCCCTGCTGGGCTGGGCCGTCGGGCTGGCGCTGCTGGCGCTTTACCTGGCCTGGATTTTCCCTTTCGTCAACAAGGCCGCGGAGATGATGAAGGTGCTGGAGAAGCTCCCCCCGGTGCTCAAGAACCTGATCGGCAAGAACCAATTCATGGCCACGCCGGAAGGCTTCTTCAACCTGCAGCCCTTCTCCATCCTGCTGCCCCTGTTGTTCGTCGTCTTCGCCCTCGCCCGCGGCAGCGACGCCACCGCCGGCGAGGAGGAACGCGGCACGCTCGACCTGCTGCTGGCCAACCCGCTGCCGCGCTGGCGGCTGGTCGCGGAAAAGTCCCTGGCCCACGGCGCGGCGCTGCTGGCGCTGTCGGCCTGGTTCTGGCTGGCGCTGCTCGCCTCCACCCGCTCCTTCGGTATCGCCCTGGACGCCGGGCGACTTGCCGCCGTGACCTTCGGCTGCTGGCTGCTGGGCATGGTCTTCTATTCCCTGGCCCTGGCTTGGGGCTGCTGGCGGGGGAGCAAGAAATCCAGCATCGGCGTCGGCGGCGGCGTGGCGGTGGTGACGTTCCTGATCAATGCCTACGCGCCGATGGTGGAGCGTCTGCGGCCCTGGCGCGTCCTCTCCCCCTTCTACTACTACAACGGGAACAACGTCCTGAGCCGCGGCGCTGTCGCGGCCCACGTCCTCGTTCTGGCGGGGCTCACGGCGCTGCTGTTCGCCGTCGCCCTGGCCGTCTTCTCGCGGCGGGACCTGCGGGCGTAGCCCAGGCTATTTCTCGAGGGCGATCTTCAGCTCGGCTTTCTCCTGTTTCGGGACGGTGACCTCCCGGACGCAGGGGGCGTACCCCGGCTTGAAGGCGGCGAGGGCGTACTTCCCCGGCGGCAGGCGCAGCACCATGAACCGGCCCGCGGCCGGAGCCACTCCCCAGAAGCGCCCGTCGATATAGACCGCGGCCTCCTCCGGGATGACGGTCAGCGCCACCTCGACGAGAAAACGCTCCTCGCCGGCGGGGCGCGGCGGGGGCAGCGGCGGCAGGGGCTCGCTTTCGGCCTCGTAGGCCTGATCCTGCCCGGCGGCGGCGGGCGGCGTGCCGGGCGCCGCCGCCGCGGAGGGCGATGCCCCGGCCGCGGGCGCGAGCTCCACGCGCAGCGTGATGCGGCGCGAGGGATAGTCGCGCAGGTCGACGACCTTTTCGCTGAATCCCTTCCGGCGGAACGCCAGCTCGTTCGCCCGCGAGGCCAGGCGCAGGGCCGCGCGCGAGTCGGCGTACTCGTAGGCGGCGCCGATGAAGCGGCCGTTGAGCAGGACGTCGGCATCGTCGGGGGTGACCCGCATCACCACGCGCACGCCGTCATAGTCGTCCATGGTTTCCCAGGGGATGTGGAAGGCGCAGGCCGCGCCGGCCCCGGCCAGCAATGCGATGACCAGTGCAAGTCGTATGCTTTTCATGCCCACATGGTAGCACAAACCGCGGGGCCCTGCACGCCGCCGCGGCGGCGCGCGGCGGTTGCGTGCACCGGCGAAACATGGTACATTGGGCCCTGGCAATGAGAAGCGCAGCTTTTTTCTGCTTTTTCGCCCTGGCATTCGTCCCCACCGGGGCGCTGCCCGCCCGGAGCGGCAGCGACGACCCGGTGATCCTCGCCGACCAGAAAACCATCGGCGAGGAGTCCATGCGCGCCGCCGGCCACGTGGAGATCCTCTGGCAGGGCAGCGCGGTGTACGCCGACGCCATCGACTTCAACCTGAAAACGCGCGAGTTGTTCGCCGAGGGGCGGGTGACCATGACCGATGGCGACATGGTCCTCAGCGGCGAAAAGCTGGTGTTCAACCTGAAGACGCAGAAGGGCGAGCTGCTCGACGCCTACGGCCTGGCGAGCCCCACCGTCCGCTACCAGACCGACCGGCTGCAACAGACCGACCGCGAAACGCTGGCCTTCCGCCGCCTGGAATTCTCCTCCTGCGCCCAGATCTTTCCGCGCTGGCGCATCAACGGCCGCTCCGGGCGCATCAAGAAGGACCGCTACATCGAGATCCGCGGAGCCGTGCTGCGCCTCAAGAGCGTGCCGGTCTTCTACCTGCCCTACCTGCGCTACCCGCTGCGCAAGGACGGACGGGCCACCGGGCTGCTCTTCCCCGGCATCGGCAGCTCGACCCTGCAGGGATTCTTCCTGAAGAACGCCTTCTTCTGGGCCGTCAAGCCCAACGTCGACACCACCCTGGGCCTCGATTACTTCTCCAAGCTGGGCTGGGGGATCAGCGACGAGCTGCGCTACCTTTTCCGCCGCGCCAGCGGCAGCGCCCGCTTCTACTACTTCCGCTATCGCGCCGGCAACGGTGTCTACAACCTGACCGACTCCGACTACTACGTGGACGCCGAGCATCAGCAGGAGCTGCCCTTCCTGAACACGCGCCTGCTGCTGAACGTCAACCGCCAGAGCCGACCCGCCTTCCTGCGCCTGTTCGACAGCGCCTTCGACCGGGTCAAGTCGGCGAATTTCCAGACCGCCCTGACCCTCACCTCCTCTTTCCGCAATGTGCAGCTATCCGCCTCTGCCTCGCGGCGCGACACCTACTACGTGTTCAAGGACACGTCGCGGGTCGAAGAGCAGCTTCCTTCGCTCGCGCTGAGCTTGAACCAGCAGAAGCTCGGCCCGCTGCCCGGCTACCTGTCGCTGAACGCGGGTTTCCTGAGAACGAGGCTTGGCGGCGTGAGCTACGATGAGGACCCTGAACTGATCGCCGGGCTGTGGAGCCAGCGCCTGTCTCTCACCCCCTCCTACCAGCTGCCGCTGCTGCGACTGCCCTGGCTGAGCGGCTCGCTTGACCTGAATTCCTTGAACGTCTTCTATGATCAGAGCCTCGACCCGAATACCAAGGAAATCGTCGACCAACCGGTCTATGTCCGCTCGCAGACGGTTTCCTTCAGCCTGACCGGGCCGATCTTCGGCCGCATATTCGGCTCCGGCCAGGGCCGATGGAAGCACGTCATCGAGCCGCAGTTCTTCGTCCGCTACGCCAGCGACTCCGTGAACATCGATCGCGTCGTCAAGGTGAGCAGCTCGGATTATCCTCCCTATTCCTACGCCGGCTTCCGGCTGACGACCCGGCTGCTGACCCGGGGCGGCAGCAACGCCGCCGGCGCCGCCGCCGGCGCCAGCGAGCTCCTCTCCTATACCATCGGCCAGCAGTACTATTTCGATCCCGCCGCCGCCAACCTGAACCGCAAGATCAACGGCGAGTACCCGGTCTTCTCCGACCTGAACCAGACCCTGCGCCTGCGCCTCAGCTCCGCTTTCGTGCTGGATGCCAGCGCCGAATACAACCACTATATCCGCGGCCTGAGGGTGTTCAACCTGCGCGCCGGCTATGACCGCCCGGGGGCGCCGCTGACCGGCTCGTTCTCCTACAACATCTACCGCAACCCCTACCAGAGAGCCAACTTCGAGCTGAACCGCCGCCAGCTGGCGGGGACGCTGCGGCTCGACGTGGCGGGCTTCCCGCTGAAGCTCGACTCGCGCGTCGAGTACGATCTCACCGAGAAGCGCCTGCTGCTTGGCGCCCTGAACGTCGGCTTCGACTTCCAGTGTCTGCTGCTCAGGGCCGAGATCCGCTTCTATTCCTGGATGGGCCAGAACGAAACCCAGTTCCAGTTCGGCGTGTCGCTGGGCGAACTGGGCATGGTCGGCAATTTTTTCGGAGGCAAATGATGCAACGCGACGGCCGCGACGTGCGCCGGATCCTGGTCACCGGCGGGGCCGGCTTCATCGGCAGCAACTTCATCCGCCATGTCCATGAGCACCACCCGCACATCGAGCTGGTCAACCTGGACATGCTGACGTACGCCGGCAACCTGGAGAACCTGGAGGGGGTAGCGGGGCGCTACGCCTTCGTGCAGGGCGACATCCGCAATCCGCAGGACGCGGCCCGGGCCATGGCCGGCGTGGACGTCGTAGTCAACTTCGCCGCCGAGACGCACGTCGACCGCTCCATCCACGACCCCGGTGACTTTATCCTCACCGACGTCTACGGCGTCTACGTCCTGCTGGAGGCGATGAAGGGCTGCGGCGTGCGGCTCTTCATCCACGTCTCCACCGACGAGGTCTACGGCAGTACCGCCGCGGGCCGCTTCGACGAGGAGAGCCCGCTGAACCCCTCGTCGCCCTACTCGGCTTCCAAGGCCGGCGGCGACCGCCTGGCCTACTCCTATTTCGTGACCTACGGCCTGCCGGTGCTCATCGCCCGGCCGGCCAACAATTACGGCCCCTACCAGTACCCGGAAAAGCTGATCCCCTTCTTTATCACCCGGGCGCTGCAGGACCAGCCGCTGCCGCTCTACGGCGACGGCGGCAACCGCCGCGACTGGCTCTTCGTCGAGGACACGGTGCGCGGGCTGCTGGCGCTCATGGAGCGAGGCGAACCCGGCCAGGCCTACAACCTGGGCGCCGGCCAGGAGCGCAGCAACCTTGAGGTGACCCGCGCCATCCTCACCCTGCTGGGCAAGCCCGAGTCGCTGGTGCAGCGGGTGGCCGACCGCAAGGGGCACGACTTCCGGTACGCCCTGGAGTGGGGGAAGATGCGCGCCCTGGGCTGGGAGCCGCGGGTGGAGTTCGACGCCGGCTTGCGCCGCACCGTCGAGTGGTACCGGCGGAACGAGGCTTGGTGGCGCAAGCTGATCGCCAAGAAGGATTACCTCGGTCACCTGAAAAAAAATTATGAGTAGAGTGCTGGTCACCGGCTGCTCGGGTTTCCTGGCCTCGCACCTTCTGCCGCGGCTGCTGGAGGAGGGAACGAACAAGGTCTTCGGCATCACCGAGGTGCCCGGCTTCACCTATCCCGACGTCGAAGTGTTCCAGGTGGACATCCGCCGCCGCGACGACATCGCCCAGATGCTGGAGATCATCCGCCCCGATGTCACCTATCACCTGGCAGCGGTGGCCAACGTCGGCTTCACCTGGAAGAACCCCGAGCTGACCTATGAGGTCAACTTCATGGGCACCTCGAACCTGCTGGAGGCGCTGCAGGCATCGGCGCCCGACTCGCGCCTGCTGCTGATGAGCTCGGCGGAGGTGTACCAGGCGGCCGGCGGCGAGCCCTTCCGCGAGTCGAGCCCCACCGCGCCGCAGAACCCCTATGCGCTGTCCAAGCTGGCCATGGAGATGCTGGGCGACCTCTACGGCCGGGCGTTCGCCATGAAGGCCTGCATGGTGCGCGCCTTCAACTTCACCGGCCCCGGCCAGGACCGGCGCTTCGTGGCCTCGGATTTCGCCAGCCAGGTGGCGGGCATCGAGCGCGGCGCGACGGCTCCCGTCATCCGCGTCGGCAACCTGGAGGCCGAGCGTGATTTTTCCGACGTGCGCGACGTGGCGCGCTGGCTGCCGGCCATCGCCGCCGGCGCCCGCCCCGGCGAGGTAGTCAACGCCTGCTCGGGGCGGGCCGTCTCCATCCGCCGCATCCTCGACATCCTGCTGGCGGCGGCGCGCGTCCCCATCCGCGTCGAGACAGACCCGGCCCGCTTCCGGCCGCTGGACAACCCGGTCCTGCGCGGCGACCCGGGGCGACTGCGCCGGCGCTTCGGACTGGGACCGGAGATCCCGCTCGAGCGCACCCTGGGCGACCTGCTGGAGTACTGGCGCGGGCAGACGGCATGAAGGTCGTGGTGATCAAGATCGCCGCCATCGGCGACATCCTGATGGCCACGCCGGCGTTGCGCGCCCTGAAGCAAGAAGGCCAGGCGGAGGTCCTGGGCCTTCTGGCCGGCCGTTCGATGCGGGCGGTGGTCGAGGCCAATCCGCACCTGGACCGGATCCACTACATCGACGATCGCCGCCTCTTCCGCGGCTCGTTCGCCGCCCGGGCCGCCGAGGTGCTGAAGGCCGCCTGGCGCCTGCGCCGCGAGCGCTATGACGTGGGGCTGAACTTCCACCGCGACTGGCGCTACAACCTCATCCTCTGGCTGGGGGGCTGCCGGCGGCGCATCGGCTTCGCCCGCGCCGGCGCCCGCCGCAGCCGGCGATTCCTGCTCACCGACGCCGAGCCGCTGCGCGGAGTCAAGCACAACATCTTCCGCTACTGCGACCTGGTCCGGCGCCTGGGCCCCTTCTGCCTGGACTTCCGCATGGTGTTTCCCCTTTCCCCCGGCGCCGCGGCGACGGCCGCCGCCAAGTTCCTCGGGCCAACGGCCTTGGACGAGGCGGTGGCGCTGGCGCCCGGCGGCGCCGCCAATGTCAAGCAGGAGATGAGCAGCCGGCGCTGGAGCGCGGAAAACTTCGCCGCCCTGGCCGGGATGCTGCTGCGCGCCGGCCGGCCGGTGCTGTTGCTGGGGGGCGACAACGACGCGGCCATCGCCGCCGTCATCCGCGCGGCTCAGCCCGGGGTCGTCGACCTGAGCGGCCGCACGACGCTGGCCGAGGCGGCCGCCCTGATGGGCGGGGCGCGGCTGGTCATCGCCAACGACTCGGGCCTGATGCACCTGGCGGCGGCGGTGAAGGCGCCGCTCATCGCCATCTTCGGCCCCACGCCGCCCGAGGAGCTGAAGCCCCTGACCGCCGGCAGCGTTACCGTCTGGAAGGGGGAGGGCCTGGGCTGCGCCCCCTGCTACCGCGACGGCGTCTTCCCCGACTGCCCGCGCCGCGAGTGCCTGGAGCGCATCACGCCGCGGGAGATCTTCGACCTGGCGCAGAGAATGATGGAGACAACGTAAGCCGTGATTCGTAATTCGTGATTCGTAGAGGGCACTGACCGATCCCTTTTCCCATCCGGGCAGGAGTACACGTGTTGGCGAAGCTCGATCTGCGCTCGCTTCGCGAATCACGAATTACGAGTCACGAATCACGTATCCTGACAGCCGAATTTTATTCTACTTTGAACAGCTTCCCCGTCGCCAGCGCCAGCTCCTGGCCGCTGCTGTCAACGATGCGCCCCTCGGCGAAGACAATGCGCCCGCGGGCGCCCGTCAACCGGGCCGATACCCGGCAGGGCTCGCCGGTCATGGCCGGCTTGCGGAACTTGACCGTGATCTCGGCGGTGACGCTCTTCAGGCCGGTGGCGGCGGCCGCCTGGACCATGGTTTCGTCGAGTACCGTGGCCAGCAGGCCGCCGTGGACGGTGCAGCGCCAGCCCTGGAACTGCACCGGGAAGGCCACGTCGGCCTCGGCGGCGCCGCCGGCGGCGTCGCGGCGGAACTCCAGCTGCAGGCCGGCGACGTTCTTGCGGCCGCACACGAAGCAGTTCTGGTCGTCGTCGAATCGTTTCATGAGGATGGTTATACTCCTTTTCCCCTGGCAAGGGAAGCCGGCGCCCGCCTTGACAGGAGGCGCGAAATCGCATACCATCCTTCCCATGTTCGACTTCAGCAACCTCCGGAAGGCGGCCATCCTGTTCTCGGGTGGGCCGGCGCCGTCGGCTAACGCCGTCATCTCCTCGGTGGCCCTCAACTTCATCAACGCCAAGGTGCCCATCATCGGCTTCTACTTCGGCTTCGAGTTCCTCGAGGACTACGACAAGGCCAACCGCTACTCGCTGTCGGCGGGCGTCCACTACCAGGCGCTCGACATCACCATCTCGCGCATCCGCAACCATCGCGGCGTTTACCTGAAGACCTCGCGGGCCAACCCCGGCCGCCTGATCAAGTCCCCCCAGGACCTGAACGATCCCGAGAAGAACCGGCGCTTGCTGCACATCCTCGAGGCGCTCCAGGCGTTGGGCGTCGGCTGCCTGATCACCATCGGCGGCGACGACACGTTGAAGACGGCCAACTTCCTGAACCGCCTGGGGCTGCCGGTGATCCACATCCCCAAGACCATCGACAACGACTACTTCGGCATCGCCTGGACCTTCGGCTACTGGAGCAGCGTCCAGGCCAGCCAGGAGGCGCTGCTCAACCTCAAGGCCGACGCCGAGAGCACCGGCTCGTACTTCATCGCCGAGCTGATGGGCCGCAAGGCCGGCTGGCTGACGTATGCCGCCGGCATCGCCGGGGAGGCGGTGCAGATGATCTCCACCGAGGACGTCGACGAGGACGTGCTCGACCTGGACCAGCTGGCCGAGCGCATCGTGGACACCATGCTGCTGCGCGAGAAGAACGACAAGTACTACGGAGTGATCTGCGTGGCCGAAGGGCTGGCCGACCGCCTGCCGGACAAGTACCGGCCCACCGAGACCGACCGCCACGGCAACGTCATCCTGGGCACGGCCGAGGTCGGGCGCGTGCTGCGCGACGCCGCCGAGCGCCTGTACCACCAGCGCACCGGCCGCAAGAAAAAGATCATCTACAAGCAGATCGGCTACGAGACGCGCAACGCCCCGCCCATCAGCTTCGACGTGGTCATGTCCAGCATGCTCGGCTACGGAGCCTACAAGCTCTACAAGAACCGGCAGTTCGGCTGCATGGTCTCGGTGTCGGACAATTTCTCCATCGTCGGCGTCCCCTTCGAGCAGCTCATCGACCCGGAAACCCTGCTCACCAAACTGCGCAACGTGCCCAAGGGCAGCGACTTCTTCGAGCTGAAAGAGGCCCTGTCCTATAAATTAAGCGAATAAGGACTTGGCTGACGGTTGACGGCGTACGGCATACGGCAAGGCACTCGACGATCAAAATTCGGCCGCGATCAACCGCACAGGATTTGAAACCCTCCTTTGCGGTTAGGTTTCAAAGGATTCCTTTTCTGGCAGCATGACAGGGCGCTTCTTCCCTGCGCCGTCCACCGGGCACCGGGTTTCGCTTCAATGCGGTTGCCGTGCGCCGTACGCCGTCAGCCGTACGCCGAGTTACGGTTTCGCGCTCTTGCCGAACACCGTCAACCGTATGCCGTATGCCGAGTTTCGCTTCAGTGCGGCTGCCGTACGCCGTCCGCCGCAGACCTAGTTGCTGCTATTTGTATCTGACCCAGCGCAGCATCTCGCCCAGCGTCGGCTTCTTGCCGTACATCAGCATGCCGACGCGGAAGATCTTGGCGCCCAGCCAGGCCAGCCCCCAGATGGTCAGCAGGCACAAGCCGATGGCGGCCAGGATCTGCCACAACGGCGGGATGGCGGTGGTGATGCGCATGAACATCAGGATGGGGGAGAAGAGCGGGAAGAGCGAGGCGCCCACGGTCAGGGCGGAATTGGGGTTCTGGATGGCCGAGATGCCCAGGATGTAGGGGACGATGATCAGCACCGACAGCACGCCGGCGAACTGCTGCGCCTCCTGGTCGGTGTTGACCGCGGCGCCGATGAAGGCGTAGGGGATGGCGTAGACGAAGAAGCCCAGCACGAAGAAGACGACGAAGTAGAGGGCGATCTCCGGGGTGAGGAAGGAGAGGATGCCCGCGTCGATGCTCCCCGAGAAGCGCGTGACCAGGAGGCCGGCCAGCACGATCCAGATGGCGACCTGGGTCAGGCCGGCCAGCCCGATGCCCAGCAGCTTGCCGTAGAAGATATGGGCGGGCCGCGCCGAGGCGATCAGCAGCTCGGAGATGCGGCTGGTCTTCTCCTCCAGCACGCCGCGCATGATCATCTGCCCGTAGTTGATCAGGATCATGAACAGGATGACGATCATGAACAGCGACATCATGTAGTCCATGCCCGAGTCGGACTTGGTGGTCCCCTCCTTCTTGACCTTGAAGGTCTCCATGTCGACTTCGCGCGTGGCCTCGTCGACCACCGCCGGGTCGATGCTCCTCTCCAGCAGCAGCTGCTTGGAGATGGCGGTGCGCAGGGTCGACTCGATGAATTTGAGGGTGGCGAAGTCGGAGACCGAGGTGGAGTAGTAGGCGAGCTGGCGCTTGGCCTTGACGTCGGCGGGGATGAGCAGCAGGCCGTCGACCTCCTTGCGGAGCACTTTCTGCTCGTATTCCTTCACCAGCGCCGCGGCGTCGCGGCCGGCCAGCGGCACCGGCTGGAAGGTGATGCGGCCGCCCTGCTGCATGGCCTGCTGCTGGTCGGCGGCGTTGAGGTCGATGCCCTTTTTCTTCGCCTCCTTCGGCTTCGCCGGCCTGGCGTTCAGGGCATCGATGTAGCCGCCGGCGTAGTCGGCGACGGCAATGGTCTTGTCGGTGCGGCCCACCTTCATCAGCAGCACCGGCACGAACATCATGGCGGCCATCAGTACCGGCGTGAGCACGGTCATGATGATGAAGGACTTCTTCTTGACGATGACCTTGTATTCCTTCTTGATGACGGCGAGGATCTTGTTCATGCTCCGGCTCCTTCCTGGACCTTGCGGATGAAGATATTCTGCAGCGACGGCTCGCTGACCTGGAAGCCGCTCACAACGACGCGGCCCAGCAGGTCGCGCAGCAGCTGCTCGCGCTTGGAAAGGTCGGCGAGCTCGATCTCCAGCTCGCGCCCCGAATCGCGGCAGGAGGCGACATTGGGCAGGCCGGCGACGAAGCGGGCATCGCCCTCGTACTGCACCTTGATGGCGCGCTGGCCGTAGTCCGCCTTGACCGCCGCCAGGGCGCCGTCGAGCACCTTGCGCCCCTGGTGGATCATCACCAGCGAGTCCACCGTCTTCTCGGCGTACTCCATCAGGTGGGTGGAATAGATGATCGTCGTCCCCTGGCGCCGGCTCTCGAGCATGATATCCTTCACCAGCTCGATGTTCAGCGGGTCGAGGCCCGAGAAGGGCTCGTCTAAAATGAGGAGCTCGGGATCGTGCAAAACGGTGACGATGAACTGCAGCTTCTGGGCCATGCCCTTGGAGAGCTCCTCGACCTTCTTTTCCTCGTAGCCGTCCAGCTGGAACCGCTTCAGCAGCATGCGGCCGCGCTCGCGCGCCGCCGCCGGCTTCATCCCCTTCAGCTCGGCGAAGAAGATCAGCGTGTCCATCACCTTCAGCTTGCGGTAGAGGCCGCGCTCCTCGGGAAGGAAACCGATGCGGTCCTTCACGCTTTCGCTCAGCGGCTGCCCCAGGACCTCGATGGTCCCGGCGTCGGGGGCGATGATGTCCATGATCATGCGCATGGTGGTCGACTTGCCGGCGCCGTTCGGGCCCAGCAGGCCGAGGATCTCGCCGCGCGGGACCGCGAAGCTGATGTGGTCGACGGCGCGCTTGCCGTCGAAGTCCTTGACCAGGTCCTGCAATGCCAATGCCATTTCGCTCATGAGGTCTCCTTGTATTCACGGCGGCCCGGGACGGCAGGGAACCGCCGCTGTTTATACGCAGGGCGGCCGGCCAGGGTTTCCCCCTAACCGGCGACCCGCCGAAGCACGGCCCGGCGCAAGTGGTGCAGCCCGGCGTCCGCGACGGCCGCGGCGGCGGCGTGCAGCTCCAGGACGCCGCGGTAAATGCCGCGCTGCGCCTGGCGCGAGGCCAGGTAGACGCGGCGGATGCCCAGTCCCTCGCGGTGGCGCTGGAACAGGCCGCGCAGCGCCGCTCCCAGCTCGCGCAGGCTCGCGGCGCGCAGCTCCAGCTCGTAGACGCCGGCCAGCGGCGGCAGCTGGAACCAGCGCCGGTACTTGAGCTCGCGCTCAAAGAAACGCTCCTCGTCCGCCAGCAGCCGCAGCGCGTAATGGAAGTGGAAGACGGAGAAGGCGTGCAACTCGCCTCCCGGTTCCAGCGTGGCGGCGATCTCGGCGCCATAGGCGTGGATGCGCTCGGCGGCGTCGAACTCCTCCATGGGGGCGAAGCTCTCGGGCTTCACCCAGGCGGCGGCGGCGAACAGCCCGCGGAAACTGGGGTGGAGCACCGCCGGCGTGGCGATGACCAGGCCGCGCTGGCGGGCGGCGGCTGCGGCCGCCTGCGGGTCGCCGAGCTCGGCGGCGGTCAGGGCCAGTGCCGTCCCCTCGCCGCAGACGCGCTCCAGCGCCCGCTCCAGCGAGCCGATGCTGACGTCGTGCAGCGGTTCGAGCCCGCCTCCGCAGCGGCGGCAGCCGCCGGGGGCGTCGTCGCGGAAGGCGCAGCGCCGGCAGGAGACGCGGCCCTCCCCGTCGGCCTGCAGGGCGGCGCCGCAGCGCGGGCAGTCGGCGACGCGGCTGCAGGCCTCGCAGAACAGGTAGAGCGCCGGCTGCACGCGGTTCACCAGCACCAGCGTGCGCCGCCCCTCCTGGACGTTTTGCCGCGCCAGGTCCAGCAGCGCCGGGGGGATGCCGCGGTCGCCGCCGCGCAGGGGGTGGACCTGCACGACGGGGCGCTCCGGGCTGCGCCGGTCGTCGCCGCCGGGCTCCAGCCGCCGCTCCCAGGAGGCGCAGGTATGGGCGATGGCGCCGTTCAGCAGGGGAACGCCGGCGCCGCGCGCCCGCAGCCCGGCCATATGATCCAGGCGGAAGGGAGAACCCTGGACGCGGGCGTACAGGGGGGAGGAGGCGCGGTCGACGATCACCAGCCCCAGCGCCGGCAGCGGCAGGCACAGCGCCGCCAGGCCGCCGCAGACGATGCCCAACTTGCCGCAACGATACTCGCTCCAGGTGCGCTCGCGGTCCCGGGCGGCCATACGCGCCTGGTAGGGAGCGACGCCGGGAAGGCGCTCCTGCCAGTAGCGGGCGCCCGCCGCGTCGGGAACGACCAGGATGACGCTGCGCCCCCCGGCCAGCGACCGCTCGCAGGCGCGGCGGTACTCTTCCTCGCGGTCGGGCGCCAGCAGCCAGCGCCATTCGCCGCTGCCGGCCGCTGGCGGCGCCGCGGAGGAGGCCGCCGCCTCCGCCGCCGGCACGCGGAAGCGCAGGCGCGGCAGGCCGCCGGCGGCCAGGCGCTCGAGCTCGGCCAGGACCGGGGCGGCCGGCTTGCGGGCCTCCTCGCCGGCCAGGCGCAGGTTGCGCGGGCTCTTCTGGCTGGGCGGCAGCCCGTGATCGAGGATGACGCCGGCCGAAGTGAAGTAGGCCTCCGCCGCCAGGCGGGCGAATTCGAGCATATCGGCGCCGGGGACGAACGGGTCGTCGATGACGGCCAGGACGCCCTTCAGCCGGCCGGCATAGGGCGAGTCCAGCCCCGTCACCCAGCCGACGACGGCGCGCCGGCCCAGCGGCACCAGCACCCGCGAGCCCAGGCCGATGCCGGCATCATCGGGAGCGCGATAGGTGAGTGGCTCGGGAAGATGGACGGACAGCGAGACGCTGATCTTCAATGGCGCTCGCGGCCGGCCAGGGCCAGCACCTTCTGCATGTCCTCCCACACCTCCCATTTGGCCTTGGAGATCTCCTCCTGGTCGCGCTTGTGCAGGATGAAGGCCGGGTGATAGGTGGGAACGAGCGGGATGCCGGCGAACTCCAGCTGCTGGCCGCGGATGCGCCCCATGCTGTAGGCGGTGCCCAGCAGGTTGTTCAGCGCCACCTTGCCCAGGCAGACGATGACCCTGGGGCGCAGGACGGCGATCTGCCGCCGCAGGAAGGGCAGGCAGGCGTCGACCTCGTCCTTCAGCGGTTCGCGGTTGTTGGGCGGCCGGCACTTGACCACGTTGCCGATGAACACGTCCTGCCGCTCCAGCCCCATCTTCTGGATGATCTTGTCCAGCAGCTGGCCGGCGCGGCCGATGAAGGGGCGGCCGAACTGGTCCTCGGTCTCGCCCGGCCCCTCGCCGACGAAGAGGATGCCGGGTCGCGGATTGCCCTCGCCGGGCACGTAGTGCGTCTTGCTCTCGTGCAGCCGGCAGCGGCGGCACTGCAGGATCTCGCGGTTCAGCTCGGCCAGGTCGGCGCGCGGGTCGCTGACCGGCAGGTGGAGGAACTCGGCCCCCATCTCGCCGTAGAACTTCAGGATCTCGCGCAGATCGTTCATCGCCTGAATGCCGTTCAGCCGGAGCGGCCCGCCAGGGAGGCGATCTCGTCCCAGACCGCGGCGGCGACGCCCGCCTTGCCCATGCGCTCCAGGCGGCGTACGCCGTCGGGGCGCACGAGGTAGACCTGGTTCTCCACGTCGCCGAAGGCGGGGTTGTCGGCGGTGACCTCGTTCAGCACCAGCAGGTCCAGCCGCTTCGCCTCCAGCTTGCGCTGGGCGTTGGCGAAGATGTCCTCGGTCTCGGCGGCAAAGCCGACCAGCAGCTGGCCCGGGCCCTTGCGCCGCCCCAGGTCGAGGAGGATGTCGGGGTTCTTCACCAGCTCCAGGACGATGCGCTCGCCGCTCTTCTTCAGCTTCTCGGGATAATACTTGAGGCTGCGGTAGTCGCTGACCGCGGCCGCCATGATCGTCACCGCGGCTTCCGCGAAGCGCGCGCGCATGGCGGCGCCCATCTCCTGGGCGCTCTCCACCGGGACGAGCTCGACGCCCTGGGGCCGGAACGCCGTCGGGCCGGTGACGAAGGTGATCGGCCCCAGGCCGCGCTCGCGGGCCACGCCGGCCAGGTGGAAGCCGGTCAGGCCCGAGGAGCGGTTGGACAGGAAGCGCACCGGGTCGATGGCCTCGAGGGTGGGACCGGAGGCGATGAGAATGCGCTCAAACATGGGCCGCTCCCAGGCAGTGGGCGACGATCGCCTCGGCGTCGGCGAGGCGACCGCGCCCCGTTTCCAGATTGGCCAGCGGGCCCTCGTCCGCCTCGATGACCTCCACGCCGCGGCCGCGCAGCCGGGCCAGGTTGTCGGCGACGGCGGGGTTCTCCAGCATGTGGCGGTTCATGGCCGGGGCCACGACCACCCGCCTGGGGAAGGCGCAGAACACCGTCGACAGCAGGTCGTCGGCGATGCCGTTGGCCATCTTGCCGATCATGTCGGCCGAGGCCGGCGCCACCAGCAGCAGGTCGCTCTCCTGCGCCAGGCGGATGTGCAACAGCGGGTCCTGGCCGGGGGCGAACATCTCGCTGTAGACGCGCCCCGGGGCGAAGGTGGCGAAGGTGAGCGGCGCGATGAAGCGCGTGGCCGCCGCCGTCATCACCACCGTCGTCTCGTGCCCGTCCTTCTGGAAGCGGCGCAGGATGTCCACCGCCTTGTAGGCCGCGATCGAGCCGCTGACCCCGAGAACCAGTCTCATGTCGTCCTCCGCAGCAGCCGCGCCACTTTTGCCCCGCTGCGGCCGGCGCGCAGGCGGAAGGCAACGACCAGGCAGCGCAGGTCGGCCAGCGCCGCGGCCAGCTTGTCGTTGACCACGATGTAGTCGTACTCGCGCCAGGCGCGCAGCTCGCCGAGGGCGGCGGCGAGCCGCCGCCGCGCTTCGTCATCCAGCCGCTGCTGGCGCCGGCACAGCCGCTGCTTCAGGGCCGCCAGGGTGGGCGGGACGATGAAGACCGCCATGGCCTCGGGAAAGCGGCAACGGATGGCGCGAGCGCCCTGCACGTCGACATCGAGCAGCACGGTGCGGCGGAGGCGCGTGCGTTCGCGGATCTCCCGCCAGCTCGTGCCGTAGCGCTGGCCGTGCACCACCGCCCATTCGGCGAAGCGGCCGGCGCGGACCATGGCGGCGAAGCGCGCCGCGCTCACGAAGTGGTAGTCGCGCCCGTCCCGCTCGCCGGGGCGCGGCGCCCGCGTGGTGTGCGAGACCGAGAACTCCAGCTCGGGGAATTCCCGGCGCAGGCGGGCGATCAGGGTCGACTTGCCGCAGCCCGAGGGGCCGGAGACGATGATGATGTCGCGCACGGCCGGCGTCCTATTCAAGGTTCTGCACCTGCTGGCGGATCTTCTCGATCTCGCGGCGGATCAGCAGGATCAGCTGGTGGATCTCCAGGCTGGGGGTCTTGGCGGCGATGGTATGGGTTTCGCGCTGCATCTCCTGGGTGAGGAAGTCGGCCTCCTTGCCCTTGGCCGCCGGAACGCGCTCCTGCAGCAGGAGGCGCAGGCGCCGGGCATGCGCCTGCAGCCGGCTGATCTCCTCGGCGATGCAGGACTTGTCGGCGCAGATGGCCGCCTCCTGGGCGAGGCGGCGCTCGTCCACGGGCAGGTCCTTGAGGAAGCGGGCGAGGCGCTGGCGGCAGCGGCGGAAGGCGTCGCGCTCCACCTCCTTCTCGCGCGCGCGCAGGGCCCGCACCTGGCGGTCGATGCGGGCCAGGGACGCCAGCAGGTCGCGGCGGATGGTCAGGCCCTCCCGGCGGCGGCTGCGCAGGAAGGCGGCGCAGACGGCCGTGACGGCGCGGCGCAGCGCCGCCTCGCCGCCGGCGCCCAGGCGCGCGGGGTCGTGGTCCAGGCGGAAGAGGGCGGGCAGCTTGAGCAGCGCGTCCAGCGCCGGGCCGGCGCCGTACTGGCGCTGCAGCGGCGCCAAACGGCGCAGCACCTCCGCGATCAGGGGAACGTTCAGGCGGATGTCCCACTGGCCGGCCCCCTCGGGGAACAGGTCCAGCGTCACCTCCACCTTGCCGCGCTGCAGCTTGTCATTGAGCAGGTCGCGCAGGAAGCGCTCGCGGTCGGCCGTCAGGCCGCTGCCGCGGAAGCTGGTCTCCAGGTAGCGGTTGTTGTAGGACTTGAAGGAGACGAAAAGCGAAAAATCCCTATAACTATAGCGCCCCTGGGCGAATCCGGTCATGCTCTGCATGGCCTACATTATAATATTCATCTCCGGGAATTGCAAATTGTAGAGGGAGTAGTAGAGGCCGCGTTTCTTGAGCAGTTCGCGGTGGTCGCCGCATTCCTTGATCTCGCCGTTCTCGATGACCAGGATGCGGTCGGCCTCGATGATGGTGCTCAGGCGGTGGGCGATGACGAAGGTGGTGCGGTCCTTCATCACCTCGGCCATGGCTTCCTGGATGAGCTTCTCCGACTCGGAGTCCAGCGAGGAGGTGGCCTCGTCGAAGATCAGGATCGGCGGCTGCTTGAGCACGGCGCGGGCGATGGAGATGCGCTGGCGCTGGCCGTTGGAGAGGAAGATGCCGCGCTCGCCGACGACGGTGTCGTAGCCCAGCGGCAGCTCGGCGATGAAGCCGTCGGCGCGGGCGACGGCGGCGGCGCGGCGCACGTCGTCCAGCGTGTAGCGCCGGCGGCCGTAGGCGATGTTGTTCAGGATGGAGTCGTTGAACAGGAACACGTCCTGGGTGACCAGGCCGATCTGCTCGCGCAGCGACTTCAGGGTGATGGCGCGGATGTCGCGGCCGTCCACCAGCACCTCGCCGCGCTCCGGCTCATAGAAGCGCAGCAGCATGTTCATGATGGTCGTCTTGCCCGAGCCGCTGGCGCCGACCAGCGCCACCATCTCGCCGGCGCGGGCCTGGAAGGAGACGCTCTTCAGCACCGGCACCTGCGGCTGGTAGGAGAAGTGCACGTTCTGGAACTCGACCTCGCCGCGCACCGCCTTGACCTCCACCGCCGCGGCCCGGTCGCGGATGGGGTTGGCGGCCTGGATGATCTGCTTCACCCGCTCCCAGCCGGCCTTGCCCTGCTGGTAGTCGTTGTGGGCCAGGCTGAGGCGCTTGATGGGGGCGTACATCAGGAACAGCGCGGCCAGGAAGGAGGTGAATTGGCCGGGCGAGAGGGTGCCCTGCGAGATGCGGTGCATGCCCACGGTGAACAGCCCGGCCGCCACCAGGCCGCCGATGACGTCCATCACCGGCGAGGCCAGGGAGTAGGCCAGGGCGATCTTGGCGTTGATGCGGAAGTGCTTCTGGTTGAGCTGGCGGAACTTGTGGATCTCGAACTCCTCCATGTTGTAGGCCTTGACGATCTTGTGGCCCATGGCCGACTCGCTCATGAAGTTGCCCAGGTCGCCGATGGTCTCCTGCGATTGGATGCCGCGCTTCTTCACCTTGCGTCCGAAGTACGCCAGGGGCACGGCGGCCACCGGGATCAGCACCAGCGACAGGGTGGCCATGCCCCAGTCCTGGTAGAAGATCACCGCCAGCAGGCAGGCCAGGGTCAGCGACTCACGGATGTACACCGCCAGGGTTTCGGCCACGGCCAGCTTGATCTTCTCGATGTCGTTGGAGACGCGCGACACCAGGTCGCCGGTGCGCGCCTTGCTGAGGAAGTCCACCGACTGGTAGACCAGGCTGCGGTAGAGCTGGTCGCGGATGTTGCGCACCACCTTCAGCCCCAGCGTCTTCATCATGTACAGCGACAGGAAGGTGAAGACGGCCTGGCCGAGGAAGGTGGCCAGCAGCAGCTGCGGCAGGACCAGCACCAGCTGCTTCTGCTCGATGCCCAGCAGGCGCATGATGGCGGTGCGCACGACCTGGCCGCGCCCCGCCACCTGGCCGCCGCCCTGGATGAAGAGTTCGTCGATGACCGGCTGGATGATGAGGGCCAGGACGGCGGTGAACGCCGCCACCATCACCAGGAAGAACAGGGCCAGCAGGAAGCGGTTCAGGAAGGGCCGGAAATGGGAGTAGAGGGAGCGCTCCTCGGCCATGGGCCGGATCAGGCCCTGCCCCGGGCCTCGGGGGCGGGCTCGGACCGGCGCTCGGCGACGGGTGCGGCGGCGCGGGCGCGGCGGCCGAAGGCCAGGAAGAGCAGCGGCGAGATCACGTAGACCGAGGTGAGCAGCGGGATGGTGGTGTCGGGGAAGATGACCAGGCAGGCGATGACCAGCGCCAGCAGGAAGAGCATGCGCAGGCTGTTCTGGAGGGCGAACATCTTGACCGTGCGGTAGCGGATGTTGGAGATCATCAGCAGCGACACCAGCAGCACCCACAGCGAGAAGAGCAGGCGGCCGAGGCGGCCGGCCGGCGGCGGCGCGCCGCCCAGCAGCAGCACCACCGAGCAGACGGCCAGGGCGGCGATGGGGATGGGCAGGCCCACGAAGATGTTGGCCGGGACGGCCTGGGCCTCCTTGAAGACGTTGAAGCGGGCCAGGCGGATCAGGCCGGCGCTGAGGAAGACGAAGGCCACGATGCTGCCGGCCTGGGGGTTGCCCAGCTGGAAGCCCCACTTGAAGACCAGCATGGAGGTGACCAGGCCGAACGTGACGGCGTCGACCAGGGAGTCGAGCTGGACGCCGAAGTTGGATTCGGTCTTGGTCAGGCGGGCGATGGTGCCGTCGAAGCCGTCCATGACGACGCTGGCGGTGATGAAGTAGATGGCGACCTTGAAGTCCGGCTGGGCGGCGACGATGCGGATCAGCGCCTGGTAGCCCAGGAACAGGTTGAGCAGGGTGAATACCGACGGCAGGAACGAGATGCGCGTCAGCGACGACGCCTTGGCTTTCTTGACCTTCTTCTTTTTCATGTTCCTCGGCGGGGCGGAACTCGCCGCGCCCTCCAGCGGGTTTTCCCCGCCCATGTCAGCCCGGCTGCCGGCGGAAGGCATCGATGCGCTTCTGCATGGCGTCCTTCAGGCGGAGCTTCTCCTTCTTGAGGTTCTTCTCGGCGACGCGCTCCTCGTCGCTCTTCTGGCGCTTCAGCAGGGAGCGCTGCAGCTGCTCCTCAAGCTCCTGGTGCTTGACGAACAGCATCTTGAACTCGCTGTCGCGCTCAATTAAGATCTCTTTTATTCTTTGTTCCTGCATCCTTGGCCCCCTTGGCCTTGTTCTCCTTGTGGTTGCGGCAGTACTTCAGGTAGGCCTGGAGGTTGCGGTCCTTGCCGATGATCGACAGGGTGGTGATGATCGATTCGATGAAGTTCTCGTCCAGGACGTTGGTGACGATGTAGTCCAGCCCCTTGGCAATGGCCAGGGACACGAAGTAGGAGGCGATCAGCTGGCGCTTCGGCAGCCCATCAGCCAGCAGCGACACGTTGGCCATGGTCTTGACCTGGGGGAAATCCAGCTTGAACAGTTCCAGGGTGTCCAGGAAGACGCGGCCGCTGTTGAAGTCCTCCTCCAGCGGGCGGATCAGCGGGTCGAGCAGGATGTCCTGGCGCTTCATGCCGCGGTCGAGCAGGTAGTCGATGTATTTCTGGGCGATGAGCAGCGACTTCTCCGGGGTGTTGGAGTGGTTGTTGCGCTTGTCCTTGATCAGGGCGATGAGTTTGGCGTTCTTGGCCATCACCGTGTCGATGAGGTAGTCGATCTTCTCCAGGTCGTACTCCACGGCGCCGACGATGATGGGGCCCTTGGCGATCAGCAGGGCCTGCTTGAGCGCCTCGACGTTCTCGCTGACCACCACCAGCTTGGAGCCCAGCTTCTCCAGCATGGGGATGATCTCGCGCAGGAACGGCGTCTCGTTGTGCAGCAGCGAGAGCGCGTTGAGCTCGATGTACTCGGCGCCGGCCTCGATCTGCAGCTGCGCCTCCTTGCGGATGAACTCGAAGTCGCGCTTGTTCATCCGGTCCAGGACCTTCTTGTTGGCCGAGTTCAGCTTGTTGCCGACGATGGTTGTCATGCGGATCCTTGTTCGCCTCCCAGTGGTGTTCTAGGCATTGAAGAAGTCCTTCAGCAGGGCGATGGTCGAAAGCCCGCCGTCGCTGCGCCGCACCTCGACGCCGCGCTTGGCGGCCGCGGCGGGGACGGCGGCGGCGCCGCCGCAAACGACGACCAGACGCAGCTCGGGGGCCTGGGCCAGCGCCCTGCGGTTCAACTCGCGGGAGTCGGCGCACACCAGCGCCTCGGCCTCGCGCATCTCGCCGCCCAGCCCGGCCAGGGCCGCGCCGGGATGAAAGCCCACTTCGAATTCCGGGATGGCGTTCAGCTGCTCGATGGCCTCGTTGGCGAGGAGGGCGGTGACCACGATGCGGATCATGGCTGTTCGCCGGGCGGTTGGCCGGAACGGCGGTTTTTTTCGCCCATGGCGGGCTTCAGGAGAAGAAAAACCGTCTTGGCCGCCAAATGCTTACCTCCCGTTCCGTTTCCAGTCGCCAGAATAGCAGATTTCGGCCTTTTTGTCAACCGTCCGGCACAAAAATCCGTTCCCTTCGCCTTTCTTCCCGCGTTAGACGCGGGAAGAAAGGCGAAGGACGGCGGTTATTTGTTTTCGTTGGCGAATTTCTCCATGAACTGGACCAGGGCCTTGACCCCCTCCAGGCCCATGGCGTTGTAAATCGAGGCCCGGCAGCCGCCGACGCTGCGATGCCCCTTGAGGCCGATGAAGCCGGCCTTCTTGGCCTCGTTGACGAACTTTTCCTCCAGCTCCTCCGAAGGCAGGCGGAAGGTGACATTCATCCGCGAACGGTCCTTGGCATTGGCCGTGCCGCGGTAGTAGCCGTTGCTGCCGTCGATGGCGTCGTAGAGGGCCTTGGCCTTCTGCTCGTTGACCTTCTCGACCGCCGCCAGCCCGCCCTGCGCCTCGATCCAGTCCATGACCAGCTTGATGATGTAGATGGCGAAGCAGGGCGGGGTGTTGTAGAGCGACTTTTCCTTGGCGTGGGTCTTGTAGCTCAGCATGGTGGTCAGGCCGTCGGCGCAGGCCTCGATCAGGTCGTTGCGCATGATCACCAGCGTCACTCCCGCCGGGCCGATGTTCTTCTGGGCGCCGGCGTAGATCATGCCGACGTTCTTGAAGTCGATGCGGCGGCTGAAGATGTCCGAGGACATGTCGATGACCAGCGGCACGCCGTTCGTCTCCGGGAACTTGGACCACTGGACGCCGCCGATGGTCTCGTTGGAGGTGACGTGCACGTACTTGGCGTCGGCCGAGAAGCCGAATTTTTCCGGGATGTAGTTGAAATTCTTGTCCTCGGCGGAGGCGGCCACGTTCACCGTGCCGAACAGCTTGGCCTCCTTGATGGCTTTCTTGGCCCACTCGCCGGTGTGCACGTAGTCGGCCTTGCCGCCCTTGAGCAGGTTCATGGGGATCATGCCGAACTGCAGGCTGGCGCCGCCCTGCAGGAACATCACCGTGTAGTTCTCGGGCACGCCGAGCAGCGAGCGGATCTTGGCCTCGGCGGCGTTGATGACCGCCTCGAAGTCCTTGCTGCGGTGGCTGATCTCCAGGATCGACAGGCCGATGCCGTTCAGGTCCAGGAGCTCGGCCTGGGCCTTCTTCATCACCTCCTGGGGCAGGATGGCGGGACCGGCGTAGAAATTATACTTTTTGGCCATGGTGGAAGAACCTCCTCTTTCGTGTGTTGAACTTCCTGGATTCTACCGCGGGCGAAAGAAAAAAGCAATACGGGCCCGGCGGCCGCCCGGTGCGGGCCCCGGCCCGAGGCGGCGGGGCTGCCCTTGATTTTATTCCCGCGCTTGCCTACAATGAATGCCCGCCCGCCGGGGCGGACGGCAATACGGCACCCGAGGAGGTTAGCATGACGTCTCCCGCCCAGGAACAGCGCGACCTGATCGCCCAGTGGGCCTTCGATGCCCGCCCCATCCTCGGCCGCTTCCACCTCTGGCTGGAGAACGTCGAGGTCTCCTGGACGCGCGGCGAGCCGGCCAAGGAGTTCACCAGCGACATCTCCTTCATGGACGGCTCGATGGAGCGCCTCTTCGCCGTCACCGGCGCCGTGACCGCCCTGGGCACCCGCCTCTTCGGCCGCTACGGCGCCGGCAAGGGGCTCGACAAGGCCGGGCTCAACCAGGCCAAGAAGGAGGCCGACGCCATCTCGGCCTACGCCATGAGCGAGAGCCTGTGGTACCTGTCGCGCCAGCTGCCCGAGAACCACGCCATCATGGTCTGCGTGGGCGAGGGCCTGATGCCCAAGGCCGGCGAGACGCCGGAGATGGGCTCCAATCCCCAGCTGGGCTTCGGCCGCGTCTATGCCCGGCCCTCGGTGGCCCGCTGGCTCGACCGCCGCGTGGTGCGCCTGCTCAATGAGGATGGCTACGGCTGGGGCCAGTTCTACCGCGACATCAAGGCCGCGGGCATCACCGTCTGGGGGGCCGCCATCGACACCCTGGAGAACACCTCGCGCTTCTCCAAAGGTGCCCAGACCGGGCCGATGACCGTGCTCCATCTCTTTGACCAGCCGCTGGCCATCACCCGCCCCTACGAGGGCTACATGGGCAACCTGTTCCTGCCCAAGGCGGTGGCCGAGCGCGCCGCCGAGGAATCGATCCTCATCACCTTCCGCACGCCGCGCCACCAGGTACTGCAGGCCATCCGCCTGGCCTATCCCAACATCCCTCCCGAGCGCATCCATGTCTGGACCCTCGGCGGCAAGAGCCGCGAAGGGCGCATCGGCGGCCTGTGGAAGGAATGGACCGACCTGGGCGTCGACATCGTGGGCGACGAGTTCATGCTTCCTTCGGGGATGAAGGCCTTCAGCGAGTCGGGGACCTACGCCCCGACCTACCATATCGGGCCCTATGAACAGGACGGCGAGCGCCACCTGTTCCTCTGCGACGGTTACGCCGCCTCGGCCGAGGCCATCCAGGCCGCCAGCCTGGCGCCGATGCTGGGGCTGGCCGCCTACATCTGTCCCTTCACCTCGACCTTCGAGGTGGCCTACGACCGCGAGCGCCTGGTGATGGGACTCGATGCCGAAGCCGGCGACTTTGCGGAGCGTCTGGGCGATGTCCTGGGGCGAAGCGCCGACGCGGGCACGGCCGCCCGCTTCCGGGAAATGATCGCCGACGCCCGCGATGCCGGCATCCCGGTGGGCAAGCCGTCCGTCGAGGCCGGCGACTTCTTTCCCGAGAAAAAGTGGGACGTGCTGGCCGTCTCGGGCTACATGTGCCCCGATCCCTATTCCGGGGCGCCGGGAGTGGAGGAAGCGGGCCCGGGACGCTACCGGGTGACGGTGCGCCTGGCCAGCGCCCGCGGCGACAAGCGCATCACCTTCACGCTGCGGCTGATGGAGACCCTGGAGCAGAGCCGGCTGGTCTTCAACCCCCTGCTCAACCGCTTCATGGCCGGCGAGGACTACGAGCACCGGCCGGTGAAGATCTCCGACTCGGGGCGCATCCGCAACGAACTGCAGACGCTTTGCTCGGAGGCGCTGGAGTTCCCGCAGCAGGACCATATCCGCGTCCTGTTCGACCGCATCCCGGCCGAAGTGATCCCCCCCCCGGCGCAGGCCAAGCTGCTCGAGATCCTGCGCTGGTACAAGAAGCACCATCCCATCTGGTTCTCCTGGCTGGAGATCGCCCCGCAAAAGCGGTGACGCGGCCGGATTCCTCTACTTGCGGACGCGGATGGCCAGGCCGCGCATCACCTTGTCGCTGGACACGACGCAGGGCGCGGCGGCACCGTTGACGCTCAGCCGGTCCTCCATTTCCCCCAGGATCAGGCCGTTGGCCCCCAACATCGCCGCCCTGGCTCGCAAACGGGCGACCAGGTCGGCGTAGTCCAGGTTCCCCCACACCTCCTCGGCGAAGACCAGGGCGAGCTTGTCAAAGGCGCCGGGTACGTCCTTCTCGCTGAGATAGACCTCCACGGTGCCGGGTTCGGCCGCCGGCAGGTCTCCAGCCCCCGACAAGCGGATGGAGCTGGTGCGCACCATGCAACCGGCTGCGGCCAGCGCGGCCAGGACCAGGACGAGGATCGCCTTCCGTCTCATGTTTCCTCCTTGCCGGGCCTCCACGGGGAGCGCCCGAAATTGAACTGCAATTTCGCTGCCAGCAGGGAAGGGGACGGAGTGTCCTGAAAAGCGGACAGGCGTGGATGGCCGGCGGCTAAACCGACTTCAGCGACTGGACCGATTCTTCGGGGGAGATGGGGTTGATGTAGAAGCCGGTGCCCCATTCGAAGCCGGCCACGCGCGCCAGCACCGGCATGAACTCGACGTGCCAGTGGTAGTAGTCGCCGACGTTGTTGCAGCACGGGGCGTTGTGGATGATCAGGTTGTAGTCGGGGCGGCTCAGCAGCCGGCCCACCCGGCCCAGGACCTCGCCCAGGATGGCGCTCAGGGCTTCCAGCTCGCCGTCAGGGGTGGCCTCGAAAGTCGGGTTGTGGCGCTTGGGGAAGACGGCCAGCTCGAAGGAGAAGCGCGGGGCATAGGGGGCCAGCACGATGAAATGCTCGTTCTCCACGAGAAGGCGGCGGTCGCTGTCGCTCTCGTACTGGATGATGTCGCAGAAGATGCAGCGCTCCTTCAACTCGAAGTGGGCGCGCGCCCCCTCGATCTCCTCCTGGACGCGCAGCGGCACCACCGGCAGGGCGATGAGCTGGGTGTGGGAATGGGAGAGGGTGGCGCCGGCGGTGGGGCCGAAGTTCTTGAAGACCATGATGTACTTGAAGCGCGTGTCCTTCTTCAGGTCCAGGACGCGGGCCTTGGCGGCCAGGAGCGAGTTGCGGATCACCGCCGTGTCGCCGTCGAACCAGGTGTGCTGGTGGCGCGGCGTCTCGATGAGCACCTCGTGGGCGCCGATGCCGCTGATCTTGTCGTAGAAGCCCTCGCCGCTCTTGCGCAGGCTCCCCTCGATCCTCAGGGCGGGAAACTTGTTGGGCACCACGCGCACGTCCCAGCCCGGGCCGTTGGCGGCCGAGTGCCCGGGGCGCAGGGCGAAGGTCTCGGGCGGGGTCATGGCCTCGTTGCCGGGACAGAAGGGGCAGTTCTCCGGGATGGAGATGTCCTTGTCGACCACGATCTGGTAGTACCGGGGCCGCTTCTTCCTCTCCTCGGAAATGATGACCCAGGTGCCGGTGATGGGGTCCTTGCGCAGCTCGGGCATGGTCACTCCGTGAAGGCGCCCTCGATGTGGTCGCAAACCGGCCCGTCGCCGCCGGGCAGGACCGAGACCACGTCGAAGCGCACGCGGTGGCCGCGCCAGGGCCGGCGCGCCGAAAAGACCCTGGCGGCGCGGATGATGCGCCGCTGCTTCGCCGGGGTGACGAACGCCACGGGCTCGCCGTGGTCGCAGGCCTTGCGCGTCTTGACCTCCACGAAGCACAGGATGTCGCCGATGCAGGCCACCAGGTCGACCTCGGCGCCGGCGGCGCGGAAGTTGGGCTGGACGATCTTGTAGCCCTTGGCCTTCAGGAAGGCGGCCGCCGCCTTTTCGCCGCTGAGCCCGACGTCCCGGCTGTCCAATGGCCTCCTATTTCAGGCGGGAGCGCTTCTCCGCCATCTTGATGTTCAGGGTCTCCAGCTCGGCCAGGACCGGCAGGTAGACGTCGGGGGTGACGGGGATGAACACGCCCTGGCGGGTGATGCGGCCCTCGGCGATCAGGCGCGTGCCGATGGCCATGGGCAGGCTGACGGTGCGCGCCATGGAGCTGTCGCCGAAGGGGATGCCGAAGTCGATCAGCGTCGAGGTGATCAGGTCGCGGGTCTTGTCCTTGTTCTCGACCACGAAGCGGTGGCGCAGCAGCAGCAGGTCCTTCTCGCCCTCCTTGAAGAAGAGCTTCTTCTGCAGCTGGGCGCTCAGAACGTCGAGATAGTTGCCGGCCTCGGGGATCGTCTCGCCGGAAAACAGCCCCAGCCACTCGAGGCGCTTCATGACCGCCGATGAGGCCGCGATGCCCAGTTTCCTGGCCGTCTCCTTCTTGACGTCCTGGCCGGGGGCGGCGCCGACCAGTCCGGCGGTCATCTGCTTGAAGGAGATGCCCTTCAGCCCGGCCTGCGGGGTCTCGTCGACCAGCCCCAGCTCGACGATCTTCTTCAGCGTCTCGCACCAGCCGATGTTGCGGTAGGTGCCGCGGATGACGGTCAGGGCGTCCTTCAGTCCGTACAGCTCCTTGTAGGGCACCGAGTCGCGGTTGGGGTAGACCTCGAACTTGCCCAGCCCCTCGACCTCCTCCACCTTGGGGGCGGCGAACAGATCTTTGCCCGGGATCTCGACGATCCTGCCGTCCTCGAGGAAGCGGGCCGAGTTGCGCGAGGCCAGCACGACGCCGCGCGGGCTCCAGGAGAACTTGTAGCCGAACGGGTTGTCGTTGTGCTCGGGGGCCGGCAGGCCGCCGCAGTAGGAGTGGAAATGCAGCACCTTGCCGCCCTCGGCCTCGACCTGGTGGATGATCTTCATGGCCGACATGTGGTCGATGCCGGGGTCGACGCCGATCTCGTTGAGGAAGATGAGGCCCTTGGCCAGGACGGCGGGGGCCAGCTTCTTCATCCCCTCGGAGACGTAGGAGGTGGTCACCATGTTCTTGCCGTGCTCCAGGCACAGGCCGGCCACCTTGACGTGGTGGATCCAGGGCAGCAGGCTGATGACGATGTCGTTTTGGGCGATCAGTCCGGCCAGCTGCTTCTCGTTTTCCACGTCGACGGGCAGGGCGCGGCCGTTGGCGAAGCCCTTGACCAGGTTCTCGGCCTTGCTGACGGTGCGCGAGGCGACGGTGACCTGCAGTCCCTTCTGCTCCAGCAGGTAATGGACCCCGGGGCGGCTGACCAGCCCGGCTCCCAGCACCAGTATCTTATTCATGCGTTCCTCCTTTTCGCAGGAAATCCTTCATGTAGGCGTAGTCGGCGGTGAACTCCCCCCGGTGCAGCAGCAGCGCCTGGCGGACGGGGAAAGGCAGCCCCAGAGCGTCAATCGGCCGGCCGAAGTCGGCGCCGGCGATGGCCGGCACGAAGTCGCGCAGCACCCGCGAGAACTCCAGCGATGACTCGCGCGGGAACTCGCAGGGCAGGTTGTCCACGGCCATGACCGTCGTCCCCAGCGCCTCGACGCCGTCGGCGAAGCGGTCCTCGCCGGCGAAGTAGGTGAAGAAGGCGTGGTCGGGCTTGGTGGCCTTGTGGGTGATCTCGATGGAGCCGTCGATGTCGCAGGAGATGTCGCCGATCACCTGCAGGCGGGGCGTCGATTCCAGCACCGTGCGCTGCTTCAGGTAGGACTTGGTCACCAGGCGCGGGTATTTTTCGGTCCAGTAGATGCAGTTGACCAGCAACGAGAGCTGCGGCAGGTAGTTCTCGAACTTGCTCTCGTAGCGCTCGGGGTGGGCGTAGTATTCCTGCAGGTCGAAGGCGCCCTGGAGCGGCCGCACCATGTCGTCCTCGCCGAACACCACTTTGACCAGGTTGAGGGTGTCGCTGCTGAAGTTGTCGATCATCTCCAGCAGCGCCTCGGCCGAGAGCACCTTGTGCGGCAGCAGGTCGAAGATCTCCTGGGCGCCGCGCGATACGTTGCCGTAGCCGGCGAAGCCCACCACCAGCGGGCACAGCTCCTCGGGGAATCCCTTGCCGTCGATCTCGGCGCCGACGGCCTCGACCGCCGCCTTGGCCTCCTCGAGGGTGGCATAGCGGTAGGCCTGCTGGATGCGGGCGAAGGGGCTGGCGATGCCGCGGGCCTGCAGCTTCAGGCCGAAGCCGTGCAGGGTGTCGAGCATGCCGGCCAGGCCGGCGAAGCGGCCGAAAAAGATCAGGCGCCGGTTCTTCTCGTCGATGACGCGCTCGTAGTCGATCAGGCTGCAGCGCCGCTCCACCATGGTGCGCAGCATGTCCATGTTGTAGGGCTGGCCCTTGATGGTGTGCGAGAAGAAGACATAGGTGCGGTCCGGGCGGAACATGGCCGCGGGGATCTCCTTGACGGCGAAGACGGTGCCGGCGCCGCCGATGTCCTCGCTGACCTCGGCGCCGGCGGCGCGGTACTCGTCGTCGCGGAACACGCGGATGGGGGAGGGCTGGACGACGGTGCGGATGCCGTGCTTCTCACGCAGCCAGCGCACGTCGTCGGGGACCAGGGGAACCCGCCGTTCCCACTCGTTCTTGTCTTCCCTGCGGATGCCGATGATATTGTCCATGGGTTCCTCTGGATCGCTGCTTGGCTTAGTTTGTACTTTAACAAAATATCGGCGGCGAGTCAACCGCTGCCGCTGCCGCAGCGGCTGAGAAAAAGTCCTGCCCGAGCTTCAAGGTTCGACGTTCGAGGTTCGACGTTCGACGTAACGAAGGCCAATTCGCTTAGGTGCTAAGGATTTCTAGATCAGGTACTGATCGCACAAACGCCTTTACCGTAAGCCGTGCGCCGTGCGCCGTATGCCGAGTATCGAGTATGTCAGTAAAAGCCCAGCTGCCGGACTTCCAGCCATCCCGCGGCGCCGTCCTCGGCGATGCCGCCGTCGACGAGGATGAACAGGGCGTCGACGTCGCGGCGCCCCTCCGCCGTTCCCGTCCCGTAGAGGCGGTGGCAGCGCGCGAAGGGGATGGCCAGGCGCCGCCACTGGACGTCGGCGCGGAAGGAGTGCTGGAATGCCGACCCGGCCCCCGGCCCGGCGGCGCGCACCTGCAGCCAGGCGCGCAGGGGCCGGCTGGAGCGGGTCTCCAGCACGATGCCGCGGTAAGCGGAGAGGTCGAGGCGGCCGCGCCGGGCCAGGGCCACCCAGAAGTCAGGCGAGGAGGGCGTCTCGCGGCGCAGGACGAAATCCAGGCGGGCGTGGGGCGGGCCGTCGGCGCCGGCGACGGCCGTCGCCGCGCCCTGCGAGCGGCGGTTCTTTTCCAGCTGGAAGCGCGGCGCGCCGCCGTCGAGGAGCGCCCGCGCCGGCGGCGGCGGGGAGACCTGCGGCGCCGGAGTCTCCGGCCGCGCGACGAACAGCGGGTTGGCCAGGATCCAGGGCAGGCGGCGGAGGCGGCCGGAATGGAGGTACACCTCGCAGCGGTAGACGCCCGGAGCGTCCACCGCGACCTCGATCTTGGAGCGGGTGCTGTCCGTGAAGGAGCGGAACGCCGCGCCGTCGCGCAGCAGGCGCACGTCGACCGCGAAGGGGAAGGGCAGGCGGATGACCAGCGCGCCGCCGGCGCGCTCGGCGCTGCCGCCCATCTCGACGCGGCGGCCGTCCGGCTCGCGGTAGTAGAACTCGAAGCCGTTGGCCGCGGCCAGCGACTCGATGGCCGAAAAGAAGTCGCCGCGGCGCAGGGCGGCGATGACGGCGCCGGCGGCCGCGTTGGCGTCGGCGGCCGGCTCACCGCCCGTGTGGGCGTAGACGCGCAGGATGCGGAACATGGCGGCATAGGAGGGGAAGCCCAGCCGGGCCTTGTCGCCCAGCTCGATCTTGGCGTGGGCGTCGAGGGCGTAGATGCCGTAATAGCGGCCTTCGCGGCAGAGGCGGTCCCAGAGGGCGAGCTCGCGCCGCGGGGATGAGATCACGGCGGTCAGGGCGTAGTCGGGGCTCAGCAGGTACTGCAGCGGGAACAGGGTCAGGACGTAGGCCATGTTCCTCTTGGCCATCTGGTAGAGGCTGACGACTTCGAGGCCGGTGAAGCCGCGCGCCGCTTCGTCGGTCCAGGGGATGCGGCCGTCGAAGGGATGGGAGAGGAAGGTCACGCCGCCGTCATGCCGCACTTCGTCGATCGCCTCCTGGGCCTCGGGCGGGTAGCGGAAGGCGGGGAGGCGGTAACCGGCGGCGGCCAGGTGGCCGGCATGGAGGGAGAACTCCGAGCCGCCGATGAGCAGCACGTCCCGGCGCCAGGCGGTGGCGGCGCTGGCGGCGCGGTTGGGCCGGCCGTGGTCGGTGAGGAGCACGAAGTCCAGCCCCTGGCCGGCGGCGGCGCGGCAGATCTCGTCCACGCCGCCCAGGCCGTCGGAGAAGGTCGAGTGCAGGTGGAACACGCCCTTCAGCCAGCCGGAGGGCAGGGGGCGGTTGTTGACGCGCTTCTGGAAGGAGAGGCCGTTGTAGGCCACGACCGCCAGGACGGCGGCCGCCAGCAGGGCGACCCCCCTGGCGATGCGCCTCAGCAAGCGAGAAGCTCCTTCATGCGCGCCACCGCCTCCTTCATGCCGACGAAGGCGGCGTTGGCCACGATGGAGTGGCCGATGTTGAGCTCGGCGATCTCGCGCATGGCGGCGATGGGGCCGATGTTTTGGTAGGTCAGGCCATGACCGGCCAGCACCGTGAAGCCGAGCTTGCGGGCATAGGCCACCGCCTTGGAAATCTTCTCCAGCTCCAGCTGGGCGTAGCTGTTGGCGCAGTTCACGGCATAGTCGCCGGTGTTCAGCTCCACGGCGCGGATGCCCAGGCGATGGCAGGCCTTCACCTGCTCGACGCCGGGGTCGATGAAGATCGATACGCCGATGCCGGCGGCCATGAGGTTGCCGGACACTTCCTGCACCTTCTCGGCGAACATGATGACGTCCAGGCCGCCGCTGGTGGTGACCTCGTCCTTGCTTTCCGGCACCAGGGTGCAGACGTCGGGCTTGTACTTGAGGGCGACCTTGACCATCTCCATGGAAACGGCCATCTCCATGTTCAGCTTGGTCTTGATCACGCGGCGCAGGATCTCGACGTCGCGCTCCTGGATGTGGCGGCGGTCCTGGCGCAGGTGCACGGTGATGCCGTCGGCGCCGCCCATCTCGGCCAGGGCGGCGGCGTACACCGGGTCGGGCTCGTTGGCCATGCGCGCCTGGCGGATGGTGGCGATGTGGTCGATGTTGACGCTGAGTTTCATGTCATTCTCCGATCTCGTTCTCCACCAGGGACTGGAAGACGGGCATGCTCTTCTCGATCGTCCCCGGATCGCGGGCCTCGATCATGACCCGCAGCTTGGGTTCGGTCCCCGAGTAGCGGACCAGCAGCCGCGCCCGGCCGCCGTGGGCGCGGGCGAAGCGGGCGGCCTCGGCCTGGAGGGCCGGCCAGCGCGACAGCGCGGGCTTGCGGCGCACGCGGATGCTGAGCGTCCGCTGCGGGAACAGGCGCAGGCGCCGGCCCAGCTCGGCCGCGTCCCAGGCGAAATGGCGCAGGGCGCGCAGCACGTACAGGGCGGTGAGCAGGCCGTCGCCGCTGCTGTGGCGGTGGCGCAGGATGACGTGCCCCGACGGCTCGCCGCCCAGGATGGCGCCGCAGCGGACCATCAGCTGGAAGACGTGCTTGTCGCCGACGTCGGCGCGGCGGAAGCCGATGCCGGCCCGGCGCAGCGCCTGCTCCAGCCCCAGGTTGCTCATCACCGTCCCCACCACCGTGCGGTTGAAGCGCGGCTCGCGGTCGCGCAGGTACAGGGCCAGCAGGTACAGGACGTGATCGCCGTCGAGCAGGCCGCCGCCGGCGTCGCAGAAGACGGCGCGGTCGGCGTCGCCGTCGAGGGCCAGCCCCAGCGCGGCCCGACGCCGCCCGACCAGCCGCTGCAGGGCGGCGGGGGCGGTCGAGCCGCAGCCGGCGTTGATGTTGCGGCCGTCGGGCCGGGCGTGGCCGACGACGGCGTCCAGCCCCAGGCGGCGGAACAGGGCGGGCGCCCAGCGCGAGGCGGCGCCGTTGGCGCAGTCGACGGCCAGGCGCCCCCGGCCCGGCGTGAGCAGACCCTCGCCCTGGAGCGCCAGGAAGTCGAGGTAGGGGGCGGTATCGACGGGCGCCGGCGCGCAGCGCGAGCGATGCGCGCGCGGCGCGGCGCCGAGGACTTCACGGCCGATGTGCGCCTCCAGCCGGGCGGACAGCTTGCGGCCGCCGGCGTCGAAGACCTTGATGCCGTTGTCCTGCCAGGGGTTGTGCGAGGCCGAGACCATGACCCCGAGATCGAAGCCCAGGGCGCGGGTCAGGTAGGCCAGCCCCGGCGTGGGCACGACGCCGGCGCTGAAGGCGCGCGCCCGCGCCCCCATGCCGGCGGCCAGCTGGCGCTCGATCGCAGGCCCGGACTCGCGCGTGTCGCGGCCGATGAGGACGCGCGGCCGGTCACGGAGCCCGGCGATGGCGGCGCCGATGCGCGCCAGCGTGTCGGGATCGAGAGGGGGCGCGCCGGCGCGGCCGCGGATGCCGTCGGTGCCGAAGAGGGCCGCGCTCATTTGCGGGTGCCGCGCTCCTCGATCTCCAGCTGCAGCTCCACGTCGCGGCGATCGCGGAACTTCAGGATGTCGGGCGTCTGCTGCAGGCCCAGCCGGCGGGTCAGGCTGGCCCCCGCCGTCCCCAGGTCGAACTCCTCGGTCTGCACGGCGTCGATGCGTTCGATGCGCGACTTGTAGCCCATGATGGCGATGCGGTCGGGCACCACCCGCGCCGCGAGCAACCGCAGGCGGGCCGGCAGCCGGCCGCGCAGCTGCAGCCGCACCGGCACCTCGCGGGTGACGAACTCCTCGACGAAGACCTCGATCATCTTGGGGTGGATGGAGACGACCTGTACCCCCTCGGGAAGGTCCAGGTAGTCCTCGGCGAAGTAGTTCAGCTTGCCGGTCTCCTTGACGTTGGCCAGGTCGATGCGGATGGCGTTGGCCTCGGCGCCGACGGCGGCCACGAACTTCGAGGCCCCCTTCAGCGACACGGTCACCTCCTCCGGCCGCAGGCCCGACACCTCGAGGTTCTCCGAGACGTGGACCACCTCCACCGGCAGCTTCAGCGTCTTCTCGGAATAGGCGCGCTCGCCGCCGCTGATCACCGCCCACACCAGCAGCGCCAGCGCCAGGGCGCTGGCCTTGAGGCCCAGGTTGCGGAACAGGAGATTCTTCAGCGGGTCGGCCATGTCACACCTTCAGGAAGCGCAGGCGGTTCTTCAGGCCCTCGCGGTCCAGGCCGCGGATCAGCTCGCCCTTGACGGCCAGCGAGATCTTGCCGGTCTGCTCGGAGACGACGATGGCCACGCAGTCGGTCTCCTGGCTGATGCCGATGGCCGCCAGGTGGCGTCCGCCTGCCGGGGTCAGTTCCAGCAGCGGCGGGTAGGGGAAGAAGCAGTTGGCGGCGGCGATGCGCCCGGCGGAGATGATCACCGCCCCGTCGTGCAGCGGCGTGTTGGGCGAGAAGATGGTCAGCAGCATGTCCTTGGAAACCACGGCGTCGATGCGGATGTGCTTGTCGATGTAGGACTTCAGCTTGATCTCGCGCTCGACGGCGATCAGGGCGCCGACCTTGCCCAGCGACATGGCCACGGCGGCGTTGACGATCTCGTCGCGGATGCGCGAGACGTCGGCGGGGACGAAGGCGCTGCGCATCTTGCCGCCGATCTCGGCCAGGATCTTGCGGAACTCGCCCTGGAACAGCACGATGATGGCGAAGACCAGGTAGGCGAAGAAGTTGTTCAGCACGTAGGAGAAGGCGGTCAGCTTGAGCAGGCCGGACAGCAGGGCCAGGAAGCCGATGAGCATCAGCCCCAGCGCCATCTGGTAGGACTTGGTGCCCTTGATCAGCAGCAGGACGTAGTAGAAGAGCAGAAAGAGCAGGAAGATGTCGAGGATGTCCTTGGGCGTGATCTTGGCGAAGGCGCCGAGGACGTTCTCGATGACCATTTACTTGGCTTCGGCGGCGGCGCCGTTGCGCGGCTTGCGGCGCTTGGCCTGGCTGGCATCGGGCTTGCGCGGCGTGCCCAGGATGAGGGCGATGTCGTCCGAGGTCAGCGATTCCCGCTCCAGCAGCTGCTGGGCGATGGTCTCCAGCTGGGCGCGATGATCGAGGATGATCTGCCGGGCGTGGGCGTAGGCCTGGTCGATGATCTTGCGGATTTCGGCGTCGATCTTGCGCGCCGTTTCCTCGGAGTACTCGTTGTGCGACATCATGTCGCGGCCGAGGAAGATCATGTCCTCCTTGCGGCCCAGGGCGATGGGGCCGAGGTCGGACATGCCCCACTCGCAGACCATCTTGCGGGCGATGGAGGTGGCGTTCTCGATGTCGCTGCGGGCGCCGTTGGTGGTGGTCTTGAGGAATTCCTCCTCGGCGATGCGCCCGGCCATGGAGACCGACAGCTGCGCCATCAGGTAGGACTTGGAATAGGTGTACTTGTCGTCCAGCGGCAGTTGCTGGGTGACGCCCAGGGCCATGCCGCGCGGGATGATGGAGACCTTGTGCAGCGGGTCGGCCTCCTTTTCCATGGCGGCGATCAGGGCGTGGCCGGCCTCGTGGTAGGCGGTGTTGCGCTTCTCGTCGTCGGAGATGATCATGCTGCGGCGCTCGCTGCCCATCAGCACCTTGTCCTTGGCGTACTCGAAGTCCTCCATGGCGATGCTCTTCTTGCCGTTGCGCGAGGCGTACAGGGCCGCCTCGTTGACCATGTTGGCGATGTCGGCGCCGGTGAAGCCGGGGGTGGAGCGGGCCAGCACCGGCAGGTCGACGTCCTTGGCCAGCGGCGTGCTGCGCGTGTGCACCTTGAGGATCTCCTCGCGCCCCTTGACGTCGGGGGTGGAGACGACGATGCGGCGGTCGAAGCGGCCGGGGCGCAGCAGCGCCGAGTCCAGGATGTCGGGGCGGTTGGTGGCGGCGATGATGATCACGCCCTCGTTGGCGTCGAAGCCGTCCATCTCCACCAGCAGCTGGTTCAGCGTCTGCTCGCGCTCGTCGTGGCCGCCGCCCAGGCCGGTGCCGCGCTGCCGGCCCACGGCGTCGATCTCGTCGATGAAGATCAGGCAGGGGGCGTGCTTCTTGCCCTCGTCGAACAGGTCGCGCACCCGCGAGGCGCCGACGCCGACGAAGAGCTCGACGAAGTCGGAGCCGGAGATGGAAAAGAAGGGGACGTTGGCCTCGCCGGCGATGGCCTTGGCCAGCAGGGTCTTGCCCGTTCCCGGCGGGCCGATCAGCAGCACGCCCTTGGGGATCTTGCCGCCCAGGCGCTGGAACTTCTTCGGCTCCTTGAGGAACTCGATGATCTCCTCCAGCTCCTCCTTGGCCTCCTCGACGCCGGCCACGTCCTTGAAGGTGAACTTGTTGCGGTCGCCGGTGAACATGCGCGCCTTGCTCTTGCCGAAGGTGAAGGCCTTGTTGCCGCCCTGCTGGCGCATGATCATCACCCAGAAGGCGATGAGGATGACGAACGGCGCCCAGGAGAGCAGGATGCCCAGCCACTCGTTCTTGTTCAGCTTCTCCACCTCGATGTTGACCTTGTGCTGGCGCAGCTTGTTGATCAGGTCGGGATAGTCCAGCGGGATGGTCGACTCGTAGCGCGTGTAGTCGCTGCCGTCCTCCAGGTTCATGTCGCCGTTGATGACGTTGCCGGCGATGCGGGCGCTGGAGATCTGGTCGTTCTCGACCTTGTCCATGAACTCGGAGAATGTCAGGGCCTTGGTCTTGCCGCTGGCGACGTGGTTCAGCGTGTTCCACAGCAGCACCAGGATGATCACCGAAACGATCCAGAAGAAGATGCCCTTCGGGGCCTTGGCTTTGATCATGTTCATGACTTCAGTTTTCCCTTGTGATTGATTTGCCCTTCATTATAGCACAAACGGCGCCCGGGGCGAAGACGCCCCGGGAACGATAAGAACCAGGAGCCGCTGACATGCGGCTGACGGTGGACTGGAAATCAGCTAAAAGATCTTCAAGGTTCGACGTTCGAGGTTCGACGCTGCCGGCCCCGCCAGGGGCGGCGTCCCCGAGGAGGGCTCGTTCCGAGTGGGGTTCGACGTAACGAAGGCCAATTCGCTTGGGTGCTGAAGATTCCTAAATTGGATGCTGATCGTCCGATTGCCTTTGCCGTAAACCGTATGCCGTACACCGTATGCCGAGTGCAAGTTGCCATCACGATCACGGAGAGATCGCCTGGTTCCTAGATGACCTTGTGCTCCTTCCCCACCTTGGCGAAGGCGGCGATCGCCTTCTCCAGGTGCTCGCGGGTGTGCGCCGCCGAGACCTGCACGCGGATGCGCGACTGGCCGCGCGGCACCACCGGGAAGAAGAAGCCCACGACGTAGATGCCCTCGGCGTAGAGGTCGCGGGCGAACTGCTGCGAGAGCTGAGCGTCGTTGGCGAACTTGCGGAACAGGACGGGGACGATGGGGTGGATGCCCTCGTTGATGTCGAAGCCCAGGCGCGTCATCTCCGAGCGGAAGAACGCCGTGTTCTCCATCAGCCGCTGGCGCAGGTCGTCGCTCTTCTCCAGCAGGTCGAAGGCGGCGATGCCGGCGGCGGCGATCGACGGCGCCAGGGTGTTGGAGAAGAGGTAGGGGCGCGACTTCTGGCGCAGGATCTCGATCATCTCGCGGCGGCCGGTGGTGAAGCCGCCGGTGGCGCCGCCCATGGCCTTGCCCAGGGTGGAGGTGATCAGGTCCACCTGGCCGAGGGCGTCGTGCACCTCGACCGAGCCGCGGCCCCGGCGGCCCAGGAAGCCGGTGGCGTGCGACTCGTCGACCATGACCAGCGCGTCATAGCGGTTGGCCAGCTCGATGATGCCGCGCACGTTGGCGATGTCGCCGTCCATGGAGAACACCCCGTCGGTGGCGATGACGATGTTGCGCGCCGGGACCGGCTCCTTGTCCAGGCCCGGCCCGTCCCAGACGTCCGCGCCCTCGCGGGCCTTGCGCAGGACGCTTTCCAGCGAGTCCATGTCGGAGTGCTCGTAGATGAAGCGCTTGGCCTTGCACAGGCGGATGCCGTCGATGATGCTGGCATGGTTCAGGGCGTCGGTGACGATGGCGTCCTCCGCCCCCAGCAGGCTCTCGAACAGCCCGCCGTTGGCGTCGAAGCACGAGGAATAGAGGATGGTGTCCTCGGCCTGGTAGAACTGCGAGATGCGCTCCTCCAGGCGCTTGTGCAGGTCCTGGGTGCCGCAGATGAAGCGCACCGAGGCCAGGCCGAAGCCGTAGCGGTCGAGCGCCTCGTGGGCGGCGTGCACGATGTCGGGGTGGTTGGCCAGCCCCAGGTAGTTGTTGGAGCAGAAGTTCAGCACCTCGCGGGGCTCCGAGCCGGCGGGGAACTGGACGTGGATCTCGGGCTTCTGGCTGGAGAGGATGGTGCGCTCCTCCTTGAACAGGCCCGCGTCCTTGATCTTGATGATCTCCTGCTTGAAGTCGTATTTCACTCGCTGGTACATGGGTCTCTCCTTAGGCGCCTCATTCTACACCCAAACGGCGGCGACGCCAAACCCCTGGCCCGGCGCGGTTCGGATCCGCCCCGTTTTTTGCTATAATCGGCCCGCGGGATCCCATGAGCAGCGAGCGAGCAACGAAGAAAGCAGCGGTCGCCGGCGCGGCGCTGGCCGCCGCCCTGCTGGCGGCCCTGGCCCTGGTGCAGTCGTCGTCGCGCCATCACGCCGGCCCGGCGCCGGTCCTGTACACCGTGGCCTCCGCCCATCTGGACAGCCAGTGGCGGTGGGCCTACCCGGCGACCATCTCCGAGTACCTGCCGCGGACCGTGCGCCTCAACCTCGGGCTCATCCGCCGCTACCCGCGCTACGTCTTCAACTTCGGCGGCGCCAACCGCTACCGCCTGCTGGCCGAGTACCACCCGGAGCTGCTGGCCGAGGTGCGGCGGCAGGTCGCCGCCGGCCGCTGGTTCCCCAGCGGCGCCCTCTTCGAGGAGTGCGACGTGAACCTCGCTGCCCCCGAGTCGGTCATCCGCCAGGTCCTGTACGGCGGGCGCGTCTTCCGCTCCCTGCTCGGCCGCAGCAGCGCCGAGCTCATGCTCCCCGACGACTTCGGCTTCCCGGCCAGCCTGCCCACGGTCATCGCCCACTGCGGCCTGCGCGGCTTCTCCACCCAGAAGCTGACCTGGGGATCGAGCGCCGCGGCCGGCGGGCCCGGCTCGCCCCAGGACACCCCGCCGGGCATCCCGTTCAACGTCGGGTTCTGGGAGGGGGTGGACGGCCGGGGCGTGGTGGCCGCGCTGAACCCGGGCCCGTACGACGGCCGGATCTGGTACGACCTGAGCCGCAGCCCGCGCGCGGCCGGCTACTCCGCCCGGGCGGCGGCGCGCATGGTCGACTGGCCCCGGCGCATCACGCGCAACGGCGCCGGCAGCGGCCTGTTCGCCGACTTTATGTACCACGGGGCCGGCGACCGCGGCGGCGCCCCGCCTCCCGCGTCGCTGGCCCTGCTGGAGGCGATCGTCGGCAAGCGCAACGCCAGGCTGCCGTTGCCGCCGCGGCGCCTCGGCCTGGAGGCGGGTGAGGCGCTCCCCGCTGGCGGCGCCGTGGCCGCGGTCGGCGGCGGGCCGGTGCGCGTGCTGCCCGCCAGCGCCGAGCGCATGTTCCTGGACATCGACGCGCGCCAGGCGGCGCGGCTGCCGCGCTACCGCGGCGAGATGCAGCTGCGCGAGCATTCGGCCGGCGTCCTGACCTCGCAGGGCTATGTCAAGCGCTGGAACCGCCGCAACGAGGCCATGGCCGACGCCGCCGAGCGGGCCGCGCTGGCCGGCGAATGGCTGGGCGGCCTGGACTATCCGCGCCGCGAGCTGGCCGATGCCTGGGCGCTGGCGCTGGCCGCCCAGTCCCACGACATCCTGGCCGGCACCTGCCTGCCCGAGGCCTATGAATACTCCTGGAACGACCAGCTGCTGGCCCTGAACCGCTTCCGCTCGCTGCTGGCCGGGGGGGCGGCGGCGGTGGCGGCGGCGCTGGACACCCGCACCGCGGGCGTCCCCGTCGTCGTCTTCAACCCGCTGGAGACCGAGCGCGAGGACCTGGTGGAGGCGGATGCGCCCTTCGGCGACCGTGCGCCGCCGGCGGTGCGCGTGTTCGATCCCGACGGCCGCGAGGTGCCGGCGCAGCGCAACGACGACGGCCGCGTCGTCTTCCTGGCCCGCGTGCCCGCCGTCGGCTTCGCGGTCTTCGACCTGCGCCCGGCCGCGGCGCCGGCCGGCGCCGGCACGCTGCGGGCGGAGCCCGGTGCGCTGGAGAACGGCTTCTACCGCGTGCGCCTGGACGGCAACGGTGACGTGGCCTCCGTCTTCGCCAAGGAGCTCGGCCGCGAGCTGCTGGCGGCGCCGCTGCGCCTGGAGATCAAGACCGACGCCCCGCGCGCTTTCCCGGCCTGGAACATGGAGTGGCGGGACCAGGCGCGGCCGCCGCGCCATCTCGTCTCCGCCCCGGCGCGGGTGCGGCTGCGCGAGCGCGGCCCGGCGCGCGTCGCCCTGGAGATCGAGCGCCGGGGCGAGGGATCGCGCTTCGTGCAGACCGTCCGCCTGGCGGCGGGGGAGGCGGGCCGGCGCCTGGAGTTCGCCGACGCGGTCGACTGGCGCACCGCTGCCGCCCACCTGAAGGCCGTGTTCCCGCTGACGGCCGGCAACCGCCTGGCGGACTACAATCTCGACGTCGGCGTCGTCCGCCGGCCGGTCAACGGCCCCGGCATGTTCGAAATGGCGGCCCAGCGCTGGTTCGACCTGAGCGACGCCGGCGGCGCCTTCGGCGTGACCGTGCTGAGCGGGAGCAAGTACGGCTCCGACCGCCCCGACGAGCACACCCTGCGCCTGACCCTGCTGCGCACCCCGGCCGCCGCCGGGATCCACGCCCATGAGGCGACCCAGGACTGGGGCCGCCACGAGTTCGCCTATGCCCTGGCCGCCCACGCCGGCGACTGGCGCCGCGGCGGCAGCGACCGCCAGGCATACCGCCTCGACCAGCCGCTGCTGCCGTTTCGGGCCCGCCGCCACGCCGGCTTCCTGGGGCGGCGCTTCTCGTTCATGCGCCTGAGCCACCCTGGAGTGCGCGTCCTGGCCCTGAAAAAGGCCGAGGAGGGCCAGGAGATCATCGTCCGCCTCGTCGAGTCCTGGGGCCGGGGGGCGGCGGGGGCACGGCTGGCATTCGCCGCGCCGCTGCTCGCCGCGCGCGAGGTCGACGGCCAGGAGCGGCCGCTGGCCGGCAGCGGGGCGCGGCTGGAGCGCGGCGAGCTTGTCGTCGACCTTCCTCCTTTCGGGCTGCGGGCCTTCGCCGTGACCCTCGCCCCGCCGCCGCGGGCCGTCGGCCGGCCGCCCCAGAAGCCGCTGCCCCTGCCTGCCGACGCGCGCATCGTCAGCCGCAACGGCGAAGCGAACGCGGGCGGTTTCGACGGCCTGGGCCGGAGCGTGCCGGCCGAGCTCCTCCCGGCTGCGGTCGAATTCCAGGGCGTGACGTTCCGGCTGCGGGCGGCGGGCGACCCGGCCGGCCAGGCCGTCGCCTGCCGCGGCCAGGAGATCGCCCTGCCCGCCGGCGATCATGCCAGCCTCCTCGTCCTGGCCGCCGCCGTCGGCGACCGCAGGGCCGTGTTCCGCGTCGACGGCCGGCCCAGCGAGCTGCGGGTTCAGGACTGGGGAGGCTTCATCGGCCAGTGGGAGCGGCGGGTATGGACGCCGGACAACTCCGCTCAGCCGGCCCGTGCCGGGCTGGAGCCCGGATTCGTCAAGCCGGCGCCGGTGGCCTGGTTCGCCACGCACCGGCACGCCGCCGGCGGCGGGGACGAGCCGTACGCCTACGCCTATGCGTTCGCCTTCGCCATCGACCTGCCCGGCCGGGCGCGCACCCTTCGCCTGCCCGACGATCCCCGCGTCCGCGTGCTGGCCGTCACCGCGGTCGGGGAGGACCGGGCCCTGCTTCCCCTGTGGCCGGCCGCCGACGGGCTGCCGCCGGGCAGGCCATGAGCGCGTTTCGCGATTTTGCTTTGCAATCGGTCATTTTTACGCTATATTGTTCCCTGATGAACAAAGGTGCGGCCGGCAACCTCCGCCGCGGAGCGGCGGCGCTGAGGCGTTTCCTGCTCGCGGCGTGGCTCTGCGCCATCGTGGCAACGCCGGCGCCGGCCCTCGATCCCCAGAAGCGCATCGACCACTACATTATCGACTTCTGGGGCACCGACAACAGCGACCTGTCCCAGAACTCCGTCCTGTGCATCGTGCAGACGCGCGACGGCTACCTATGGCTGGGCACCTACGAGGGGCTGTGCCGCTTCGACGGCCTGAGCTTCACGGTCTTCGACAAGTCGACTAACCGCGAGATCGCCAGCAACGGCATGCTGGCCATGGCCGAAGGCGCCGACGGCACGCTGTGGATCGGCACGGCCAACGGCCTCTTGTGCCGCCGCGACGGCCGCTTCCGCCTCTATACCTCCGCCGACGGGCTGCCGGGCGACTTCGTGCAGGCGCTGTGCTTCGACGCCGGCGGCACGCTGTGGATCGGCACCACCTTGGGCCTGGGTCGCCGGCGCGACGGCCGCTTCGAGCGCGTGCCGGCGCCGGCCGGCGGCGAGCTGCATTATGTCTCGGCGCTGAGCGCCGACCGCGAGGGGACGCTGTGGGTCGGCTGCGACAACGGCCTGTTCTCGCTGCGCGCCGGGCGCTGGGACGCGCTGCCCCTGCCGGGCGGCCGGGCCGACAACACCATCTGGTCGCTGTGCGCCGCCCGCGACGGCACCCTGTGGATCGGTACGGCCGGCGAGCGCCTCTTTGCCCGGCGCGGCGCGGCGCTGCAGTCCTACGGCGGCGAGGACGGCATCGCCGGCGGCCGCTTCCGCGTGCTGTATGAGGATAGCCGCGGCACCCTCTGGGCCGGCACCGACAACGGCGGCCTGAACCGCTTCGAGGGCAGGAAGTTCAGCGCCATCGGCCTGGCCCACGGCCTGAGCAACGACTCGGTGCGCTCCCTGGCCGAGGACCACGAGGGCAGCCTGTGGATCGGCACCTTCGGCGGCGGCCTGAACCGGCTCAAGGACGACCGCTACCTCTTCTACAATTCGCGCAACGGGCTGCCGGTGGACATGACCCGCGCGGTCTTCCAGGACCGCGAGGGCGATTTCTGGGTCGGCACCATCGGCGGCGGCCTGGCGCGGTTCCGCGACGGCCGCTTCCACATCTACGGCGAACGCGACGGGCTGGCCAACCTGCGGGTCTGGTCCATCGCCCAGGGGCTCGACGGCGCCATCTGGTTCGGCACTTACGGCGGCGGCCTGCACCGCCTGCAGAACGAGCGCATCACCCACTATTCGACGCGCAACGGCCTGGCCAACGACATCGTGCGCGCCGTGCTTGCCGCCCGCGACGGCGCGATCTGGGCCGGCAGCAACGGCGGCGGCATCGACATCCTGCATGCCGACGGCCGGATCGAGAATATCAACCGGCGCAACGGCCTGCACGACGACTTCATCTACGCCCTGGCCCAGGACGCCCAGGGCGACGTCTGGGCCGGCTCCTACAACGGCGACCTGTACCGCATCCGCGGCCGCCAGGTCACGGTCTTCCAGCCCAGCGCCGGCGGCATGCAGAACGCCGTCTGGTGCATCCGCCCCGACGAGGGCGGCGTGCTCTGGCTGGGCACCAACAGCGGCGGCCTGATCCGCTTCAAGGACGGCCGCTTCCGCGCCATCACCTCCCGCGACGGCCTCTACAACGACGTGGCCTTTCAGATCCTGGAGGACGACCACGGCTACCTGTGGATGAACTGCAACAAGGGAGTCTACCGCGCCGAGAAGCGCGAGCTGAACGAGTTCGCCGACGGCCGCCTGGCGCGGGTGCACTCCCTCTCCTTCGGCGTCTCCGAGGGGGTGCGCGGGGTCGAGAGCACCGGGCCGGCGCAGCCGGCGGGCTGGAAGGGGCGCGACGGCCGGCTGTGGTTCCCGACCATCAAGGGCGTGGCCGTGGTCGATCCCGACTACCGCAAGCGCAACGAGCGCGTGCCGCCGGTGCTCATCGAGCGCCTGGCCGTCAACGGCGAGCCGGTCGACCTCTCCGCCCCGCCGGTCATCGGTCCCGGCCGCCGCAAGCTCGAGTTCACCTTCACTGCCCTCAGCTTCCTGGTGCCCGAGAAGAACCGCTTCCGCACGATGCTGCGCGGCTTCGACCGCGACTGGAGCCCCGAGAGCGGCCAGCGCCAGGTCTCCTACACCAACCTGCCGCCGGGAAAGTACGTCTTCTGCGTGGTCGCCTGCAACAACGACGGCGAGTGGAACCTCCAGGGCGCCAGCCTGGGGTTCACGCTGCGCCCCTTCTTCTTCCAGACGACGTGGTTCTGGGCCGTGGTCTTCCTCGCCTTCTCGCTGCTGGCCGTCCTGGCCTACCGCTGGCGCTTCCGCAGCCTGCAGCGGCGCGAGCGGCAGCTGCAGGCGCTGGTACGCGAGCGCACCGGCGAGCTGTCGCGGCTGAACGAGGAACTGCTCAAGGCCAACCACATGCAGGACGAGCTGCAGCGCATCGCCGTTCACGACCTGAAGAACCCCCTGCAGGCCATCATGGGGGCCGCCGACCTGATCCAGCGCCAGGGGCGCGAGGCGACCGGCGGCGCCATGCTGGCCGAGAAGATCACCCTGGCCGGCAAGCGCATGCTGAACCTGATCAACGAGATGCTGGAGATCTCGCGCTTCGAGCGCGGCGACGTCAAGCTCGAGCTCCAGGTCCTCGACCTGGGCGAGCTGATCGCCCTGGCCGCCGACGGCTTCGCCGAGCCGATGCGCCAGAAAGGGCAGCGGCTCCAGCTTGAGCTGGAGCCGGGCTCCCGGGTCGAGGGCGACCTGGAGTGGCTGAAGGAGGTCTTCGACAACCTGATCAGCAACGCCGTGAAATACTCCCCGCTGGGAACGGTGATTACGCTGCGCACACGGCGGATGGAGGCGACGGTGCGCGCCGAGGTGAGCGACCAGGGCCCGGGGCTCACCGCCGCCGACCAGGAGAACCTGTTCAAGAAGTTCCAGCGCCTGAGCGCCAGGCCCACCGGCGGCGAGTCTTCGACCGGCCTGGGGCTTTCCATCGCCGAGATGCTGGTGCGCAAGCACGGCGGGCGCATCTGGGCCGAGAGCGCGCCGGGGCGGGGCAGCACCTTCTGCGTCGAGATGCCCGCCGCCCGCTCCTAGCTCCGCCCCTGCTTCAGCCGGCGCACCCGCTGCCAGGCCTCGTCCACGCGCGCGGCCGGCACGCGCCCGCCGCGCACCAGGGCGACGACGGCCGCGTGCGCCCGCTCGGCGGCGTCGCGGCGGAATTCCAGGTTGTTGGCGATCAGCAGCATGTCGTTGCCGGCGTTCAGCGCCAGCTCCAGCGCATGCTCGCGGGAGTACTCGCTGCGGATGGCGCCCATGTCCAGGTCGTCGGAGAGCACCGCGCCGGCGAAGCCGATATCGCGCCGCAGCAGCCCCTCGACGGTCGGCCGCGAGAGGGAGGCGGGATGCTCGGGATCGAGGCGGAGGTTGAAGACGTGGGCGGTCATGACGGCCTCGACGCCGCCGGCGGCGATGAGTTCGCGATAGGGCTTGAGCTCGGCCGGCGTCCAGGTGTCGCTGACGTCGGTGAATCCCTGGTGCGAGTCGCCGCGCGAGCTGCCATGGCCGGGAAAGTGCTTCAGGCAGCAGGCGATGCCCCGGGCGGCGTGGGCGGCGATCACCTCGCGGGCGTGGCGCGCCACCACGGCCGGGTCGGCCGAGTAGCTGCGCCCGAAGCGGCCGATGATCGGGTTGTCGGGAAATACGTCCAGGTCGACCACCGGCGCGAAGTTGAGGTTGACGCCGGCGGCGGCCAGGGCGGCGGCGGTGGCCTCGGCGTGACGGCGGGTGAGCGCCGGGTCGTCCTCAGCCCCCAGCTCGCGCGCCGGCGGCGTCTCCGGGAAGCCGTGGCGACGCTGCAGCCGCGCCACCCGCCCCCCTTCCTGGTCGACCGCCACCAGCAGCGGCAGGGGGGCGGCGCGCTGCAGCCGCGCGATCAGCCGGCGCACCTGGCCGGCGTCGCGGACGTTGCGGCCGTCACGGCCCAGCTTCACGTCGCGGTCGAAGAGGACCACGCCGCCGATCCGCCCGGCTTCGACGGCGCGCAGGATGGGGGAGCGCGGGCCGGCCTCCAGGCCGCGGAAGCCGACCATCAGCAGCTGGCCGACCTTCTCCTCGAGGGTCACCCCGTCACATTCCGTAGCGCTCGATGATCTCCTGCTTGGTCTTGTGCAGGATCTCGAACTTCTTGCCGACCTTGGCGAAGGCGGCCAGGGCCTTGTCCAGGTGCTTCTGCTCGTGGGCGGCGGAGAGCTGGGTGCGGATGCGCGCCTGGCCCTTGGCCACCACCGGGAAGAAGAAGCCCACGGCGTAGATCCCCTCCCCGTACAGTTCCTTGGCGAAGTCCTGCGAGAGCTTGGCGTTGAAGAGCATCACCGGCACGATCGGCGTCTCCCCCTCCTTGATGATCAGGCCGGCGTCGGTCAGCCCTTTCCGCCAGAAGGCGGTGTTGCGCTCCAGCTTGTCGCGGCGCTCGGTCGTGCGCGCGATGATGTCCAGCACGGCGTTGGCGCCGGAGACCACCACCGGCGGGATGGTGTTGGAGAAGAGGTAGGGGCGCGCCTTCTGGCGGCACATCTCCACCAGCTCGCGCCGCCCCGAGACGCAGCCGCCGGAGGCCCCGCCCAGGGCCTTGCCCAGGGTGGTGGTGATGATGTCGATCCTGCCCAGCACGCCGCAGTGCTCGTGGGTGCCGCGGCCGGTCCTGCCGATGAAGCCCGAGGCGTGCGAGTCGTCGACGAAGACCAGGGCGCCGTACTTCTCGGCCAGCGCCACGATCTGGTCCAGCTTGGCCAGGTCGCCGTCCATGGAGAAGGCGCCGTCGGTGATGATCACGCGCACGCGCGCCTTGGCGTGCAGTTGCAGCTTCTCCTCCAGGTGGCCCATGTCGGAGTGCTTGAAGGTGTCCTGCTGGGCCTTGCACAGGCGCATGCCGTCCACGATCGAGGCGTGCACCAGGCGGTCGGAGATCATCACGTCCTGCTCGTTGAGGACGGCCTCGAACACGCCGGCGTTGGCGTCCATGCACGAGGGGAAGAGGATGGTGTCCTCGGTGCCCAGGAACTTCGTCAGCTTGCCCTCCAGCTCCTTGTGGATGTCCTGGGTGCCGCAGATGAAGCGCACCGAGGACATGCCGTAGCCGCGGTGGTCGAGCCCCTTGCGCGCCGCCTCCACCACCTCGGGGTGCGAGGACAGCCCCAGGTAGTTGTTGGCGCACATGTTGATCACGTGCTTCATCTCGGCGCCGGCGGGGAACTGCACCTCGATCTCGGAGTCCTGCGGGGCGCAGATGATGCGCTCCTCCTTGAAGATGCCGGCCGAGCGGATGTCGCCCAGCTCTTTCTGGTAGATGGCGCGGACGTCGTCGGTGAATGCCATGGGACGCCTACCGAACGTTGAACTCGGCGAGCATCTTGAGGATGTTGTTCACCGAGTCGAAGGCCTCGGGGGTGGCCTTGGCGTCGGGGATCTGGAGGGCGTACTTCGTCTCCAGGAAGCGCTTCAGCGAGACCATGGAGAAGGAGTCGACGATGCCGCCCGAGATCAGCGGCGTGTCGTAGGTGATCTCGCGGTCGTCGTCTTCTTCCAGGTATTCCTTTTTCACGTAATCGAGAATGACGTCTTTCAGTTCGGCCATGGTGTTCTCCTTGGTGGATTGGCGATAACTTTCTATTACTATGGAAGGGGAGGGAAAGTCAATAGAGCCGGATCCTGGCGTACGGCATACGGCGTACGGCGGGACGAAGCTCAGGGAAGACGGAGGGAAGAGAGAGTGGGACAAAGCCATCCCAGTGCATCTTTCTCAATATTTCTTCCCTCTGCCTTTCCCTTTTTCCTTCCCTCTCTCTTCCCTGGAGCACCAGGACACCTTCTGCTATAATAATAAATGCTCCAAAAAACGCACCGGCGCCCGTCCGCCCTGATCTTCGACATGGACGGTTTGATGATCGACTCCGAGCGCCTCTATTTCGCCGCCGAGCGCGAGATGGCCGCGCAGTTCGGCAAGGAGCTCCGCGACGAGCAATTATGGCCGCTGATGGGGCGCAAGCCCATCGAGTCGCTGCGCCTGTTGCGCGGCATCCTGGGGATCGATCCCCCCGCCGAGGAGCTCCTCGAATGGCGTAACCGGCTGATGCTCGCGAAGATGCGGCGTGAGCTGGGCGCCATGCCCGGGCTGCACGAGATCCTGGAGGCCTTTCATGGCCGGCTGAAGCTGGCCGTGGCCACCGGCGCCCAGCGGGAGTTCCTGGACATCGCCCTCGACACGCTGCGCATCCGCGGCTACTTCGCCGTGCTGCAGACCGCCGACGGCCTGGAGCGCGGCAAGCCTGACCCGGAAATTTATCGCCTCGCCTGCAGCCGCCTGGGTCTGCCGCCGGCGGCGTGCATCGTGCTCGAGGACGCGCGCAACGGCGTGCTGGCCGGCAGGGCCGCCGGCTGCCCGGTCGTCGCCGTGCCCAACGACTACACCCGCGGCCAGGATTTCAGCGAAGCCGACTGGGTCGAGCCCGACCTCTTCGCCGCGGCGCGCCGGATCGAGAAGCTGCTGGACGCCAGGAATGGAGCCAATCAATGAAATCCTTTGGAGATTTTCAAGAAGCGGCCATCACGGGAAAAGGACGCATCGGCCTGTGTTTCCAGGAACTTGGCGTTCGCTCCCTGCGCGATGCCTGCCGCTGGGTCCAGGAACTGCCCTACGGGTACAACTCGAATCCCGACGACGCCTTCTAGCTGTTCGCCGACGGCATGGGCACCTGCTCGTCCAAGCACGGCGTCATCGCCGAGCTGGCGGAGGAGCTCGGGGTCCCCATTTTCAAGTACATCGGGTTTTACCGGCTCGACGAAAGCATCGTCGAAGGGGTGGAGCGGATCCTGGCGTTCCACGGGCTGAGCTTCATCCCGCAGACCCATTGCGTCCTCGGTTTCCACGCGACTTTCGTTGACCTCACGGCGGGCAATTGCCACGGCAAGAAAAAGGACGTCGTGGACATGGATCTCCTGGTTCGGGTCCCGCCCAGCCCCAACCGGAAGCTGAAGGAGGAAATCTATTTGTTCGGATTGGCATTTTACAAAAGAAACGACCCGGCGCTCGCCCGCCTTAGCGACTGCGAATGCCTGGAGATCCTCAGGCAGTGCGACGAGGCGCATCGTTTCATGTGTGCGCTCCTCCCGCGTTCCGAATCGGTCATCCTCTGAAGGAAATCTACTGCCAATCCTCCCACCCTGTTCTTGTGTGCGGAACGAATTGGGGTCGGTACTTTAATTCTTGTATTTGATCTCCTCCCGCTGGAAAGTCACAAGATCCTGACTGCTCTCCCCATTTCTGCTGTGGTAGAATCGGGCCATGAGATTTCCCAGGCTGACATACCCCGGGGCATTCCATCATGCGACAAGCCGGGGGATCAATGGAGAGAGTATTTTCGCCAATGAAGGGGACAAGAGCACTTTTCTGGAATTGCTGAGGAAAAAAGCGCGGGTGAACGGCGTACGGATCATTGCCTATTGCGTGATGGACAACCATTATCACCTCATCTTGGAAAACATGTCGGGCCGGCTGTCCCAGTTTTTCAAGCAGTTGAACGGCCAGTACGGGCTGCTCTACCGGAAAAAATCCGGGAGCAAAGGGTACGTATTCCAGGACCGGTTCCACTCGTCTCTGATCCAAGACGATTCCTATCTGATCCTGGCGATCCGCTATGTTCTCCAGAATCCGGTCAAGGCCGGGCTGGCGCGAGCGGCAATTTCCTATCCCTGGTCAAGCGCCAGGTTGTATTTTGATGGATTCAAGCAAGATTGGCTGGCCACGGACATCGTCGAGGGACTGTTCAGGACACGGAAAAAGTTTCTCGAAACCCTGGGCGATGTTTCCGACGTGGCATTGCCCTTAATAAAGACGAGGCTGGGCCCTGTCATCGGCCAAGAGGATGCGATTGAAGATGCTTTGCCCAAATTCGAGCGCAGGAAAACAGAGGCGGACGCAAAGCGCATGCGGAGCGAGGACCATTTTTTCGAGCCTGAGGCGAAAGTGATCCAGGAATTTGAACGCAAGCATACGATCAAGATCGATCGGATTGACTGCGACACATATTCCGGCAAGCGCCTGAGAGGTGAGCTGCTCGTTTGGCTGCATGATTTCGCAGGCTCGACATACGCGCAGATCGTCGAGATCCCACTGTTTTACGATCTGAAACCCCAATCGCTGGGGCATCTATATAAAAACGCCAAAAGGAGAGCCGGTGAAGAATACAAGAATTAAAGTACCGGCCCTCACGCTTTAGGAGGTTTTCTGCAATGGATATTCCACGGATATTCAACATCAGCGAAAGCGCTCACCGCATCCACGATCCGTTCACGCCCGAAAAGCTCGCCACTCTCGGCGCGGCGCTGCGTCTGGAAAAGGGCACGCGGATTCTCGACCTCGCCAGCGGCTCGGGCGAAATGCTATGCACCTGGGCACGCGATTACGGAGTCCTCGGCACCGGCGTCGACATGAGCCAGTTGTTCACCGAACAGGCGAAAGTACGCGCTGAAAAGCTCGGCGTCGCCGGTCAAGTCAAGTTCATCCATGGCGAGGCGGCCGGCTTCATCTCGGACGAGAAGGTCGGCGTGGCCGCCTGTCTCGGCGCCACCTGGATCGGCGGGGGAGTCGCCGGCACCATCGAGCTTCTGGGGCGGAGTCTCCGCCCCGGAGGGATCATCCTCATCGGCGAGCCCTACTGGCGGCAGCTGCCGCCGACGGAAGATGTCGCCAAGGGGTGTCTGGCCGGCGCCATCTCCGATTTTCTCCCGCTTCCGGAACTTCTCGCGTCTTTCGGCCGCCTCGGCTACGATGTCGTGGAGATGGTCCTGGCGGACCAGGACAGCTGGGACCGATACGAGGCGGCCAAGTGGCTCACCATGCGCCGATGGCTTGAAGCCTATCCCGCCGACGAGTTGGCGGACGAAGTGCGGGCCAAGCTCACCTCGGAACCCGAGCGCTACGCCGCTTACACGCGTGAATACCTGGGCTGGGGCGCGTTCGCGCTGATGACGCGGCGATGAGGGGATGAACGAGCAGCTCGGGAAGTAGGAAAAATCCGATTCAGTCGTTCTCCAGGGTGGAGGTGTCGCCGATCTCCTCGCCCCACTCCTGGGCGCGCAGCACGCGGCGCATGATCTTGCCGGATCGTGTTTTGGGCAAGCCAGGAACAAATTCAATTTCCTGGGGCATGGCCAGCGGCGAGAGCTTCTTGCGCACGAAGTTCATGATGTCCAGCTCGAGCATCTTGGAGGCCTGGAACCCGGGCTTCAGGGCGATGAAGGCCTTGACCACCTCCATGTTCACCGGGTCGGGCTTGCCGACCACCGCCGACTCGGCCACCGCCTCGTGCTCCAGCAGCGCCGACTCGATCTCGAAGGGGCCGACCAGGTGGCCGGCGGTGTTGATCACGTCGTCGTCGCGGCCGACGAACCAGAAGTAGCCCTCCTCATCGATGGAGGCGCGGTCGCCGCAGATGTACCAGCCGTTCTTGAACTTGCTCTTGTAGGTTTCCTCGTTTTTCCAATAAGTGCGGAACATGGAGGGCCAGCCCGGCTGGATGGCGATCAGGCCGACGATCCCCGCCTTTTGGATGGGTTCGTGGGTCTTCAGGTCGACGACGGTGGCGGTGATCCCCGGGAAGGGCTTGCCCATGGAGCCGGGCTTGATCTTCATCGTCGGGTAGTTGGTGACCATCATGCTGCCGGTCTCGGTCTGCCAGAAGGTGTCGTGGAACATGAGGCCGAAGACCTTCTTCGACCACAGCACCGCCTCGGCGTTGAGCGGCTCGCCGACCGAGCACAGGTGGCGCAGGCTGGAGAGGTCGTATTTCTTCACGATCTCGTCGCCCTCCTTCATCAGCGAGCGGATGGCCGTCGGCGCCGAGTACCAGACCGTGACCTTGTGCGTCTCGATGAACTTGTACCACGACTCGGCCTTAAAGCCGGCGTCGAGAACGCACTGGGTGACGCCGTTCGCCCAGGGGCCGATGATGCCGTAGGACGTGCCGGTGACCCAGCCCGGGTCGGCGGTGCACCAGTAGACGTCGTCCTCCTTGAGGTCGAGGACGTACTTGGCGGTGATGTACTGCGAGATCAGCGAGTAATGGACATGCTGCGCCCCCTTGGGCTTGCCGGTGGTGCCGGAGGTGTAGTGCAGCACCGAGGGCGTCTCGGCCTTGGACGGGTAGATCGGGAAGTCCTCGCAGCGGGGCTCCTTCTCCATGTGCAGGGCGATCTCCTTCTCGCGCAGGGGCTTGAGGCCGTCGTCATCGACGATGATGACGTGGCGCAGCGAGGGGCAGTCCTTGAGCAGGGCGCGCACCTTGGCGACGTGCTTCTTCTGGGTGAGGATGGCGGCGGTGCCGGCGTCGGCCAGCCGCGTCAGCAGCGACTCGGCGCCGAAGGCCGAGAAGAGGGGCTGGGCGATGGCGCCCAGCTTGAGGATGCCCTGGAAGCCGAAGTAGAGCTCGGGCACCTTGTCCATGAACAGGCAGACGCGCTCGCCGGGCTGGATGCCGAGGTTCTTCAGGTACCGGGCGATGGCGTTGGTCAGCAGGCGCATGTCGTTGAACGTGAAGCGCCTGACCTCGCCCTCGTGCCCCTCCCAGATCAGGGCCGGCTTGTTCCCCTTGCCCTGGGCGCAGATGCGGTCGCTGCAGTAGGCGGCGATGTTGATGACATCGCCGGCCTTGTATCCCAGCTCTTTTTCGGAGATTCCCCAGTTGAAGCTCTTGAGCTCTTCCTCGTACGTGCGCATGTTGGTCATGCAATCCTCCCGGTGGCGCGGCGTCGGCGCGATCGTTGAAGTACAGTTATACAATGAACGGGGCCCCGTTTGTCAAGGAACAGAAGCCAAGTGATAGTGATCGTGGTAGTGATGGTAGCAAGCAATCGATCGACCTATTGCCTTTCCTTTTCGCCTTTTACCTTTCGCTTTTCACGATGGTTCGATCCATTGCTGCTTCTCGTCACGCGTCACGCGTTACGCGTTACGATAGCTCGATTGCGTTTCACCGTATGCCGTACGCCGTATGCCGAGCTCATCTAATCTGTTTGACTGGCAGGTGCCCCTGTCCTACAATCGGGTCATGTCTGGCTCCGCTCCCGGCTACCGCAACATGGACCGCTTCTTCATCCAGCTGAAGGCCGGGGAAAGCCTCGCCCTCTCCGCGGCGCTGCAGCGGCACCTGCGGGTGACGCCGGAGGAGGCGGAGCGGCTGCTGCGACAGGGGAGCGTCTGGGACCACGGCCGCCAGGAGCGGTTGCGGGACGGGAACGCCCTCCTCCATGACCGGCTGCTGCGCGTTGACCGGCCGAAGTTCGTGATCCGGGAATATGTCCTGGACCCGGCCGACGTGAAGCACGAGGACGAGCACCTGCTGGTGGTCTTCAAGCGCGGCGGGGTGCCGACTCAGCCCACTCCCTACAGCGACGTCTCCGACCTGCTGCACGGCGTGCAGGGCTACCTGGCGAGCCGGGGCGTCGCCTACCGGCCGGCGCCGGTCAACCGCCTCGACCTGCCGGCCCAGGGGCTGGTCCTGTTCGCCAAGAGCAAGCGCTGCGAGACGGCGCTACACCGCCTCTTTGACGGGCGGCATGTCCGCAAGCGCTACCTGGCCGCCACCGCCCCCTTTGCCGGCGCGCCGGCGTCCTGCGTCATCCGCTCCCGCCTCGAGTGGCAGGGCAAGGAGAAGGAGGCGCTGACGTACGTCCGCTTCTGCCGAGAGCATGGGGGCCGCTTCTTCTTTCTGGCCCTGCCGCAGAGCGGGCGCACCCACCAGATCCGCCGCCACTTCCGCGAGCGCCTGGCGCCGCTGCTGGGCGATGTACGCTACGGAGGCGCCGCTCCCGGCGGAGACCTGTGGCTCCTCTGCTTCCAGTACGCCTTTCCCCACCCCTTTTCCAGGGAGCGCTTTTCCGTGCGCTACGTCCCTCCCGCCTGGCAGGAGGCCATGGGGCTGGAAAAGTAAACGAGTAAACGGGTAGAAGGGACAACGGCACTGACAGTGAACTCTTGCCCGTGTCCTGCCCCGTCAGCTCTTTTACCCTTCCACTCGTTTACTCGTCAACCAGTCGCGTTGACAAACATAATAACATATGTTAATATATTAATATGTTAGCCGATGTGCTGGTCCTCAAGACCCTGGCCGACGAGAACCGCCTGCGCCTGATGGTCCTGCTGCGCCGGCGCGAGCTGTTCGTCTGCCAGCTCATGGCCGTCACCGGCCTCTCGCAGCCGCTGATCTCGCGCAGCCTGGCGCTCCTCGAGCGCGCCGGGCTCCTGGTGTCGCGGCGGCAGGGCAAGCACGTCTTCTACCGCGTCAGCCCGGCCATGCCGGCCGTGGCCCGGGCGGCGCTGGGGGCGATGGACGCCGCCGCCCCCGGCTCGCTCCTCGCCCGCGACCGCTCCAGCCTGGAGCTGTTCTGCCGGCGCTTCCGCGGCGAAGGGGCCTGCGACATGGCGGTGGTGCGGCGTTTCATGCAGTATCGCGAAAAAAATCAACCCAAGGAGACATGACCATGGAAAAACTGGACAAGAAGGCGTTCACCGAGAAGATCTTCGACTTCGAGAAGGAAAAGGAGTGGAAATACCTGGGCGCCCGGCCGGCCATCATCGACTTCTACGCCGACTGGTGCGGCCCGTGCAAGATGGTCGCCCCGATCCTGGAAAAGATCGCCGCCGAGTACGGCGGCAAGCTGGACGTCTACAAGGTCGACACCGACAAGGAGCAGGAGCTGGCCGGCGCCTTCGGCATCCAGAGCATCCCCAGCCTGCTGTTCATCCCCGCCAGCGGCCAGCCGCAGATGGCGCGCGGCGCCCTGGACCGCGCCGGCTTCGACAAGGTCATTGCCGACGTGCTGCAGGTGAAGAAAGACGAGCCGAAGCAATCGTGACGCGTAACGCGTAACGCGTGACGCGGAACCGCAAGGAAACGAAACGAATAAAAACAGCGGGCTTCCGAGTCGCTGCCGTTTCAATGCTCGAGTGTTCTGCCATGAACAATTGGGGGGACGTTGACCGCTCATGCGGAGGCACAAGACGCTCATTGCCTTTTACCCTGGAGCCTGATCATCTCGTTATGGCTGGACTGTGCCTGGGCTGTTACTCGTCATGCTTTACGCGTCACGCGTGACGATAGTTCGTCGGTTTACTAAGCCGGTTATTTATGCTATTTAACTGGGCATGGACGGCGGCAAGAACTTCCAGGTCGAGGAGGCGCTCAAGGAGCTGTTCCGGCTGCGCAGCGACGTCGCCAGCGAGCTGCGGCTGATCAAGCTCGACGCCTACAGCGGCGAGTTCGCCGACTTCCCGGCGGCGCTGGCGCCCGAGATCGCGGCCATCTACAGGAAACGCGGCATCGACAAGCTCTTCTCCCACCAGGCCGAGGCGCTGGCGAACGTCCTGGCCGGCCGGCACACGGTGGTGGCCACGCCGACCGCCTCGGGCAAGACGCTGATCTACAACGCCGCCGCCCTCGACGCTCTGCGGCGCGACCCCCAGGCCAAGTCGCTCTACCTCTTCCCGACCAAGGCCCTGTCGCAGGACCAGCTGGCCGAGCTCTTCGACCTGAACAAGGCGCTGGGCGACACGCTGGGGCTCTTCACCTACGACGGCGACACGCCGACCAGCATGCGCCAGGCCATCCGCCGCCGGGCGCAGATCGTCATCAGCAACCCCTACATGCTGCACTCGGGCATCCTGCCGCACCACACCAAGTGGGCCACGCTCTTCGAGAACCTGAAGTACGTGGTCATCGACGAGCTGCACTACTACACCGGCGTGTTCGGCTCGCACGTGGCCAACGTGCTGCGCCGCCTGAAGCGGATCTGCGCCTTCTACGGCACCAAGCCGGTCTTCATCATGAGCTCGGCCACCATCGCCAACCCCGCCGAGCTGGCCGCCAAGCTGATCGAGGAGGAGGTGGCGCTGGTCGACCGCAGCGGCGCCCCGCGCGGCGAAAAGTTCCTGGTCTTCTTCAACCCGCCGGTGGTCAACCGGCAGCTGGGCATCCGCCGCTCCTACGTGTCGATGGCCCGCGAGATCGCCGGCGTTTTGCTGCGCCACGGGCTGCAGGCGATCGTCTTCGCCAACTCGCGGCTGATCACCGAGATTCTGGTCAAGTACCTGAAGAGCGACTTCGAGAAGACGGTGCAGGAGCGGGGCACGGTGCGCGGCTACCGCGGCGGCTACCTGCCCGCCCAGCGCCGCGAGATCGAGCGCCAGCTGCGCGCCGGCAGGATCCGCGCCGTGGTGGCCACCAACGCCCTGGAGCTGGGCATCGACATCGGCGCGCTCGACGCCGCCGTCCTCGCCTCCTATCCCGGCTCCATCGCCTCGACCTGGCAGCGCCTGGGCCGCGCCGGCCGCCGCGGCAGCCCGGCGCTGGGAGTGCTGGTCGCCTCCTCGCTGCCCATCGACCAGTACATCGTCAGCCACCCCGAGTACTTCTCCGGCCAGTCGCCCGAGGTGGGGCGCATCAACCCCGACAACCTGACGCTGCTGGTCGACCACGTCAAGTGCGCCGCCTTCGAGCTGCCCTTCGCCCGCGGCGACCGCTTCGGCAACGAGGAGCTGGGGGAGATCCTCTCCTACCTGGCCGAGCAGCAGCTGCTGCTGGCCAAGGACGGCAAGTGGTTCTGGACGGCCGAGGGCTACCCGGCCGACGCCGTCAGCCTGAACCGCGTCACCTCCGACAACTTCGTGGTCGTCGACCGCACGGCAGGGGAGCGGGTGATCGCCGAGGTCGGCTTCAGCGACGCCCTGGAGACGCTGCACCCCAAGGCCATCTACATCCTGGAGGGCGAGCAGTACGTGGTCGAGGAGCTGGATTACGACAATCGCAAGGCCTTCCTGACGCGCTCCAACGCCGACTACTACACCGATTCCATCACCTACACCAAGATCCAGGTGCTCGACGTCTTCGACGAGACGCGGCGCAAGAACGTGAACTTTTCCTGCGGCGACGTGCACGTCTTCTCCCAGGTGGTGGGCTTCAAGAAGCTGAAGTTCTTCACCATGGAGAACGTCGGCGCCGGCGAGCTGCAGCTGCCGCAGCAGGAGATGCACACCACCGGCTTCTGGCTGACGGTCAGGAACGACGTGCTGCGCAGCCTCGACTTCGCCAACGAGGAGAAGATCGAGGCGGTGGCGGGCATCGCCTACCTGGTGCGGCAGATCAGCCCGGTGATCCTGCTCTGCGACGCCCGCGACGTCGGCGTGGCCATCGAGGACAACCTGACCAAGGAGCCGCTGCACCCCGGCGCGCTGAAGGCGCAGCTGGCCGCCCCGGCGGGCGCCGACTTCGCCGACCGCTTCGAGCCCAACATCTTCATCTTCGACCGCTACCCGGGCGGCGTGGGCTTTTCCGCGACCCTGTACGAAAAGGCCGAGCCGCTGCTGGAGAAGGCGCTGGAGATCATCGAGGGCTGCCCCTGCCCCAACGGCTGCCCCTCCTGCGTCGGCCCGGCCATCCGCAGCGGCACCGATCCCAAGGCGGCGGCGCGCTTCATCCTCAAGCTGCTGCTGGAGCGGCTGGATAACTGAGGCTCGCGCCGGCCCCCTTGTAATTTCTTTCTCTCCCCTCTACAATCTTCTCGCTTTCGCCAAGGAGGAATCCCATGAAAAAAGCGATCGTCCTCGTTTCCCTGCTGCTGCTGGCCTCGGGCCTGTGCGCCGCCGGCACCGGATCGAACCTGGTCCTGAACCTCGGCGTCATGACCGACGACGGCCTTTCCTTCAGCCCGTTCATCTGGACGGCCGGGCTCGAGCTGGACCTGCAGCTCGGCAAATACCTGATGCTCAGCCCTGAGGCGACGCTGGCGCAGAACGGCTTCAAGTTCAAGGAATTCCTGCTCTTTCCCGGCGCCGTCCTGAACTTCACCCCCGGCAGCTTCTTCGTTGGCGGCGGACTGGTGAAAGGCATCTACATCGGCAGCGGCCAGGCCTTCGTCTCCGACGACTTCTCGCTGAAGCTCAACGCCGGCTTCCTCACCGAGAACCTGAAGCTGACCGCCTACGCCATCACCAGTTTCGACAACCTGTTCAGCGACATGCTGGTCGGGGCCTCGCTGGGCTTCCGCTTCTAGGCGCCGGCGGCCGGCGGGCCGCCGGCATCCTCCGGCATGGGGCGACGGCCGCCGGGCGGCGTCCGTTTCCCTTGACCAGTTTTCATCGAGCCGAACGTAATCCGAACGCCGAGACAACGGAGGGGAGGTCAATTCGCGTAGAAGCGGTTCTCCTTTCGCCTCCGACGTGAGAAAAGCGCGCTATCTCGCGCGCAGGATCGGCTGATCCACGGCAATTCGGAATTTTTTGTGAAATTGTTGACAGGGATGAAGAACGACGTTATATTAACCATATGGTTAAACCAAACGGTTGGTTAAATGAAAAAAGATAAAAATCCTGGCCGGGAAAAGATCCTCAAGGCGGCGCAAAATGAGTTCGCGGCACGAGGCTTTGCCGGCGCCCGCATGGAAGCCATCGCCCGCTCGGCCGGCTGCAACAAGGCCATGCTCTTCTATTACTTTTCCTCCAAGGAGGGCCTTTACCAGACTATCCTGAAGGAGGTCATGGGCGAGTTCTTCACCAAGATCAACGGCGTTCTCACGCCGGACCTGACCCCGGCGGCGCTGATGGAAAAATTCCCCGAGCTGTACATCCAGCTCTTTGCCAGGCACCCCGAGTTCGTGCGCATCGTGGCATTCGACCTCATCCACGACCCGGACAACCTCTGCGGCATCATGGGCGGGATCATCTCCCAGATGACCCATTTCGGTCCCCATCCGCTCTTCGAGCGGATCCGCCGCTGGCACGAGCAGGGGCTGACCTCGGAGCCCGATCCGCTCCACTTCATGATGAACATCGTCGCCCTCTCCATCTTTTCCTTCATCGGCAAGCCCATGGTGGAGGCCATCTCGGGGATCCGCGTGGCCAGCGACGAGGAGTTCTATCGCCGGCGCGTCGCCAGCGTGGTCAATGTCCTGAAAAGGGGGATGCTGAAATGAAACGGATGACGTTCATGCTGCTCATGGCCCAGGTGTGCCTCCTGCCGGCCAAGGTGCCGCTCTCCCAGGCCGTGCGCGACGCCTGGACGCTCAGCGGCGCCCTCGACAGCCAGAAGCTGCAGGAGCGGGCGGCCGCGGTGGCCCGGGAGACGGCGCTGCGGCAGAAGTACTTCTCCGCCGTTTTCGGCGCCGGCTACCGTTACAGCACCGACCAGGTGGAGGTCACGGCCGGAACCTTCCCGTTCCCGCTGGGCCCCGGCGTTCCGGCCGGCACGGTCATCTTGTCGGCCCCGAGCCACGCTTTCGACCTCAAGCTGTCGCTGCAGCAACCGCTCTATTCCGGCGGGGCATTGAGCCGCGCCGCCCGCATCGAGGCGGCGCGGGAGCTGTCGGAGCGGGAACTAACGCGGCTGAAGCGGATCGAGCTGGCCGGGATCGTCAAGGCATCCTATTTCAATTACCTGTTATACAGCCGGAAGCGCGACTCGCTGAATTCCCTCCTGGCCAGCCTGGACATCCACCTGAAAAAGCTGGCAAACCTTTTCGCCGAGGATCTGGTGAGCAGATCGGACCTCCTGGAAACCGAGGCCAAGGCCGACGAGGCGCGGCTGGGCCTGGAGGACATCGAGCAGCTGATCGCAAGCGAAACGGTCCGCTTCCGCAGCCTCTGCGGCCATGACCCCGGCGACATCGACTTGCAGGCGGGCACCCGCCCGGGTTCGTACGCCGCGGCCTGGGAGTCCTTCCTGGCGGGCCATCCGCTGCTGCGCTCCCTCGACGAGAAGGCGCGCATGCTCCGCGACCAGAAAAAGGCGATCGCCGGCGCCTACCGGCCCCAGGTCGGCGCCTTCGCCGAGCTGCATTACGGCCGGCCGGGCCAGAACTTTTTCAAAGACCGCTGGACCTTCTACGCCGCCGGCGGGGTCAACGTCTCCCTGCCGGTCTTCAACTGGAACAAGCGCGGGCGCGACCTCGAGCTGGCCGACATCGCCCTGCGCCAGCTGGAGGACCGGCGCGCCGACTTCCTGCGCGAGAGCGAGCGGGCCTTGAGCCAGCTGTTCCTCCAGCGCGACAGCCTGGAGCGGAAGCGCTCGCTGCTCGACCGCCTGGAGGCCAACGCCCGCGAGGACGTCCGCCTGAAGGAAGGCCTGTACGAGGAGAGCCAGATCGCCCATTCCGACCTGCTGGCGGCCATGACCAGCCAGGAGCGGTACCGCGCCGACCGCGGCGGGCTGGACGCGCAGCTGCAACTGCTGGCGGCAGGAATCGACGCGCTGGTCGGGGCGTGCGAGGAGGGACAATGAAACGGACGGCGGCGCTGTTTTTCGGGATCCTGCTGCTGTGGGCCTGCGGCAGCGGCGGCCGGGAGATCCGCGTCCCCGGCGTGGTGGACGGCGAGATCGCCAGCGTCAAGGCGCTGGCCGGCGGCACGCTGGAGCGGCTGCTGGTGCGGGAGGGACAGGAGCTGAAGCGGGGGGAGTTGGTGGCCGAGATGAACCGCGACAAGGTGCGCAACGGCCTGGAGGGGTTGGCCCTGGCCGAGAAGGAGATCGCCAACGGCGAGACCCGCGCCCGCGAGAAGCGCAAACTGCTGGCGGCCAACCTCGACTTCTGGCGGAAGCAGGCGCAGCGCCTCGAGCGCCTGAAAAAGAGCCAGGCGGTCTCGGGCGAGCAGGCCGAGAAGTCGCAGCTGCAGATGCAGGACGCCCGGACCGCCCTGTTCGAGCTGGACCGGTCGCTGGAGGCCCTGCAGATCCAGAGGGAGCGCTTGGCCAACCAGCGCCAGGCGCTGGAGCTGGCCGACCGCGACCTGCTCCTGGCATCGCCGGTCGGCGGCGTGGTGCTGGAAACCTTCGCCGACCCCGGGGAGAACGTTCTGCCGGGCGCGGCGCTGGCCGACATCCTCGACCTCTCGAGCCTCTTCGTCGACGTGTTCGTCGAGGAGCGCGAGATCGCCGGGCTGAAGCTGGGCCAGGCGGTCGAGGTGAGCGTGGACGGCCTGGAGGGGCGCATCTTCCGCGGCCGCATCTCCTACTTCGGCCGCAAGGCCGAGTTCTCGCCCAAGTACGTGGTGGCCGAGAGGGAGCGCCAGGCGCTGCTCTACCAGGTGAAGGTGCGCCTGGAGGGCGATCCGGGCGTCTTCAAGGTCGGCCAGCCGGTCACCGTGGCCTTCGTCCGCTAGGGCAGGGGCATGGTCCGGCTGGAGAGGGTCGGCAAGTCGTTCGGCGACATCCGCGCCGTGGACGACGTCTCCCTGGACATCCCCCGCGGCGCCATCACCGTGCTGACCGGGGCCGACGGCGCCGGCAAGTCGACCCTCTTCAAGATGCTGGTCGGCCTGGTCAAGAAGGACACCGGCCGCATTTTGCTGAACGGCGAGGAGATCGGTGACGACTACGCGCGGGTCACTTCGGTCTGCGGCTACATGCCCGAGCGCTTCTCCCTCTACACCGACCTCAGCGTGGAGGAGAACATGGATTTCTTCGCCGCCGTGCAGCAGGTGCCCGCGGCGCGGCGCGAGGAGCTGAAGACCCGGCTGCTGGAGCGCACGGGCATGGCCCCCTTCCGCCGCCGGCGCGCCGGCGCCCTCTCCGGCGGCATGAAGCAGAAGCTGGCCCTCTCCACCATCCTGCTCTCCTCGCCGCAGCTGATCATCCTGGACGAGCCCACCACGGGCGTCGATCCCCTGTCGCGCATCGAGTTCTTCGCCATCATCGAGTCACTGCGCCGGGAGGGGCGGACCATCGTCATGTCCACCCCCTACCTCGACGAGGCGGAAAAGGGGGACTGGATCGTCTTGATCCGTGCCGGCCGCATCCTGCGCCAGTCGTCGCTGGCCGACCTGCGCCGGACCTTCCCGGCCCGGCTCTTCCGCATCCTGCCCCAGGGCAACGTCTTCGCGGCCATGAGGGATGCCGCCTCCATCCCCGGCCTGGCCGAGGCGGCCTACATGCGCGGCAAGTTCATCAAGTACCTGCAGACCGGGAGCGAGAACCTGGGGAGCCGGATCCCGCACCGCCAGATGGTCGAGGAGGCCCCCACCCTGGAAGACATGTACATCTATTACGAGAGGCGGCAATGAGCCGTGCGGCGCCGGCCATTGCCGTGCGCGACCTGCGCAAGAATTTCGGCGGCTTCCAGGCCGTGCGCGGCATCTCCTTCGACGTGGCTCCCGGTGAGATTGTCGGCTTCCTGGGCCCCAACGGCGCCGGCAAGACCACCACCATCAAGATGATCACCGGCCTGCTGGCGATCACCTCGGGATCCGTGGAGGTCAACGGCCTGGACAACCGCCGCGAGCTGCCGCGCGTGAAGCGGATGCTGGGGTACATGTCGCAGAAGTTCTCCCTGTACCCGCTGCTGACCGCCCTGGAGAACATCGAGTTCTTCGGCGGCATCTCCGGGCTGGCGCCGCATGATCTGAAGGCGGCCATGGCCCGGATGCAGGAGGCCGTCCCCGCCCCGGTCCTGCGCCAGAAGATCCAGGACGTGCCCCCGGGCATCCGCCAGAAGGTGGCCCTGTTCGTCTGCCTGCTGCCCGACCCGGGGATCATCCTGCTCGATGAGCCGACCTCGGGCGTGGATCCCGAGGCGCGCCGCGGTTTCTGGAACGAGATCTACGGACTGAAGACCCGCGGCAAGACGCTGCTCGTCTCCACCCACAACCTGGACGAGGCCGAGTACTGCGACCGCATCCTCATCATCCATAACGGCGAGATCGTGTCGGCCGGCGCGCCCGACGACCTGCTGCGCCGGGAGGGGAAGGCGAGCATCGAAGAGCTGTTCGAGGACGCCATCCGCAGCCATGGGCAGAATTAAGGCGATCATCGTCAAGGAATTCCTCCACATCCTGCGCGACCCGCGCAGCCTGACCATGGTCTTCATCACGCCCTTGGTCATGATCTTCATCCTGGGTTACTCGGTCTCCTACGACCTCGACCGGGTGGATGCCGCGGTCATCGACCACTCCCAGGGCCGGCTCTCGCGGCAGCTGGTCCAGTCCATCGCGGCCAATGGCGTCTTCGTGCTTCACGGCCGGGGCGCGTCCCTGCCGCTTGACCGGGCCGAAGAGATGCTGCGCGCTGGGGCGCTGCGGGCGATCGTGGTCATCCCTCCCGGGTTCGACCGCCGGCTCGCCGCCGGTGCCGCTGCCGAGGTCGGGCTGGTCATCGACGGCAGCGATGTCAACGTGGCCAACCTGGTCCAGCAGTACAGCGAGCGCATCCTCCTGGAGTTCAACGCCGGCCTGACGGCCGCCCGCGGCGCAACCGGGCTGCCGCTCCGGCTGGACACCAAGATGTACTTCAACCCGGAGGCGCGCAGCCAGTTCTTCTTCATCCCCGGGCTGATCGCCGTCATCATGCTGATGATCTCGGCCCTGCTCACCTCGCTCAGCATCTCGCGCGAGCGCGAAAGCGGGTCGCTCGCCCTGCTGTTCATCTCACCGCTGCGCTCGGGGGAGATCATCGTCGGCAAGACCGTCCCCTACATCATCGTCGCCCTGCTCGACGGGGCGGTCATCCTGCTGTTCGCCCGCTTCTGGTTCGGCATTCCCCTGCGCGGCAGCCTGCTGGTGCTGCTGGCATTCGCCCTGCTCTACATCGTCGCCGGCCTGTCGCTGGGCATCTTGATCTCCACCGCGGCGCCCACGCAGCGCACGGCCATGCTGGCTGCGCTGCTCATCACCATGCTGCCCTCGTTCCTGCTGTCGGGGTTCATCTTCCCCCTCGATTCCCTGAGCCCGGTGCTGCGCGCGGTCTCCTACGCCATCCCGGCCACCTATTTCCTGCGCATCATCCGCGGCGTGGTGCTCAAGGGCGCCGCGCTGCGCCACTTCTGGTTCGAGGGCGCCATGCTGCTCGTGCTCTGCGCCGGTCTGCTGGCGGCGGCCACCCGCAAGTTCGGCCGCCAGAGGAAGGCCGCCCAATGAAGCTGCGCTACCTGGTCAAGAAGGAGCTGATCGAGGTCATGCGCCAGAAGGAGCTGCTGTTCCTGATGTTCGTCAGCCCGGTCATCCAGATCGTCATCCTGGGCTACGTGGTCTCCACCGACATCCGCCACGTGCCGGTGGGCCTGGTCAATCTCTCGCGCAACCAGGTCGCCGAGCGGGTCAGCGAGCGCGTGCGCCGCTCGCCGCTGTTCGCCGTGCGCTTCGAAAGCCGCCGCAGCGCCGACTACCTCGACCTGCTCAAGCAGGGCCGGGCCAAGGCGATCATCGTCTTCCGCGACCCCCTGGACCGCAAGCGCAGCGCCGCAACCTATCCCGAAGTCCAGGTGCTCATGGACGGCATCGATTCCAACACGGCCATGGTCGCCGCCGGCTATTTCAACGGCATCATCAAGGGGTATATCCTGGACGACCTGGCCCGGCGCGGCCGCGGGCTGCCCGTGGCCGGCCGCCCGCTGTTCCGCTTCAACCCGCAGCTGCGCAGCATCAACTACATGGGGCCGGGGATCGTCGGCTTCCTGCTGACCATCATCACCATGTTCCTGACCTCGGCCTCGCTGGTGCGCGAGAAGGAGCAGCAGACCATGGACACGCTGCTCATGTCGCGGCTCAACAGCCTGGAGATTTACCTGGGCAAGGCCCTGCCCGCCGTGCTGATCGGGCTGATCGACATGGTCATCGGCCTGCTGGTGGTGATCCTGTGGTTCGGCATCCCTTTCCGCGGCAGCCTCTTTTTCCTGTTCCTGGCCTCGCTGGTCTACCTGGCGGCCATCCTGTCCTACGCCCTACTGATCTCGGTCCTCTCGGCAACCACGCAGCAGTCGATGTTCTTCGCCTGGTTCTCCCTGATCCTCTTCCTGCTGATGTCGGGGTTCTTCACGCCGGTGGCCAACATCCCCCAGCCGCTGCGCCTGCTCGCCGACATCAATCCCCTACGCTACCTGATCCAGATCATCCGCGAGATCTTCCTCAAGGGCAATGGCATCGCCCATTTCTGGAAGGACCTGCTGGCCCTGGCCGGCATCGCCGCCTCCCTGGTATCCGTCTCGCTGCTGAACTTCAAGCGCTTCATCTCCAGGTGACGCCGTTCCGGCCGCGGCGGCTCTTCTGCGCTCGAATGGCAAGATCCCCGATGCACCGTTCGCTGCAGTGATCAGGACCGCGGCCCAGCGGCCGCGGCCAGGCAAGGATGGAGGCGCAGGGAGGAGCGGGGAGAAAGGGGCCGCCCCTCCCTGCGGCAGATGAATGTCAGCCCTCGGTCCCGTCGGGCTCCGGCTCGTCGTCACCGCCGGGGGGCGGCGGCGCCATGACCGGCCGGTCTTTCTCTCCCGGGCGGCCGTGGAAGGGGAAGGGGGCGAGCGAGCGCTTCATCTTCTCCAGCTTGCGGACCTGCTCGGGGTTCAGGACGGCGCGCACGTCGAGCAGGTAGTTGAGGTGGTTGACCTGCAGGTCAGTGCGCTTGCCGCCGATGGAGCGGACCATGCGCTCCATCTCGTGGCGGTCGACGCTCCCGGCGCGCAGCAGGGTGGCGAACTTGAGCTCGAGCACCTTGATGTCGGAGCCGGCGCGGATGGCGCCCTCCTCGTAGGCTAGCATCAGGTCCTCGATCTTCTTCTGCTGCGCGGCCGACAGGCCGAGCTCGTCCTTCTGGCGCAGGATGAATCGGGCCTCGAACAGGTTGTTCTCGGCCATGTGCAGGCCGAAGCGCAGGCTGTTCACCACGCCGGGCCGCACGCGGCGCCCGGCTTGCGCCGGGGCCAGGGTGGCCAGCAGCAGCATCATGACCAGCGTGAAAGCGATGCGTTTATTCATGGGGTCCTCCTTGTTTCGGGCCGGGGCCAAGGAAAAACCAGCGGCGGCTCAGGCGGTAGATCATGTCCAGGCGCTGCTCCGGGTCGAGCACGTCGGCGACGCGGAGCAGCGCGGCGATGAAGTCGCGGTTGAGCTGGGCCTCCAGGGCGTTCAGCTCCTCGATGCGGGCGGCGATGCGCTCGCGGTCTAGCGCCGCCCCGCCGAGCTCCTCGATGATCGCCACCCGCTTGTCCAGGATGTCCTCCTTGAACTGGATGGAGGACAACTTGAAGGAGCGGACGATCTCGCCCACCCGGGCGTCCTGGTCGGCGCGCAGGCCGAACTCGCTGCGCGGCGCGAACGCAGGCGCCGGGCGGGGGCGGCGGAGCCTCTGGGTCGCGAAGAACGACACGAAGGCCAGGTTCAGGGCCAGGGAAACGGCGAGCAGCAGGGGGAGGGCGTTAGCGCGCTTCACGGCCGCCTCCGTTGAACAGGTCCAGGAAGTCGTCGTGGACGGCTAGCAGGCCGAATTCCTGGGGCTCGAGCAGCACCGAACTGTAGCTGGCCGCCGGCGCCGGCGCGCCGTTGCCGGCGAGCGCCGCCTGCAGCAGGAATCCGCCGACGGACACGGCGGCGAAGACCGCCGCCCAGGCGGCGGCGCGCAGCAGGCGCCCGCCGCGGAGCGGCCGCGGCCGCAGTCGGGCCATGACCCGGGCGGCGAGGAAGGGGTCGTCCGCCGGCGGCGGCTCCAGCAGAAGCTGCTGTTGCAGCTCGCGCAGCCCGGCCCAGCGGCCTCGGCAGGCGGGGCAGTCGCGCAAATGGCGCTCCACCTCCCGGCTGCGGGCGGCGTCCAGTTCGCCGTCCTGCCAGGAGCTGAGCCGTCGTGTGATCCGTCGGCAGTTCATTGTTCCCTCGCTGGGTTAACCGCTTTGCCCCCGTTTTCTTGCAGGCGGAGGTTTTTTTTCAGGCGGGATTTCGCGCGCGAGATGAGCGTCTCGATCTTGGGAACCGACCAGCCGGTCACCTCCCGGATCTGGCGGTAGGAGAACTCCAGGTAGACCTTGAGCACCAGGGCCAGGCGCTGCTCCTCGCTCAGGCGCCGCAGCTGGCGGTTCAGTTCCCCCTCGCGCTCGCCTCGCTCCAGCTCCAAGAGGCGCGGCGGGTCCTGGCGGAAGGGGGCGCGGTCCAGATCGCGGCCGAGCAGCCGCGAGAAGAGGACGGTGCGCCGGCGGCGCTTGATGTAATTCAGGGCCATGTTGCGGGCGACCTTGAAGATGAAGGCGGAGAAGTTGTTCTCGCGGCGGTAGTAGGGGAGGTTCTCGTAGATCTTCAGGAAGACGTCCTGGGCGATGCTGCGCGCCTCGTCGTTGTCCCCGATCATGCGGGCGACGAAAAGGGTGATGCGCCGGGAGTAGCGGCGGATCAGAACCTCGTAGTCACGGGTGCGACCCTCCAGGACCGACACGACAATGTCGTCATCGGAGCGCGCGGCGTCGTCCATGGACATGGAACAAGCCGGCGGCGCCTTTCTTGCGCCTCAGCCGCCGGCGGCGATGAAGGCGGCGGCGGCGGCCAGATCGTCGGCGACCCGGTCGGGCCGCGGCCCCTCGGCCGGCAGTCGGGCTTCGCTCTCGCGGCCGTAGCCGGTGCGTACCAGCACGGTGCGGCAGCCGGCGCGGCGGCCGGCCTCCATGTCGTCCTCGCGGTCCCCGACCATCCAGCTGCGCGCCAGATCGAGGCCGTGCTCGCGGGCCGCCAGTCGCAGCATGCCCGGCTCGGGCTTGCGCAGCGGGCTGGCGCGGCGGAAAGCGGCCACGGCGCCGTCGGCCAGGAAGGGGCAGTAATAGAAGGCGGCGATCTCGGCGCCCTGGGCGTGGAAGTGCTCCCGCAGCCGGCGCTGCAGCTCCTCCACCTGCGCCGCGCTGCAGATGCCGCGGGCCACGGCCGACTGGTTGCTGACCACAATGACCCGGTAGCCGGCGCGGTTGAGCTCGCGGACGGCGGCGGCGGCGAAGGGGAAGAAGCCGACCTGGGAGAACTCGCAGATGTAGCCGCGGTTCTCGATCAACGTGCCGTCGCGGTCGAGGAAGACCGCCTTAGTCATTCCCCACCTCCCAGAGCGACTCGGCGGCCTCGAGGACCTCGGCGGCCGCCACGGCGGACATGCAGCGGTGGTCGGAAGGGCACTCGCGGCGGCGGCAGGGGGCGCAGTCGGCGCCGCGGTGCAGCAGGCGGAAGCGGCCGGCGACGGGCGCGGTGCGGCCGGGCTCGGTCGGGCCGAACACGGCCACCAGCGGCACGGCCAGCGCCGAGGCCACGTGCATCAGCCCCGAGTCGTTGCCCACGAATAGCCGGCAGCGCGACAGCACGGCGATGGAGCGGCGCAGCGCGAGGCGGCCGGCCAGGTTGAAGGCGCCGGCAGGAAGCCCGGCGGCGACTTCGGCGATGCGCTCGCGCTCCGAAGCGCTCCCCAGCAGCAGCACGGCGCTCTCCGGGCGGCGCCGCAGCCAGGCGAGGATGAACTCGCGGAAGCGGCCGGGGAGCCAGGCCTTGGCGCTGCCGTAGGCGGCGGCCGGGGCGACGGCGAGCAGCGGGCGGTCGCCGGCGATCCCCTGCTCCCGCAGCCAGGCGGCGGCCTCCTCTTTCTCGGCGGCGCTGACCGCCAGCGAGGACGGAAAGGTTCGGCCGGCATCCCGGCCGGCCAGGCGCTCAACCAGGTTCAGGTAGAAAAACTGCTGGTGGCAGTCGGGGGGCGGCGGCGCAACGCGCTCGTCCAGCAGGAAGCCGCGGCCGTCGCGGGCGTAGCCGGCGAGCGGGCGGATGCCCGCCAGGCGGAACAGCAGGGCGGAGGAGAAGGAATTGGTGAACAGCAGGCCGCGGTCGAAGCCGCGCCGGCGCAGGCCGGAGGCGGCGGCCGGCAGCGTGCGGGCCGTCCAGCGATCGGGCAGGGGGACGATCTCGTCGATCTCGGGGATGTTCAGGAACAACGGCGCCAGGTAGCCCTTGGCGGCGACGGCCAGGCGCTCGCCGGGAAACAGGTCGCGGAAGGCGCGGATGGCGGGCAGGCTCATGATCCCGTCGCCGATCCAGTTCGGCGAGCGGATGACGGTGCTCATGGCCGGGCCCGGGTCAGGATTCGCCGGCGGGCTCTTCTCCCTTCTCGGGCTCGTCGCCTTCCCCGGCGTCGGGCTCGTTCTCTTCCTCGGCCTCCCCGGACTCGGCGGCGGCCTCGGTGGTCGCTCCCTCCTCGGCAACGGGCTGCCCGAAGATGCTGTCCTCTTCGTTGAGGACGTCGAAATCGATCTTTCCCTGCCGGAACTCTTCCATGGCGACGGTCAGGGAGTTGTCGCTCTTGATCTCCACCTTGCGGTGGGCGCCGTTGAGGAGCTGCTTGGCGCGGCGGGCGACCAGGATGGCGAGCCGGAATTTGCTGTCTATGCCGTTCAGTGTTTGCACGAATTCCTCCGGGGATCATCATTATAACAGAATATCCGCTCGAGTCAAGTGAACGCCGCGGGCGCCGCCTCGCGTTGCCAGCCGTCGGGAAGTGCGATACAATAGCCGCGATGAACGAAAAAAGCCCTGTCCCCGTCGTGGTGATCGCCCTGTTCGTGCTGACGCTGCTGGTTTTCCTTCCCGCCGTCATCTACCTGACGAACAGCGAAGAGTTCACCAACGGCCTGTTCGAGCTTCTCGCCGTGGGGCTGGGCCTGGCGCTGGCCGTCGGCCTGCTTCTGTGGCTGCTGTTGCGGCTGCTGCGGCTCCTCGGCCGCAAGCCCCTGGAGAAGGGGATCGCCCTGCTGTTCGCCCTCGCCCTCCTGCTGTGGCTGCAGGGGAACGTCCTGCTGTGGAACTACGGCCCCCTGGACGGTCGCTCCATTCCCTGGGAATCCATGAAGCCGCAGGGATTCATCGACCTCGGCCTGTGGCTCACGCTGCTGGCGGCGGCGTTCCTCTTCTCCTCCTTCGTTGCCCGCCACGCCAGGAAGATCTCCTGGTTCCTGATCCTCATCCAGCTCGGCTACGGCGCGGCGCTGTTCGTCCGCCAGCCCGAGCGGCCCAGCTTTCAGCGCTACACCGTGGATACGGCGAGCCAATTCTCCTTTTCCAGGAACCGCAACGTGATCATCGTCGTCCTGGATTCCTTTCCGGCGGACGTGTTCGCCGAGGTCATCCGCGAAAATCCCGACCTGGCCTCCGGCTTCGACGGCTTCACCTTCTACCGCAACTCGCTCGGCGGCTACGCCACCACCGAGCTGTCGGTCGCCCTGCTGCTGACCGGCAGGTTCTACGACAACTCCCTCCCCTTCGAGCCATGGAAACGGGAGGCGTATCTGGGGAACTCGCTCCCGCGGGTCCTGCTCTCCGCGGGCTGGCGCGTCGACGTTTTTCCCAAGGTCAGCTACAGCCTGTATTATTCCGACCAGGTCGCTTCGAATTTCGTTCCCGGCGTGCCGCTGGTCGAGAGGATGCTCGACATCTTTCAGATTTACGATCTCACCCTGTTCCGCTGCCTTCCCCACTTTTTCAAGCCCCGCGTGTACAACGAGCAGGCCTGGCTGCTGAAACGCATCGGCTTCGGCCTCCTGGGCACCCGGTTCCAGGAGAAAAGGGTCCACAAGACCCGGGTCTCGCGGGAGCCAGGCCGGATTCGCATGCGCGACCGCCACCGCTTCGGCCGCAAGGCGTTCCGCTTCAGCGCCGACGTGCGCTTCGTCACGGAGATGCTGCTGAATGCCGCGCTCACCGACGCCAAGGGGGCCTTCAAGTATTATCATCTCGGCGTGCCGCACCTGCCCCTGCTGCTGGACGCCGACCTGAAATACCGGCGGGCGGATCCCAACCGCCAGAATTACAAGGCCTATGCCGCGGCGGGCGTCAAGCTCATGGCGGTCTTCCTGGAGCGCCTGCAGGAGATCGGCGCCTACGACAACTCGCTGGTGCTGATCCTGGGCGACCACGGCGCCGGCGGACAGCAGCAGGAGTTCGTGATCCAGCCCGGGATGGAGAACGACCCGGCGAAGCACCTGGTGCGGGAGCGTTACCGCATATCGGCCATGCCGCTGGTCCTGCTGAAGCCGGTGGCCGCGCGCGGGGCGCTGGCGGTATCCGATGCCCCGGTCTCGCATGCCGACGTGCCGGCGACCGTGTTCCACGACCTCGGCCTGACGATTGATTCGCCGGGAATCCCCATGACGACGCTTGTTCCCGGAGCCGTCCGCGAGCGGCGCTTCATGTCATTGTCCGGACGCGACATCTTTTCGTACTACCAGGACATGACCGAATTCATCGTGACCGGGCCGGGCTGGTTCGACGAGTCATGGCGGCCCTCGGGCAGGGTATACAGCCGCTCCGGCGTCAAAACGCTGAAGCGATAAGCGATCTCCGGCGGGACGCCCATGCCCCATTTCATCAACGGCATCGACGCACTGGAGGGGATCCACGCCCGGCTGCTCGGCCGGCGCCGGATCGCCCTGGTCACGGGCAGCGCCAACACCGACTCCGCGGCACGGCCCACCCATGAAGTCGTGCGCCGCCTGGCCGGCAACCGGCTGCGGGCCGTCTGGGCGCTGCAGCACGGCTTCTTCGTTGACAAACAGGACAACATGGTCCTGTCGCCCTCCTTCCATTGGCAGCGCGCCGGCGTGCCGGTGCGCAGCCTGTACGGCCGGAGCCTGCTGCCGGAAGAGAAGTGGCTGCGCGGGATCGACCTCCTGCTCTGCGATCCCTTCGACGTCGGCACCCGCGTCTACACCTTCCTCAACCACCTGGTCATGGTTCTGCGCCATCTCTCGGGGCGCGGCGTCGAGGCCGTCGTCCTGGACCGCCCCAATCCCCTTAACGGCCGCGACCTGGAGGGGCCGCTCGCCCGGCCCGGCCATTTCAGCATCGTGGCCCAGCTCCCGGTCCCCATGCGCCACGGCCTGACCGCCGGCGAGTTCCTCTCCTATGCCATCAGCCATCATGGGCTGGACGTGCCGTTGACCGTGGTGAAGGCCCGCGGCTGGAGGCGGGAAGACTATTTCCCGGGGAACTGGACGCTGCCCTCGCCCAACATGCCCTCCTTCGCGACGGCGCTGGTCTATCCCGGCGCCGTGCTGCTGGAGGGGACGAACCTCTCCGAAGGGCGCGGCACCACCCGGCCGTTCGAGCTCGCCGGCGCGCCGTTCGTCGATCCCTTCCGCCTGGCCGCCGAGCTGGCGCGGCTACGCCTGCCCGGCGCGCGCTTCGTCCCCATGTACTTCAAACCCGAGTTCTCCAAGCACGCCGGCCGCGTCTGCGGCGGGGTGCTGGCGCAGGTGACCGACCGGGACCGCTTCCGTTCCTTCGCCGTCTACTACGAGCTGATCCGCGCCGTCGCCCGGCTCTACCCGGGCCGCTTCGCCTGGAAGAAGCCCCCCTACGAGTTCGAGCGCCGGCGGCCGCCCATCGACATGATCTGCGGCACGGACCGGATCCGCCGCTCAATTGAGATGGATATTCCCTACGCGCGCCTCCGCGCCGGCATCGAGCGCGGCCACGCCGCGTACTCCGAGGCGGTCCAACCGTTCCGGCTCTATCCATGATCGTCATCCCGCTCGCCGACGTCCTGTCCACCGGTAATCTGCGAAAGATCGTTGACTGCGTCCGTGACGGCGGCGTGATCGCCTATCCCACCGACACCCTGTACGGGCTGGGCGGGAACTTCCTGTCGGCCGCCGCCCACACGGCCGTCGACCGGCTGAAGGGGAGGAGGGGGGCGCCTTATTCGGCGGCGGTCGGCGACTGGTCCATGCTGGAGTCGCTCGTGTGCGGGATCCCCAACGGCCTGCGCGAGCGTCTCCAGGGGCTTCTTCCCGGGAAGTTCACATTCCTATTCGCGCCCGGGCCGGCCGTTGATCCCGCCCTGCTGAAGGGGAGCGCGAAGATCGGCGTGCGCATGCCGGGGCTGAAGCCGCTGCTCGACCTGATCGTCCGCCTGGGAGTCCCGCTGATCAGCACCTCGGCCAACCGCAGCGGCCGGCCGCCGCTGCAGGACCCCGCGCTCATCGCCCGCGAGTTCCCCGACCTGGACATCCTGATCGACGCCGGAGCGCTCGCTCCTTCCCGGGGCTCCACCGTCGTTGATTTCACTGCCGATCCACCCGCCATCGTCCGCCCCGGGGACGACGAGCCGAAGGTGCGCTCCATCCTGGGCGGCGCCCGAGTCTGAGCCGTCTTGACTTTGGCGGCAAAAAAACTACAATAGCGGCGGAGGATCACCATGAAGAAAATCAAGGGCAGCCGCACGGCCGAGAACCTGCTCAAGGCCTTCGCCGGCGAGTCGCAGGCGCGGATGCGCTACACGTTCTACGCCAAGACCGCGGGCAAGGAGGGCTACAAGCAGATCGAGGAACTGTTCCTGGAGACGGCCGAGAACGAGCGCATGCACGCCAAGCTGTTCTACAAGCACCTGGTCGCCGCCATGGACGGCGAGATGCAGGAGATCCAGGCCGCCTATCCCGTGGCCTTCGCCACGACGGAAAAGAACCTGGAATCCGCCGCCAACGGCGAGAAGGAGGAGTGGTGCGACCTCTACCCGGCGTTCGCCAAGGTCGCCGACGAGGAGGGCTTCCCCGAGGCCGCCCGCACCTTCCGCGCCGTGGCCACGGTCGAGAAACGCCACGAGGCCCGCTACCGCAAGCTGCTGGAGAACGTCCGCTGCGGCGCCGTCTTCAAGAAAAAGCAGAAGACGGCCTGGAAGTGCCGCGTCTGCGGTGCCGTCATCGCCGGCATAGAGGCCCCGGACAAGTGCCCGGTGTGCGACCACCCGCGGGAGCATTTCGAGGTCTGGGTCGAGAACTATTGATCCCCCCAAAAGGACGAGGAGGCCGTATGAAGGACTGGAAGCTGAAGAAATACGCCCTGGCCGACCTGCTGGCGGCCGCGGTGAAGAGCGAGATCGACAGCCGCGACCTTTACGTGCGCGTGGCGGGCCGGGTGAAGAACGCTTTCCTGAAGGAGCGCCTGGAGTTCCTGGCCCAGGAAGAGGAGAAGCACCGCAAGGCCCTGGAAGGCATGTTCGGCCAGCGTTTCCCCGGTCAGGCGCTGGCGGTCCCCGCCCAGCCGGTGGTGCCGCTGCCCGAGATCGCCTTCGGCGACGAGGCGGTGCCGCTGAGCGCCGTGCTGGCGCAGGCGATGAAGGCCGAGCAGGCCGCCCACGACTTCTACCTGCAGCTGGCCGAGCTGTTCGCCGATGACGCGGCCAAGAAGAACCTGTTGCTCTATTTCTCCATGATGGAGATGGGCCATTACAAGCTGCTCGACGTCGAAAAGAGCGCCCTGGAGCGCCTCGAGGAGTACGGCGAGGAGCAGGAGATGATCCACGTTGGCCCGTGACGCCGGCTGCCGGCGCCTCCCGGCGGTGACCGCCGCGCGCGCGGTCGCGCGCGGCCGCGGACTGATCCGCCCATGAACCCGAAACGCAAGCGCATCCTGGCCTGGTCCCTGACGGCGGTCCTGTTGCTGGCGGTTCTCCTGCTCCGGCGCGGCCCGGCCTCCGGCCCGTCCCGGCCCCCGTCCAGGGTCGTGGAGAATGTCGCCGGCGTCGACCTGACCTACCTGACCTTCGACCTCAACAACGAGAAGAAGCTGGAGGTGAAGTGCCGGGAGTCGCAGCGGCTGGACGACGAGCGCCTGCTGTTGAAGCGCGTGACCGCCACCATCTTCCAGGCCGATAAGCTGGAAGCCGATATCCGCGTGCGCGCCGATTCCGGCGAGGCGAGCAGCGATTTCCACCGCCTCAAGCTACAGGGCAACGTCGTCATCTCCTCGCCGGAGATCACCCTGTCCGGCGAACGCTTCCATCTGGCCGAACTGACGCTCCTGTCCACCCGCGACAAGGCGGTCTTCGCCCTGCGCGATCTCTCGGGCACCGCCGGCGCCGGCCTGACCTACGATATCAAAAAGCGCTATGTGGTGATGAAAAAGCCCCGCGGCGTCCTGCGCCGCGACGGCGGCACCTTCGAGTTCCAGGCCGATGAGCTGCGCCTGGCGGAGGCAAAAAAGCTCGTGCTGCTGAACGGCGACGCGGCGGTCACCCAGGACGGCGCCGACCTGAACGCCCGGCGCATCGCCCTGCAGTTCAGCCCCGGCTTCGAGCGGCTGGAATGGGCCGGGGGCACCGGCGGCTGCCACTGGCGCTCCACGCAGCCCGGCGCCGGCGGCCGCCGCCAGTGCCGCGACGTCAGCGGCGAGCGCATCCGCCTGGAGAACGATCCCCTGGGCCGGCTGCAGCGCGTCGAGATCATCGGCGACGGCGCCGTCGCGCTGGACGATGGCGCCGGCAGCGGCCGCCTGAGCGCCGAGCGCATCGAGGCGGAGATGGACTGCGAGACGCAGAACCTGCGCGCGCTGCGCTCCCTCAGCCGCGGCGAGCTGTCCGCCAGCGGCCGGGAGAACTTCACCGTCGCCGGCGGCCGCCTGCTGGCCCTGTTCGCCGACAGCGGGGACCTGTCCGAGGTCCAGGCCGAGAACAAGTGCCAGTTCCGCAGCGGCGAATTCAGGGGATCGGCACAGCGCATCGTCCACGACGCCTCCCGCGGCCGCGTCGACCTGTCCGGGCGCGACGCCGTCGTCGAGAACGGCCGCAACCGCTTCGAGTCGCCCCGCTTCACCGTGCTCACGGGCAGCCGGCGCCTGGTCTCCGAGCACGGGGTCAAGGCCACGCTGCAGCCGGGGAAGAAGAGCGCCGTGCTCAAGGCGCGGCCGGTGTTCGTCACCGCCGACGGCATGGAAACCGCGGAGAAGGGCGGCGAGAGCCGCTTCCGGGGAAAGGTCGGACTCTTCCAGGACGATGTCGAGCTGCATGCCGGCGAGCTGCTGTTCCGCGGCGGCGGCGCCGGCCTCTCCTGCCGCGGCGGCGCCGAATTGAATTTCGTCCGCGACGGCCAGCCGCTGGTGCTGCGCGGCCAGGCGATCGACTTCGATCCCGGCGGCTCCAAGGTCGTGATCGAGGGCGAGGGCCGGCTGCAGCAGGGGGACAGAACGCTGGCCGGCCAGCGCGTCGAGCTGGCCTTCGCCGCCGACGAGAAGCTGCAGGACGTCTTCGCCAGGGGCAACGCCAGCTTCCGCCGCGCGGAGATCCAGGGCCGCGCCCAGCAGCTGCACTGGCAGTACGCCCAGGGCGCCGTCGTCTTCCGCGACGGCGCCGAGATCACCCGCGCCGGCGCCGGCACGACGCGCGGCCGCGAGCTGCGCTACGACCTCGACAGCCGGCAGATCACCGTCGCCAGCGGCGACGACCGCTCCGAGACCACCCTGGCCGAGAAGCAGCCCTGACCGCCGAGCCTTGATTTTTCCCCCGATATTGATTATGATTCCGGCGGCACGCAGAAGCGCCGTTGGACAAGGGAAAATGAACGATCAAGCGGCCGGGGACAGCGCCGGCCGGGAGTGCTCATGAAACGCATCGCACTGGCGGTCGCCGGACTTCTCCTCTCCTGCCGGCTGGCCGCGACGGACATCATGAAGCTGTCCGAGGTCAAGCCCGGCATGGAAGGGGAGGGCCGTACCATCTTCAAGGGCAGCGCCATCGAGACCTTCACCTTCAAGGTGCTGGGGGTGCTGGACAAGTTCGTCTCCGACAAGAACCTGATCATCGCCGAGCTGAGCGGCCCGGAGCTGGACGGCAGCGGCGTCATCGCCGGCATGAGCGGCAGCCCCGTCTACATCGGCGGCCGCCTCGTGGGCTCCGTCTCTTACGGGCTGACCGGCTTTCCGCGCAAGCCCATCGCCGGCATCACCCCCATCGAGGACATCCTGAAGGTGGCGGCCCCGCCGGCGGCGCCGGCCACCAGCGTGGAGATCAGCGACATCAAGATCGACTTCAGCCGCGAGAACACGCGGCGCGTGGGCGAGGCCATCCGCCGCGAGCTGGCTGCGCGCCTGAACTTCACGCCGGCCCGCTCGCTGGCGCCGATCAAGCTGTTCGCCAGCAGCAGCGGCTTCACCTCCGAGTCGGTCTCCTTCCTGCAGGGGCTGTTCGTGCCGCTGCAGAGCCTGGCCGTCAAGCCGGCGATCGACGCCCGCAAGCTGCCCGCCGACATGTTCAGCCTGCGCCCCGCCGACGCGGTGGCCATCCCGCTCGTGCGCGGCGACGCCTCCTACACCGCCACCGGCACGGTGACCCACGTCGACGGGCAGAAGGCCTACATCTTCGGCCACCCCTTCTTCAACCTGGGCACGGTGGACTTCCCGCTGCACAAGGCCGAGGTGATCTCGGTCGTCCCCTCCTACGACGAGACCTTCAAGCTGGCCGCCACCCGCAACCAGGTGGGCGCGGTGCGCCAGGACCGCTTCTCCGGCGTCCTGGCCGAGCTGGGCCAGTCGCCGGTCATGATCCCGCTGAAGATCTTCCTCAAGGACCGCAACCGCAGCTTCAACCTGGAGATGGTCAGCCACCCGCTGCTGACGCCGGCGCTGACCTACATCTCCCTGCTCAACGCCCTGCAGGCCGAGTACCAGGAGTTCGGCTTCCAGTCGCTGCGCGTCAGCGGCAAGATCTTCGTGGAGAACGAGGACAACGTGGTGCTGGAGGACCTGTACAGCGGCACCGAGGCGGCCGACGAGTTCTCCACCCTGGTCATGGCCATCAACTACTTCCTGCTGAACAACCGCGAGAAGAACGCCCGCATCCAGAAGATGGACTTCGAGATCAGCGGCCGCGAGGCGGTGCAGCGCGCCGAACTGGAGAACGTCCTGGCCGACAAGGTCGCCTACGCCCCCGAGGAGCCGATGGCCATCGAGATGCAGCTGCGCAACGACAAGGGCCAGGCCTTCTCCGAGAAGATCGAGATCCAGGCCCCCAACCTGAAGCCGGGCTCGGTGTTCTACCTGCTGGTCGCCGACGCCGCCGAGGTGGCCGAGTTCGACGCCAAGGCCATCAAGACCGCCTTCTTCCCCTCCGACCTCGGCGCCCTCATCCGCGCCATCAATAATATCCGCCGCAACAACCGCCTGTACCTGAAGCTGTTCGTGCCGGCGCAGGGGATCTTCATCCGCGGCTTCGAGTACTCGACGCTGCCGGCCAGCGTGGGCAACGTCCTGCTGTACAACTCACAGGCCAAGGACCAGGCCAACATGACGCTCTCCACCGTGGCCGAATACCAGTACGAGGTGCCGGCGGTGGTGACCGGCAAGAAGATATTCAAACTGCGCATCAAAGAGAGGAAAAATGACTAGCAAGATCCTGGCGGGCGCCATCCTGCTGGCCCTGGCCCCGGCGCTGGCCGCGGTGCGGGTGAAACAGGTCGAGAAGGGGAGCCTGGCCGAGTTCCAGAAGGGAAGCTTCGTCAACGTCAGCATCGACGGCAGCGGCCTGCTCACCCTCGGCCCGCGGTTGAAGGGCGTGGCCGGGCCGGCCGAGGAGTTCTACCTGTCGGCCGCCGCCGGCGGCAACGGCGAGCTGTACCTGGGTACGGGCCACCATGCCGCGGTCTACCGCCTCGGCGCCGACGGCAAGGCCGACAAGATTTTCCAGGGCGAGCAGCTCGACGTCTACGCCCTGCTGGTGGCCGCCAACGGCGACCTGCTGGTGGGCACCTCGCCCAACGGCCGCGTCTTCCGCATCAACAAGGAACGCAAGGCCAGCGAGCTATTCCGCCCCGACGAGAAGTTCATCTGGGACCTGGCCGAGGACGCCCAGGGCAACATCCTCTGCGCCCTGGGCAACACCGGCGCCGTCTTCAGCATCGGCAAGAACGGCACGGCCGAGAACCTGCTCACCGCCGAGGACGCGCACATCGTGCGCCTGCACGTCACCCGCGACGGCGCGGTGCTGGCCGGCAGCGGTGACCGCGGCATCCTGTACGAGATCCGCAACCGCAAGGTGCGGGTGCTCTTCGACTCGCCGCTGGAGGAGATCAAGGGCATCGCCAGCGACGGCGAGGGAAACGTCTACTTCGCCGCCGTGCGCGGCGTGCCCGCGCCCCAGGCCGCCAAGGAGATCGAGATCGGTGCTCCGGCGGCGGCCAAGGCCGAGAACGCCGAGAAGGAGCCTCCGCGCGAGAGGAGCATCCTCTATCTGCTGCGCCCCGACGGCGTGGTGGAGACGCTCTGGAGCTCGACCGAGGAGATCATCTACGACGTGTACTACGACGCCCAGGCCCAGGCGGCGGTCATCGGCACCGGCAACGCCGGCCGCGTGTACCGTGTCGACCGCTCCGGCGCCTTCTCCCAGCTGTGCGAGAGCGAATCGGCGCAGGTGTACCGCATCGCCGGCGGCGCGCCGGGCCGCGGCTATTTCCTGGTGGCCAACAACACGCCGGCCGTCACCCAGGTCGAGGCCGTCCCCAGCAGCAGCGGCACTTACTACTCCGAGGTCTTCGATGCCCGCATCCAGTCGCGCTTCGGCCGCCTCACCTGGAACGCCGAGGGCGGCGGAGCCGGCGCCGTCTCCTTCGCGGTGCGCCTGGGCAACTCCGATTACCCCGACCGCTCGTGGACGGCCTGGTCGGCCCCGTTCACCGACCCGGAGAACTCGCTGATCGCCACGGGCGGCTACCGCTTCCTGCAGGTGAAGATCGTGCTCAGCGCGGCCAGCCCCGGCTCCGGCCCGCTGCTCTCGGGCTACCGCATCCACTATCTCACCGACAACCTGCGGCCCGAAGTGGGCACGCCGCTGGTGCAGCGGCCCGGCGAGCGCAAGCCCGTCGCCGACACCACGCCGCCGCGCAAGTACCTGCACGTCACCTGGGAGGCCAGCGACCCCAACCAGGACCGCCTGAACTACACCCTGTCCCTGCGCCGGCTCCCCGGCAACGACTGGCTGACGCTGCGCAAGGACCTGCGCGAGAGGTGGTACTACCTCGACTGCGAGCTGTTCGCCGACGGCAAGTACCAGCTGAAGGTGCAGGCCGACGACGGCCTGGACAACGCCCCGGCCTGGGCGCGCAGCGCCGCCCGCGCCTCGGCGCCGTTCATCCTCGACTCGACGGCGCCGCTGCTGGCCGAGTTCGCCGTCGAGGGGCGCAGCGTGCGCTTCCGCGCCGCGGACGAGGCGTCGGCGGTGGCGGCGGCCTGGTATTCCCTCGACGGCCGCGAGTGGGTCCCGCTGCTGCCCGACGACCAAGTCGGCGATTCGCGCAGCGAGTCGTTCCGCTTCGAGCTGGCCGGCGGCGCCGGCCCCCGCGCGCTGTTCATCAAGCTCAGCGACGAGCTCGGCAACGAAAAGGTGTTCCAAAAAACCATCTAGGAGGACCCCGTGAGCGATGTGAAACGTCTTTCCACTCCGTTGAACGACGAGGCCGTGGCCGGCCTGAAGGCCGGCGACAACGTGCTCATCAGCGGCGTCATCTACACGGGACGCGATGCCGCCCACAAGAAGCTGGCCGACCTGATCGCCGCCGGGCAGGCGCTGCCCTTCGACCTGCGCGGCCAGGTCATCTTTTACGTCGGCCCGACGCCGGCGCGGCCCGGCAAACCCATCGGCTCGGCCGGTCCGACCACCAGCTACCGCATGGATGCCTACGCGCCCAAGCTGCACGAGCTGGGGCTGAAGGCCTCCATCGGCAAGGGATCGCGCAGCGCCGAGGTCAAGGAGGCGCTGAAGAAGAACAAGGCCGTGTACCTGGCCGTGACCGGCGGCGCCGCCGCCCTGGTCTCCCAGAGCATCCGCCGGGCCGAGGTCGTCGCCTACCCGGAGCTGGGGCCCGAGGCCATCCAGCGCCTGGAGGTGCAGGACTTCCCCGCCCAGGTGATCAACGACATGTACGGCGGCGACATCTACGAGGAGGGCCGCAAGAAGTACGAGCGGAAGTAGGGGCCGGAAATGAAGATCCACGAGTACCAGGCCAAGGAGCTCTTCGCCCGCCATGGCGTGCCCGTGCCCCGCGGCGAGATGGCCGAGACGGCGGAAACAGCGCTGGCCGCCGCCGACCGGCTGGGCTACCCCTGCGTGGTCAAGGCCCAGGTTCACGCCGGCGGCCGCGGCAAGGCCGGCGGCGTCAAACTCGCCCGCGACCGCGCCGAAGCCCAGGCGCATATCGCCGCCATCCTGGGCATGAACCTGGTCAGCCCGCAGACCGGCCCCGAGGGCCGGCGGGTGCGCAAGGTGCTGGTCGAGCAGGGGCTGGATATCGCCCGCGAACTCTACCTGGCCATCCTCCTCGACCGCGAACGCGAAACGCCGGTCATCGTCGCCTCGTCCCGGGGCGGCATGGAGATCGAGGCCGTGTCCCGCGAGCACCCCGAGGCCATTTTCAAGGTCCACGTCCACCCCGCCAGCGGCCTGTTCCCCAGCCACGTGCGCAACCTGGCCTTCCAGCTCGAGCTCAGCAAGGCGCAGCAGCAGAACTTCGCGCGCCTGCTGGCCGGCCTCTACGACCTGTTCCTGGGCTGCGACGCCTCGCTGCTGGAGATCAACCCGCTGATCGTCACCGCCCAGGACGAGGTGCTGGCCCTCGACGCCAAGGTCAACTTCGACGACAACGCCCTGGGCCGCCATCCCGAGATCGCCGCCCTGCGCGACATCTACGAGGAGGAGCCGCTGGAGGTCGAGGCGTCGAAGTACGACCTGAACTACATCCGCCTGGACGGCGACATCGGCTGCATGGTCAACGGCGCCGGCCTGGCCATGGCCACCATGGACATCATCCAGTTCTACGGCGGCGCGCCGGCGAACTTCCTGGACGTCGGCGGCGCCACGTCGGCCGAGCGGGTGAAGGAGGCCTTCAAGATCCTGCTGGCCGACGCCAACGTGCGCGCGGTGTTCGTCAACATCTTCGGCGGCATCGTGCGCACCGACCTGGTGGCCAACGGCATCGTCTACGCCGCCCGCGGGCTGGACATCCAGGTGCCCATCGTCATCCGCCTGGTGGGCACCAACCAGGAGGAGGGCATGCGCATCCTGCGCGAGTCCGGCCTGAACTTCATGACCGAGAACGTGCTGGCCGACGCCGTGCGCCGCGTGGTGGCGCTGGCCAAGGGGGCCTGACCATGGCCATCCTCGTCGACGGGAATTCGCGGGTGGTCGTCCAGGGCTTCACCGGCCGCGAGGGAACGTTCCATGCCCAGCAGATGATCGAGTACGGCACCCGGATCGTGGGCGGCGTCACCCCAGGCAAGGGCGGCCAGATCCACCTGGAGCGGCCGGTATTCAATACCGTGGCCGAGGCCGTGCGCGAGACCGGCGCCGACGTGTCGGTCATCTTCGTGCCGGCGGCCGCCGCCGCCGACGCCATCGTGGAGGCGGCGCTGGCGGAGGTGCCGCTGATCGTCTGCATCAGCGAGGGCATCCCGGCCCTGGACATGGTCAAGGTGAAGGCCTTCCTGCGCACGACGCGCTCGCGCCTGCTGGGGCCGAACTGCCCGGGCATCATCTCGCCGGGGAAGTGCAAGGTGGGCATCATGCCCTCGCGCATCCACCGCCCGGGGAGCGTCGGCATCGTCTCGCGCTCGGGGACGCTGACCTACGTGGCCGTGCAGCAGATCAGCGACCAGGGGCTCGGGCAGTCGACCGGCATCGGCATCGGCGGCGACCCGATCATCGGCACCTCCTTCGTCGAGGCCCTGGAGCTGTTCGCCGCCGACGGGGAAACGGCGGCGGTGGTGATGATCGGCGAGATCGGCGGTTCCATGGAGGAGCAGGCGGCGGAGTTCATCGGCCGGGGCTTCGCCAAGCCGGTGGTCTCGTTCATCGCCGGCCAGACCGCCCCGCCCGGCCGGCGCATGGGCCATGCCGGCGCCATCATCGCCGGCGGCCGCGGCACCGCCGCCGACAAGATGGCGGCGCTGCGCGAACACGGGGTGCACGTGGTGGAGAACCCGGCCGAGATCGGCCGGACGGTGAGGAAGGTTCTCGGCTGAGCCGGCGCCCGGCGCCGGGGGCCAAGGAGGAGGACGATGAGGAGTCAGCAGGGGAAGATGACGTTCATGAGCCTGATCATGCTGGCCATTCTGGTCGTGGGCGGGTTCTGGGTATTCAAGTACCTCGGCAGCGGCTGGGAGAAGAAGCAGATCAAGAAGGAGGTTTTCGACACCTTAGGGACCATCCGCGGCGGCCAGCGCACGGAGGCGGAACTGCTCAAGGCCATCGAGGACGTCCTGGCCAAAAAAGACGTCGAACTCCTGGAACTGGGCGGCCAACTGAGCGCCACGAATTTCCGTTA
>JAKLEC010000020.1 GCA_022711715.1 Acidobacteriota bacterium
AGGGTCTTGTCCTCGATGTCCTGGGTATCCATCGACATCAGGTGCGAGAACTTCCCCTCCTTCAGCTCGCCGATCACCTGGTCGTGCTGGGTCTTCATCAGGTTCTTGACCTTCTTGACCTTGTCGGTCGACTCCAGCAGGTGGGCGTAGGAAATGCGGCGCGAGAGGAGGATCTCGCCGTGGAGGTAGACCAGGGTCTCGATCAGGGGATTGCCCTGCCCCTTGTCCTCGGTCTGGATATGGAAGACCTCCTGGCGGTACTTGATGTCGGTGTTGTAACCCACGACCATGGCATCATCATAAATAAACCGCGCGCAATAGTCAAGAAACGAGCTTTCGTGACGCGTGACGCGTAACGCGTGACGAGTAGCGGCGATGGATCGATCAATTGCTTCTCCAACACCAACACAAACACCAGATCTGTCCAAAACAGCTTTCAGAAGCTGGTAGGACTGAAGCACCAAGTTCCAAGCACCAAATTCCAAATAAGCCCCAATGCCCAAATGACCAAAACGAAGAGCCAACGCACTCGTTCATGGAATTACCGCCCTATTTCTCGGTATTGGCACCAGATCGATTGAGCGCCCTGGTTTGAGTCGTTGGAACTTGGAACTTGGAATTTGTTTGGAATTTGGTGCTTGGTGCTTGGAATTTTTGTCTTACGAGTATCTGACCTTGTCCTGAAAACCGTCTGGGTTAGCCCAAAACCCTTTACAGTATTGATTGTCTATCCAAAAAACGATTGGTTTCGGACAGCAATGCCTTGGAGGTCAATTGCATTTCAAGCTCGTTGTGATTTCCGAGATGCTCCATCGTCCGAATTGTGTGCTTGGGATTTGGAATTCGGGTCTTAAATCCTCACGCGTCACGCGTTACGTGTCACGCGTCACGGAGGTCGTCTATTTTTTGCGGATGAACTCGCGCACCTGGCGGCGGATGCCGGCGGCATCGAGGCCGCAGAGGGCCAGCAGCTCCGGCCGCGAGGCCAGGGGCAGGGACTCCTCGTGGACGGCCAGGGCGAGGAACTCGCAGCCGGTGCCGGCGCCGGGAAAGGCCTGGCGGACGATGTCGCTGAACCCGCCGCGGGCCGTGCCGTCCTCGATGGTCACCACCTTGCGGGTGACGGCGGCCATATCCAGGACGAGGGCGCGGTCGAGGGGCTTGAGAAAGCGGACGTTGACCACCGCGGCTTCGATGCCGTCCTCGCGCGCCAGGGCCTCGGCCGCCTCCAGGGCGCGCCAGGCCAGCGTGCCGACGGCCAGCAGCAGGACGTCGTTGCCGCGGCGCAGCACCTCGGCCCTGCCCAGGGGCAGCTCGCGTGGCTCGGCGTCCAGCGGCACTCCCCGCCCCGGCTCCTTGGGATAGCGGATGAAGGCCGGCCGGTCGAGGCGGCTGGCGGTGAAGACCATGTGCTGGAGCTCGTTCTCGTCCTTGGGCGCCATGAGCACGATGCCGGGCACGGCCTGCAGCAGGGCGATGTCGTAGATGCCCTGGTGGGTGGGGCCGTCGCCGCCCACCAGGCCGGCGCGGTCCAGCCCCACCAGCAGCGGCAGGCGCATCAGCGAGACGTCGTGGATGACCTGGTCGACGGCGCGCTGCAGGAAGGTGGAATAGACCCCCAGCACCGGGCGGAAGCCGCCCAGGGCCAGGCCGCCGGCAAAGTCGAACATGTACTGCTCGGCGATGCCCACGTCGAAGAAGTTGGCGGGGAAGTCGCGCTGCACGGCGTCCAGCCCCGTCCCCTCGGGCATGGCCGCGGTCAGGGCCACGAAGCGGCGGTCGGCCTCGACCAGGCGGCGCACGCTGCGGCCGAAGACCTGCGAGTAGGAAGGGCCCTTCTCGCGGCCCAGGAACTTGCCGTTTTCGATGTTGAACGGCGCCGAGGAGTGGTAGGAGCTGGGATCGTCGCTGGCCGGCTCGTAGCCCTCGCCCTTGCGCGTCACCACGTGCAGCAGCACCGGGTAGTCGTACTTCTTGGCCGCCTCGAGCTCCTTGAGCAGGTCGGGGAAGCCGTGGCCGTTGATCGGGCCGATGTACTTGATGCCCAGCTCCTCGAACAGCGAGCCCGGGACCATCATGGTGCGCATCAGCACCTCGAGCTTGCGCGCCAGGTCGAAGAGCGGCTTGCCGGCGAGGGGGATGGCCTTGAGGACCTTCTGGATGACCTCCTTCATGCGGATGTAGGGCCGGCCGGAGGCCAGGTAGTTCAGGTGGCGCGAGATGCCGCCGACGTTGGGCGCGATGGACATCTTGTTGTCGTTGAGCACGATGATCAGCCGCTGCTTGACCTGGCCGATGTGGTTCAGCGCCTCCAGGGCCACGCCGCCGGTGAGGGCGCCGTCGCCGATGACGGCCACGATGTGGAAGTCCTGGCCCTGGCGGTCGCGGGCGATGGCCAGTCCCGAGGCGAAACCCAGCGAGGTCGAGGCGTGGCCGGTGTTCAGGACGTCGTACTCGCTCTCCTCGCGGTCGGGGAAGCCGAGCAGGCCCCCCTTCTGGCGGATGGTGCCGATGCGCTCGCGGCGGCCGGTGACGATTTTGTGCGTGTAGCACTGGTGGCCGATGTCCCAGATGATCTTGTCGCGCGGGGCGGCGAAGGTGCGGTGCAGGGCCAGGGTCAGGTCGACGGCCCCCAGGTTGGACGACAGGTGGCCGCCGTTGCGCGACACCACCTGCACCAGCAGCTCGCGGATCTCCTGCGACAGCCGCTCCAGCTCGGGCAGGCCCAGCCGGCGCAGGTCTTCGGGGGAACGGATCGTCTCCAGCAGCGCCATCAGCGGCTCCGGTACAGCATGAGCCGCGCCAGCTCGAGGAAGGGGGGGTGGTCGATGCCCAGCTCGGCGATGGCCGCCTGGGACTCGCCGTGCAGCGCGTCGATGCGCGCGCGCACCGCGTCCAGGCCCAGGTGCAGGACGGCGTTGGGGCTGCCCTTTTCGCCGTCCTTGCGCAGCTTCTTGCCCGCCTGCGCCTCGTCGCCGGTGACGTCGAGCAGGTCGTCGGCCAGCTGGAATCCCAGTCCCAGGGCCAGGCCGGCCCGCGCCAGGGTGCGCCGCCGTTCGCCGTCCATGCCGGCGACCGCCGCCGCCGCCAGCAACGAGGCCTTGATCAGCTCGGCGGTCTTCAGGCGGTGGATCTCGGCGATGGCGCCGGCGTCGCCGCGGAACTCCAGGTCCAGCGCCTGGCCCTGGGCCATGCCGTCCTTGCCGATGCTGCGGGTGACCAGGGCCATGATCTCCACCGTGCGCTCCGCCGGCAGCGGCGCGGCGGCGATCTTCTCGAAGGCGTAGGTCAGCAGCGTGTCGCCGGCCAGCAGCGCCACCGCCTCGTTGAAGCGGCGGTGCACCGTGGGCATGCCGCGGCGCAGGTCGTCGTCGTCCATCGCCGGCAGGTCGTCGTGGATCAGGGAGTAGGTGTGGATGATCTCCAGGGCCGACGCCAGGCCCAGGTAGCGCGGCGCCTCGATGCGGCAGGCCTCGAGCAGGGTGAGGAACAGCAGCGGCCGCAGGCGCTTGCCGCTGACCGACAGCGCGTAGTGCATGGCCGCTTCCAGCGTGCCGCGGCGCGGGTCGAGGCCGGCCAGCAGCTCGCGGTCGACGGCGGCGGCCAGCTCCTGCAGGCGGTCAGCCATTGTCCTCGGGCTCGAAGTCGGCCTCCTGCATCTCGCCGCGGCCGTCGCGCTGCAGGATCTTCACCTTCTTCTCGATGTCGTTGAGCTCCTTCTTCATCTGGGCGCTGAGCTTCATCCCCTCCTCATACAGGGCGAAGCCCTCCTGCAGCGGCACCTCGGGGTTCTCCAGCCTAGCGACGATCGCCTCCAGCTTCTTCAGCGCCGCCTCGAAATCGAGGGTCTCCTTCTTCATGGTTCACTCCTTGATGACGCGCGCCGCGGCGCGGCCGCGGGCGAAGCGGATGTCGATGCGCTCGTCCGCGCCCAGGTCCGCGGCGTCGCGCACCACCCGCTGCCGGCTGTCGGTGGTGATGGAGTAGCCGCGGGCCAGGATGCGCTCGGGGCTGGCCCCGGCCAGCGCCGCCTCGAGCAGGCGCAGGCGCTCGCCGCCGCGCTGCAGCGCTTCGCGGACGAGGGCGCCGGCCTGGGTGTCCAGCTGGCGCAGCTGCAGGACGCGCTGGCGCAGCCGCCCGCCCGGGTCGAAGGCGGCGAAGCGCCGGGCGGCCAGGTTCCAGGCCTGCGAGCGGGCGTTCAGCCGCTGTTGGAAGAGCCGCGCCAGGGCGAACTCGCCGTTGTCCAGGCGCTGGGCCAGCTCCTGCAGGCGGCGGGGGAAGTCGGCCAGCGCCGACTCGTTGCGCAGCTCCTGCAGGGCGGAGGCGGCCTCGTGCAGCCGCCGCTCCGCGGCGCGCATCAGGCCGTGGCGCAGGAAGTCGATGCGCCCGAGGAACTCGTCCTTGCGCCCCACCACCAGCTCGGCGGCGGCCGACGGCGTGGCCGCGCGCAGGTCGGCGACAAAGTCGGCGATGGTGAAGTCGGTCTCGTGGCCCACGGCCGAGATCACCGGCACGCGGCTGCGGTGGATGGCTTCGACCACCGGCGCCTCGTTGAAGGCCCACAGGTCCTCGTAGCTGCCGCCGCCGCGGCCGACGATCAGCACGTCCACCGCCGCGCCGGGACCGGCCTGGCTGAAGTAATCGATGCCGGCGGCGATCTCCGCGGCGGCCCCCTCGCCCTGGACCCGCGCCGGGTAGATGACGATGGCGATGCCCGGGAAGCGGCGCTGCAGGATGCGCACGATGTCGCGCACGGCGGCGCCCGTGGGCGAGGTGACCACGCCGATGCGCCCGGGCAGCAGCGGCAGCGGCCGCTTGCGCGCCGGGTCGAAATAGCCCTTCTCCTGGTAGGCCTTTTTGAGCCGTTCCAGGGCGGCGTAGATGTCGCCGATGCCCTGCAGGCGGATGTCGCTGGCGATGACCTGCAGCTCGCCGCGCAGGGGATAGACCGAGAGCATGCCGCGCACCACGACCTGCTGGCCGTTCTCCAGCCGCTTCAGCGTGCTGCGCGCCAGGGCGCCGCGGAACATGGCCACCTTCAGCGCCCCGCCGCCGTCCTTGAGCGTGAAGTACAGGTGGCCGGAGCTGGCCAGCACCACGCCCGAGGCCTCGCCCAGCACCGCCACGGCGGCGAACTGCGCCTCCAGCGACAGCTTGAGCAGCTGGGCCAGCTCGGATACGCGGAATATTTTCTCCATGACCGGATCCATGTCGGCGGCGGCGTTCCCTCGCCCGGCGCCGGGGGCGCGGCGGGGCACGTCGGCTCCATGCTTTATTATAGCACATGGGCGGGCGGAAGGCGACGCAGCCGGCCGCGAAGTAAGGGGAGAACGATCTCAGGGAAAACAAAGGGAAGAGCGAGGGAAGACGGAGGAAAGAGAGAGTGGGAACAGCCTTCCCTTTGAATTCTATCTTACTTTTACCTTTTACCTTTTTACTTTTGCCTTTTCCCACTCTGCCTTCCCTCCGCCTTTCCCTCTGTTTTCTCTCTCTCTTCCCTGGAGTCATGGGCGCCGGGGGGGGCATGGCTTCATTTTTCCCGCGAACTGTGCCACAATGGGGGCTCATGAAAAGCGCAAAAAAGAAAACCGATCCACGCCCGGCCGGCGTCCGCACGCGCCGGCCCGCCAAGGCCGCCAAGACGGTCTACGTCGGCATGAGCGCCGACCTGATCCATCCCGGCCACCTGAACATCATCCGCGAGGCCCGCAAGTACGGGCGGGTGATCGTCGGCATCCTCACCGACGGCGCCATCGCCAGCTACAAGCGCCTGCCCTTCATGTCGCTCGAGCAGCGCAAGCTGATCGTGGAAAACCTGAAGGACGTCTCGGAGGTCGTCCTGCAGGAGACCCTGGACTACGTGCCGAACCTGCGCCGCCTGAAGCCCGACTACGTGGTCCACGGCGACGACTGGCGCACCGGCGTACAGCGCGAAGTGCGCCAGCGGGTGATCGCCGCCCTGAAGGAGTGGGGCGGCCGCCTGATCGAGCCGCCCTACACCGAGGGCATTTCCTCCACCCAGCTCAACAACGCCCTCAAGGAGATCGGCACCACCCCCGGCATCCGCCTGAAGATGCTGCGCCGCCTGCTGGGGGTCAAGGACCTGGTGCGCGTCATGGAGGCGCACAACGGCCTGACCGGCCTGCTCGTGGAGAAGACGCGGGTGGCGGTCGGCAACGAGGCGCGCGAGTTCGACGCCCAGTGGCTGAGCAGCCTGACCGACTCCACCGCCAAGGGCCGCCCCGACAACGGCAGCGTGGACCTCACCTCGCGCCTGACCACCCTGAACAACATCCTGGAGATCACCACCAAGCCGATCATCTTCGACGGCGACTCGGGAGGGCTGGCCGAGCACTTCGCCATCATGGTCAAGACCCTCGAGCGCATGGGCATCTCGGCGGTCATCATCGAGGACAAGGTCGGGCTGAAGGAGAACTCGCTGCTGGAGAAGGAGGGCGGCCAGCAGCAGGATTCCATCGCCAACTTCAGCCACAAGATCCGCTTCGGCAAGCAGGCGCAGTTCACCGACGACTTCATGGTGATCGCCCGCATCGAGAGCCTCATCCTCGGCGCCGGCATGGCGGACGCCCTGCGCCGCGCCGAGGCCTACATCGCCGCCGGCGCCGACGGCATCATGATCCACAGCAAGCGCAAGGACCCCGGCGAAGTGCTGCAGTTCTGCCGCGAATACCGCCGCTTCCCGCGCCGGGTGCCGCTGGTGGCCGTGCCCTCCACCTACAGCCAGGTCAGCGAGCAGGAGCTCGCCGCCGCCGGCGTGCGCATCGTCATTTACGCCAACCAGCTGCTGCGCAGCGCCTACCCGGCCATGGCGCGCACCGCCGAGTCGATCCTGCGCCACGGCCGCGCCTGGGAAAGCGAAGCGGAGTGCCTGCCGATCCGCGACATCCTGCGCCTGATCCCCGGCGGGGAGTGAGCCCGTGGACGCCGCCGGCTTCGTCCGCTCGCTGGAGCAGGCCGGTTTCGGCCCCTTCACGGGCGTGCCCTGCTCCGTCTTCACGCCGCTGATCGACCACCTGGGGACCCTGGCTCCCGACCGCCACTACGTCTGCACCTCCGAGGGCGAGGCCATGGGCCTGGCCGGGGGCTTCGCCCTGGCCGGCCGGAACCCGGTCGTCTACATGCAGAACGACGGTTTGGGCAACGCCGTCAATCCCCTCAGCTCGCTGCAGCTGCTCTACCGCCTGAAGGCGCTGCTGCTGGTCTCCTGGCGCGGCGAGCCGGGCCAGAAGGACGCCCCGCAGCACCGGGTGATGGGCGCGCGGCTCACCGGCCTGCTGGAGCAGCTCGCCGTGCCGTACATCGTCCTGGAACCGGGCGCCGACGCCCTGGAGCAGGCCCTGGAAAAGGCGCGGGCGCACGGCGCCGCGCAGTCGACCCCCTTCGCCCTGATCGTGCGCAAGGGCTATTTCGCTCCCGGCGCCGCGCCGGCCGCCGTGGCGGCCGGCGACCCCGGCCTGGCTCCGCGCCTGGACTACATCCGCCTGCTGGCCGCGGCGGCCGCCCCGGGCGACATCCTGCTGGGGGCCACCGGCTTCTCGGGCCGCGAGCTGCAGCAGTACACCGAGCACCCCGGGCGCTTCTATATGATGGGCTCGATGGGCTGCCTGCCCGCCCTGGGGCTGGGCCTGGCCGACAGCCATCCCGGCCGCGCCGTATTTGTCCTGGACGGGGACGGTGCCCTGCTCATGAAGCTGGGCTCGCTGGCGACCATCGGCCGCCGCCGACCGGCGAACCTCGTCCACCTGCTGTTCGACAACCAGGCCTACGAATCGACCGGCGGCCAGCCCACGCTGGCGGCCGGGGTCGATTTCTGCGCCCTGGCCCGCGCCTGCGGCTACCCGGCGCAGGAGTCCGTCGCCAGCCCGGAGGCCTTCCGCGCCCTGCTGGGGTCGCTCTCCGGCCGGCCCAGGCCGCTGTTCGTGCACGTGCGCGTCCGCTGCGGCACGCCGGCCGGGCTGCCGCGGCCCGAGCAGCCCCCCGAGCGCATGCGTGACGACCTGATGGCCTTCCTGGGCTGAGCCATGTGGCGCTACGCCTCCCCCGTCGCCATCCACTGGGGGGACGAGTGGCCGGAGCTGCTGCGGCCGCTGCTCCCGCCCGGGCCGGGACTGCTGATCCATTACCCCGGCTTCCCCGCCGCCGACGCCGCCGTCCTGCCGGCCGGCACGGCCGCCTACGACCGGGTCGAGGCCAATCCCACCCCGGAACAGGTGCAGCGCGCCATCGACGCGGCGCTGCCGCTCCGGCCGCGCTGGATCGTGGCCGTGGGCGGCGGCTCGGTCCTGGACACGGCCAAGCTGGTGCGCCTGGCCCTGGCCTGCCGCTGCCCGAGCGTCGAGGCGCTGCTGCGGGCGGTGCCCGAGCCGGCCGGCGGGGGGCCGCTGCTGATCGCCGCGCCCACCACCCACGGCACCGGCGCGGAGCTGACCATGTGGAGCACCGTCTGGGACGTCGGCGGCCGGCGCAAGCTCTCGCTCGCCCACCCGGCCAACGCCCCTGACATCGCCGCCTACTGCCCGCCGCTGACGTACGGCCTGCCGCTGCCGGCCTCGCTGGCCGCCACCCTGGACGCCCTGGCGCACGCGCTGGAGGCGCTGTGGAACCGCGGCGCCAACCCGGTCTCCGACGAGATGGCCATGGCCGCGGTCGCGGGGATCGCCGCCGGACTGGAACGGCTGGACGATCCCGTCCCCCCGCCCGTCCGCGCCGGGCTGCTGCGCGCCTCGATGTTCGCCGGGCTGGCCTTCGCCGCCACCCGCACCGCCGCCGCCCACTCCATCTCCTACCCGCTGACGCTGCGCCTGGGGATCCCCCACGGCATCGCCTGCGCCATGACCCTGCCGGCGCTGTGGCGCGTCAACGCCCCGCGCATGGCGGCCAAGGCCGAGCGCCTGCGCCAACGGCTGGACGGGGAGGACCCGGCCGCCATGCTGGAGCGCCTGCGGCGCTTCGCCGCCGCCCGCGTCCCCTTCACCCTCTCCGCTTACGGCGCCCGTCCGCAGGACATCGGCGAACTGGCCCAGGCGTCCTTCACCAAGGGGCGCATGGACAACAACCTCGTCGATCTGGACGAGGCCGCCGTACGCGCCATCCTGGCGGAGATCCTCGGCTAGGCCCTCCGGCGCTTTGACTTTTCGCGCCGGCGGCTATATAATGCGATCTGACCAGGACGGACGCAAACGCGATGAACAAGAACGACCCATTTTACCAGTCTCAGCTGAAGAAAGGCCGCACGAACTTCTGGGCGCGCTACCTGAATTTCGAGACCTGGATCAGCCGGCCGCTGGCCTCGCTGCTGGTGCGCCTGGCCTATCCCACCGCCGTCACCCCCAACCAGCTCACGGTCATCGCGCTGTGCCTCTCCCTCGTCTCCGCCGTCCTGTTCTCCCTGGGTCGCCCCGTCCCGTCCCTGCTGGCTTCCGTGCTGTGCCAGTTCTCCCTCATCTTCGACTGCGCCGACGGCATGCTCGCCCGGGCGCGGGGGGCGTGCAGCCGCTTCGGCTCCTACCTGGACCTCTTCCTGGACCGCATATCCGATTTCTGCGTGCTGCTCGGCATCGTCACCGGGTATTTCCGCGCCGGCGCCGGCGACAAGAACCGCCTGGTCCTGGGGCTGTTCATCATCTCCCTCTACATGCTGCAGGTGATCCTGTACTACATCTCCAACCGCTTCAGCGGCACGGAGAACGGCGACAGCGGCGAGGGGCGCGCCGTGGCCATCATGTGGGTCACGGTCATGGGAGCGCTGAACCGCCTCGACCTCATCGTCTACGGCCTGGCGGCAGAGGTGGCGATCAACCTGGTCTTCCGCGTCAGCAAGTTCCTGCTGATGGGCTGGCGGACCGAGCGCGAGCGGCCCGTTTCCTGAACACCCGAACCACCATAAATCCTCGGTCTTCGTGTTCGTGTTCGTGTTTGTGTTCGTAACCGCAATGAAATGAACTAGAGAACAAGTTCGTTATGCTTCAGTTCCGGATAACGAATCACGAATTACGAATCACGAGGGATCGTTTCAATGCGGTTACTCGTCACGCGTCACGCGTTACGCGTCACGATAGATCGTTCTTTTGTCCTTCCGTCCGCCGTATGCCGTACGCCGAGTTCAATCACTCGTCACTTGTCACTGAGTTCGGTGATCGAACGCCGCTGCTCGTCACGCGTCACGCATCTCGATAGATCTTTTCAGTGCCATTGTGAATCATGAATCAAAAGGGATCGTTTCAATGCGGTTACTCGTCACGCGTCACGCGTTACGCGTCACGATAGATCGTTCTTTTGTCCTTCCGTCCGCCGAGCGCTGAAAGCCCTACGCCGTCTCCCCCGGCGCCGCCAGCGGCACCCCGGTGGCCGGGGTCGCGGGCGGGCGCTGCCGCAGGCGCAGCATGGGCCACAGCCCGATGACGGCCATGAGCAGGTTCAGCGCCCGCCGCAGCAGGACGACGGTGATGCCGAAGCGCAGCGGCACGCGGAAGATGGCGAAGATGGGCAGATAACTCATGTCATAGATGCCGATGCTGGCCGGGATCACCGGCACGATGTTGGCCACGATGCCCAGCATAGTGATCAGGAAGCTCTTCATGAACGTGATGGAATGCAGGCCGAGGAAGCGGAAGCTCAGGTGCATCTCCACCGCCCAGAGCATGATCATGGCGACGTACTGCAGGAAGACGACCAGGAAAACGCGGCGGTGGCGGGAGTAGAATTCGGCGATGACGGCGTCGGTCTCGACCAGCCGCGCGCGCTTGGACTCCAGGTACTTGGAGCGGATGCGCAGCCGCTTCAGGCTCTCCAGCACCCAGATGAACAGCCCCTTCTTCTGCTTGCGGAAGAACACGAAGATCGCCGCGGCCATGCCGGCGGTCAGCGCCAGGAAAACGGCGCGCTGGGTGGAGCCCATGCGGATGCGCATCAGGGTGAGGAACAGCCCCAGGCTCATCATCAGCACCGTGGCCATCAGCTCGACCGTCTTGTCGACCACCACCGAGGCCAGCGAATGGTTCTTGGGCACCGGCCCGGCCATCATGGCGCGGATGGCGTCGCCGCCGATCTTGGCGGAGGGGGTGAAATGCCCCACGGCGTGGCCGGCCATCTCGGCCCAGAACAGGGTGGCGAAGGGGACGCGGCAGGGGCTGCAGCAGCCCAGCACCATCTGCCACGACCAGGTGCGGATGCCCCAGAATGCCAGGCGCAGCAGGATCAGGGCGGCGATCTCCGCCCAGGCGAGGTGGCCGAGCACGCGCAGCAGTTCCCGGGGGTTGGCGCGGATGATGAAGTAGACGAACAGCGCCACGCAGAGGACGGCGGTGACGCGGACTATCTTGCGCTGCATGGGATCGGGCCAACGGGTCGAATCGTTACGAACACGAGCACGATTTCCCGATTTTAGGCGCAAAAGCCGCAAAAGTCAACCGGCGCCTGAAACCCAACGGGCAATCGTGACGCGTGACGCGTAACGCGTGACGCGAGAAAGCCAACGTTCCAGATCCCAAGCACCCGCTTTCGCACAAGTCACAAAATCCAATGAGCAACCGCCCCGGACGAGGGCTTTGGACTCATGGTATGGGGTATCGTGAGGAGAGCAAGCAAAAGTTCGTGATCGGAAAGCCTTTTGCTGTTACGAATCACGAATTACGAATCACGAGTTACGATAGTTTGTTCCCCTGCAGTTACTCGTCACGCGTCACGCGTTACGCGTCACGAAGCTTCATGCATCAGCCTGGCAATCCCAGTTCCTTGAGATACGTGTCCTCGAGATAGCGATGCGCCTCGATGTGCGCGGCGCGGCCGCTGGCGGCATCGACGTCGACCACGGTCAGGTCGAGCACCTGCGGGCCGCCGGCCACCTCGAATTTCTGGTGCATGCCGGTGAGAAACTTGCGCACGATGGGCTCGCGGGTCATGCCGATGACCGAGTCCAGCGCCCCGGTCATGCCGATGTCGGTCTGGTAGGCCGTTCCTTTCTCCAGGACGCGGCAGTCGGCGGTGGGGATGTGCGTGTGCGTCCCCAGGACGGCGCTGACGCGGCCGTCGAGGAAGTAGCCCATGGCCTGCTTCTCGGCCGTGGCCTCGGCGTGGAAGTCGACCAGCACGACCGGGTGCCGGTTCTTCTTGAGGAACTCGTCGATGACCGCAAAGGGGTTGTCGACGACCGCCTCCATGAACACCCGCCCCTGCAGGCTGACGACCGCGACCTCCGGGCCGGCCGCCGTGCGGAAGACGAAGGCGCCGTGGCCGGGCGTCGCGGGACTGAAGTTCAGCGGCCGCAGCACGCGCTGCTCGCTGGCCAGCAGCTCGAGCGCCTCCTTCTTGTCCCAGGTGTGGTTGCCGCCGGTCAGGACGTTGACGCCGGCCTCGAACAGCTCGTCGGCGGTGCGGCGGATGACGCCCAGGCCGCCGGCCGAGTTCTCGCCGTTGGCCGCCACCAGGTCGGGCTGGAACTTCGCCTTTACCAGCGGCAGCACGGCGCGCAGGAAGCGGCGGCCGTGGCGGCCGACGACGTCGCCGACCAGGATGAGGCGCAGCGTCTTACTTGGCATACTCGATGGCCCGCACCTCGCGGATGACGGACACCTTGATCTGCCCGGGGTACTCCATCTCGTCCTGGATCTTGCGGGCGATGTCCTTGCAGATCAGGAACGTGCGGTTGTCGTCCAGCTCGTTGGCGTTGACGATGACGCGCACCTCGCGGCCGGCCTGCAGGGCATAGGCCTTGGTCACGCCCGCGAAGGACTTGCTCAGCTCCTCCAGCTTCTCCAGGCGCTTGATGTAGGTCTCGAGGATCTCGCGGCGGGCGCCGGGCCGCGCGGCGGAGATGCTGTCGGCGGCCTGGATCAGCACCGCCTCGATGGAGGTGAAAGCCGTGTCCATGTGGTGCGAGGCGATGGCGTCCTGCACGGCGGCGGATTCGCCGTACTTCTTGGCCAGCTCCACCGAGAGCTGCGTGTGCGTGCCCTCGGTCTCGCGGTCAATGGCCTTGCCCACGTCGTGCAGCAGGCCGGCGCGCTTGCAGACCGGGACGCTGGCCCCGACCTCGCGGGCCAGGTAGGCGGCGATCCAGGCCACGTCCTTGGAGTGCTCCAGCACGTTCTGGCCGAACGAGGAGCGGAACTTGAGCTTGCCCAGGTAGAAGTACAGCTCGGGGTTCAGGTCGCGGATGCCCAGCTCCAGCACCGCCGCCTCGCCCTGCTTGCGCAGGTAGTTGTCGAAGTTGCCCTTGATGCGGTCGACGATCTCCTCGATGCGCGCCGGGTGGATGCGGCCGTCGGCGATCAGCGTCTCGATGGCCTGCTTGGCCATCTCGCGGCGGATGGGGTCGAAGGAGGAGACCAGGATGGCTTCCGGCGTGTCGTCGACGATGAAGTCGACGCCGGTGGCGTTCTCCAGGGCGCGGATGTTGCGCCCCTCGCGGCCGATGATGCGCCCCTTCATCTCGTCCGAGGGCAGGTCGATGACCGTCACCGACGAGGAGACCACGTGCTCGGTGGCGATGCGCTGCACGGCGTTGGAGATGGTCTCCTTGGCCAGCTGCGCGCTCTTCTCCTTCAGCTCGTCCTCGATCTGCTTCAGGCGCTGCGCCGACTCCAGCCGCGCCTCGCTCTCGTACTGGCGGATGATCATGTCCTTGGCCTCCTGCACGGTGAGGCCGGAGATCTTTTCCAGCTTCTGGCGCTGCTCGTCGTGGAGCTGGCTGACCTGGCCGCGCAGGGCGGCGATCTCCTCCTCCTGCAGGTCCAGGTCGTGCTCCTTCTTCTTCAGCTCCTTTTCCTTGTTGTCCAGGTTGGCATAGCGATTGTCCAGGTTCTCTTCCTTCTGGATCAGCCGCTTCTCCATGACGTTCAGGCGGTTGACCTTCTCGTTCTGCCGGCGGTTGTACTCGTTCTTCCACTCGGCGAACTGCTCCTTCAGCTCCAGCAGCGCCTGCTTCTTCTCGCGCTCCAGCTCCTCGCGGCCCTTGGCCTCGAGCTGTTTCTGGGAGGCCTCCACCTTGCGGAACTCCCCGGCGAAGATCCTCCTCTTTAGCGACCATACCGCCCCGGCGCCCAGCAGGGCTCCGAGCAGCATCGCGATGGCGATCCCGATCATTGGCTACCTCCTGTGATCAGGACGACAAACTGACGGTTAACTTTCCATCCTCGCTTTCCGGCGACAACAGGGTGTCGATCCGCCCCAGGATCTGGGCCAGCTTCTCGTTCTCCTTCTTCAGGGAGAAGAGGTCCTGGGCGATGTTTATCGAAGTTAACAATCCCAATTTCTGGGCGTCCAATTCGTTCATCCTGCTCTTTATTTTGTTGATCTTGTTCTCCACGTACTCGACCACCTGCAGGAACTCCTCGGGCGGCACGTCGTCGGCCAGCTGGAACACGAAGCGCTTGCCGGTGATCGTGACCTCGACTTCCTTGCCCATCATTCCCCGATGGAGTCGACCAGCTCGATCAGCGAGGCGATCTTCTTGCGGATCTCGCCCTTTTCGCCCTCGCGCTGCGAGGTGTCGTGCTTGGCCTCCTGCAGCTCCTTGCGCAGCTTCTGGTTCTCCTCGCGCAGGGCCTTCATGCCCGCGATCATGCGGTTGATCTTCTCCTCCAGTTTATCGAACTCCTTGAATCCTGCGCTCATGGCACTCTCCTTATCGTTGGATTAGGCCCAGCTGCGCCGCCAGCCGGCCGGTGAACCCGCGGTGAGCCTCGTTCACCTCCTCGCCGGTCAGGGTGCGCTCCGCGGCCCGGTAGGTAAAGGACAGGGAAAGACTGACCTGGTCGGCCGGGAGGCCGGGTCCCTGGTAGACGTCGGTCAGCTCGTAGCTTTCCAGGGCGGCCGGCCGCAGCCCCGCGATGGCGTCGTCCAGCTCCTGGAACGAGCGCGCGCGCGCCATCCGGAAGGTGAAATCGCGGCGCGCGGCCGGGAAGCGGTTCCAGGGCTGGAAACGGCGTTCGCCGCTCCCCGCCAGCAGCGCCTCCAGGTCCAGCTCGGCGGCGAAGACCGGGCGCTCCAGCTTGTGGAGCCCGGAAGCGGCGGCGGCCACCTCGCCGCACCAGCCGCCGGGCCGGCCGCCGCAGTCAACGCGGAAGCAGGCCCCCGGGCGGAACAGGGGGTGGGCGGCGGCGCGGAAGGCGAACTCCAGCCGCAGCAGGCCCGCCAGGGCCGCCAGCTCCGTCTTGAGCCAGGCCAGGTCGAACTCCCGGCCGGCCAGGCGCCAGTCCGGGCGCTGCTCCTGGCCGTACGCGCTCAGGGCCAGGCGCCGGCGCTCCACGACCCGCCCCGCCTCGTCGGCGAAGGCGTTGCCGATCTCGAACAGGGCGACGCGGTCGCAGCCCTGGTCGGCGTTGGCCGCGGTATTGCGCAGCAGCCCGGGGACCAGGGAATTCTTCATTACCGAGAAATCCCGGCCCAGGGGATTCTTCAGGGCCAGCGGCCGCTCCTCGGCTCCGGCCAGGCGGTTCTCCTCGGGCGACTGGAACACGTAGTTGATCACTTCCTGGAAGCCGGCGGCGGCCAGGCGCGCCTTCAGGCGCTGCAGCCGCGGGCGCGCCTCGTCGACGCGCAGGACAGGGTTGGCCGTCAGCGGCATCTCGCCCTGCAGGCGGTCGTAGCCCAGGACGCGGGCGATCTCCTCCACCAGGTCCTCGCGGCACTCGGCGTCAACGCGGTGGCTGGGCGACGTGACCTGCCAGGCGGCGCCGTCGTCGCGCAGCGCGAAGCCCAGGCGCTGCAGCACCGCGGCGGCGTCGGCGGCGGAGATGTCCATGCCGGTGAACCGCGCCGGAAAGTCCTTCTCCAGGCGGATGGCGGGACGGGACTGGGGCCGCGGGTAGGCGTCCTGGAAGAAGGAGGGCTTCAGCGCGCGTCCCTGCGAGCGGGATAGGAGCCGCAGGGCCATGCGCAGCGCCGGCAGGGTGGCCTCCGCGTCCATGCCGCGCTCGAAGCGGTGGCTGGCGTCGGTCTTCAGCCCCAGCGAGCGCGCGCCCAGGCGGATGACCACCGGGTCGAAGCAGGCGCTCTCGATGAAGACGTGACGGGTGGCGGGCGTGATGCCCGAGTCCAGGCCGCCCATGACGCCGGCGAGGGCCAGGGGCCGCTCGCCGTCGGCGATCAGCAGGTGGCCGCCGTCGAGCGTCACGTCGCGCTCGTCGAGCAGGCGCAGCGCCTCGCCGGCGCGGGCGCGGCGCACGCGCACCTGGCCGCCGCGCAACCGCTCCAGGTCGAAGATGTGCAGCGGCTGGCCGCAGGTCATCATCACCAGGTTGGAGGCGTCGACGACGTCGTTGATCGGCCGCAGGCCCAGCGAGACCAGCAGCTTCTGCACATCGGGCGGCGACTCGCGCACCGCCAGGTCGCGCACGATGCAGCCGCTGTAGCGCCGGCAGTCGGCCGGGTCCTCGATGTGGATGGCGAACCCGTCGCCGGGGGCGCCGAGGTCGACGGCGGCCAGGTCCATGGGCGTGAAGCGCAGGCCCGGGTCCTTGGCCGCGATCTCGCGGGCGACGCCGTAGTGCGAGAGCCAGTCGGGGCGGTTGGGCGTCGTTTCCAGGTCCAGCACGGTCTCGCCGCCGACCTGCAGCACCTCCTCGGTGCCCAGGCCGAGGCCGGCCAGCAGCTCGCGCAGGGCTCCGTCCTCCAGGCCGCAGGCGACGAAGCGCTTCAGGTACTCGACGTTGATCTTCATGGCCTCACCCGAACTGCCCCAGCAGGCGCAGGTCGTTCTCGTACAGCAGGCGCAGGTCGGGCACGCCGTACTTGACCATGGCCACGCGCTCGATGCCCATGCCCAGGGCGAAGCCGGAATACTCCTCGGGGTCGATGCCGCAGTTGCGCAACACTTGCGGGTGCACCATGCCGCTGCCCAGGATCTCCAGCCAGCCGCTCCCCTTGCAGACGCGGCAGGCGGGGTCGGGCGTAGCGGCACGGTCCTGGCGGCCTCGACACAGGAAGCAGCTGATGTCCACCTCGGCCGACGGCTCGGTGAAGGGGAAATAGCCGGGGCGGAAGCGCAGCACGATATCCGGGCCGTAGAACGAGCGGCAGAAGGCCTCCAGCGTGCCCTTGAGGTGGGAGAAGCGCACGCCGCGGTCCACCAGCAGCGCCTCCACCTGGTGGAAGCACGGGGAATGGGTGGCGTCGGGGTCGTCCTTGCGGAAGGCCTTGCCCGGCGAAATGATCTTCAGCGGCGGCCTGTGCTCGAGCATGTAGCGCACCTGCATCGGCGAGGTGTGCGTGCGCAGCACCATCTCGTCGTGCCCCTCCAGGAAGAAGGTGTCCTGCTCGTCGCGCGCCGGGTGGTGCGCCGGGATGTTCAGCTTGGTGAAGTTGTAGTCCTCGAGCTCCACCTCGGGGCCGCGGGCGATCTCGTAGCCCAGCTGCAGGAAGATGTCCTCGATGCGCCGCTGGATGGCGGCGATCAGGTGCTCGCCGCCGGCCGGCAGGCGCGAGGGCGGTAGCGAGGGGTCGCGCCACTCGCCGGCCGGGGCGGCGGCCCGGGCCGGGGCGGCGGCAAGCGCCTCCTCGACGAAGGCCTTGAGCTCGTTGACCGCCTGGCCGGCCAGCGGCCGCTCCGCGGCGGCGCACTCGCGCAGCCGCGCCAGCAGCAGCGAGACCCGTCCCTTCTTGCGGCCGAGGAAGCGCTCCCTCAGCGCCGCCAGCGTTTCCGGAGATGGAACGCCCTCTAGCTCATGGACAAAGGATCGTCGGGCCTCTTCAATCTCCTTCCTGAGCTCATCGATCATGCCACGGACTTGGCTTTCTCGACGATGGCGCGGAAGGTCTCGGGCTCGCTGGCCGCCAGGTTGGCCAGCACCTTGCGGTTGAGCAGGATGTGGGCCTTCTTCAGGTTCTTCATGAACTGCGAATAGCTCATGCCGAACTCGCGCACGGCGGCGTTGATGCGCACGTTCCACAGGGTGCGGAAGTCGCGCTTGCGGTTGCGGCGGTCGCGGTAGGCGTAGGCCATGGCCCGCTGCACCGACTCCTTGGCCGAGCGGTAATTCTTGCGCTTGGCGCCCCAGAAGCCCTTGGCCTGGTCCAGTATCTTTTTTCTGCGCAGAAGCTTTTTGTTCCCGCGGGTAACTCTCGGCATCGTCTCCTCCTAGTTCTCGTAGGGCAGCAGTTCCTTCATCTTCTTGAATTCCGACTTGACCACCAGCGTCGCCTTCTTCAGGTTGCGCTTGCGCTTGGCGCTCTTCTTGGTCAAAATGTGGCGACCGAAGGCCTTGCTGCGCTTGATCTTGCCCTTGGCGGTGACTTTCAGCCGCTTGTGGGCGCCTCTATGCGTTTTTAGTTTTGGCATCCTTGCCTCCTTTTTTCGCTCCGATCATGATATGGCAGAAAAAGCCCTCGCGCTTGGGCGGGGCCTCGATCTCCGCGATCTCCTTCAGGATCTCCATGATGCGCGCCACCATGGTCTCCAGCATCTCCGGCTTGCGCTTCTGCCGGCCCTTGAGCCACACGGTCACCTTCACCTTGTTGCCCTCGGCCAGGAACTCCTTGATCTTCTTCAGCTTCACCTCGACGTCGTGCTCGCCGATGACCGGGGTGAACTTGATCTCCTTGACCAGCACCTTGCGCTGGTGGCGCTGGGCCTCGTGGGCCTTCTTCTGCAGCGAGTAGAGGAACTTGCCGTAGTCCAGGATGCGGCACACCGGCGGCTGGGCCTCCGGCGAGATCTCCACCAGGTCCAGCTCCTTCTCGCGGGCGATGGCCAGGGCCTGGGCGATGGGGAGGATGCCCAGCTGGGCCTTCTCCTCGTCAATGAGGCGCACCTCGCGGGCCATGATCTCCTCGTTGATGCGGTGGGGATTCCTCTTCTTGTTGGGGATCGGTTTACTGAATCTCATAATGTTGGCTTTTTTCCTCTACGAGTATTTTAATTTTCTGCAGGAATTCACTGAGGCCGATCTTGCCCCGGTCGCCCTGGCCGTGGATGCGGTAGGAGAGGTTGCCCGCCTTCTCCTCCTGCGGCCCGAGCACGATGATGTAGGGGACTTTCTGCTTCTCGGCGTCGCGGATCTTGCGGTTGACGCCCTCGGCGCGGGCGTCGAGCTCGGCGCGCACGCCGGCGCGGCGCAGCTCCTCCAGCACGCGTCGGCCGTAGGGCAGGCAGTCGTCGTTGAGCGGCGCGATGAGGGCCTGCACCGGCGCCAGCCACAGCGGGAAGAAGCCGCGGTAGTGCTCGATGAGCACGCCGAAGAAGCGCTCCAGCGAGCCGAGCAGGGCGCGGTGCACCATGTAGGGCTGGTGGGCGGCGCCGTCGGCGCCGATGTACTTCATGGCGAAGCGCTCCGACATGTTGAAGTCGAACTGGATGGTGGTGCACTGCCAGAAGCGCCCCAGGGCGTCCTTGATCTTGATGTCGATCTTGGGGCCGTAGAACACGGCCTCGCCCTCCATGCGCTGGTAGGCCAGCCGGCGCACGGTCAGCGCCTTGACCAGCGAGGCCTCGGCCTGGACCCACATGGCGTCGCTGCCGGCGTACTTGCCGGCGGCCTGCGGGTCGCGCACCGAAAGCTCGATCTTGAACTCGCTGAACCCGAACGCGCGCAGCAGGTCGAGCGAGAAGTCAAGCACGCGCAGGATCTCGTCGTCGATCTGCTCCGGCGTGCAGATGATGTGGGCGTCGTCCTGGGTGAAGCCGCGCACGCGCAGCAGCCCGTGCAGGGTGCCGCTGCGCTCGTAGCGGTAGACGGTCCCCAGCTCGGCCCAGCGCAGCGGCAGGTCGCGGTAGGAGCGCTGGCTCGACTTGTAGACCATGATGTGGAAGGGGCAGTTCATCGGCTTCAAATAGTAGTTCATCTCGTCGATGGCCATGGGGGCGTACATCGAGTCCTTGTAGAAGCCGAGGTGCCCCGAGGTCTGCCAGAGCCATTCGCGGCCGATGTGCGGCGTGTAGAGCAGCTCGTAGCCGCCCTCGTAGTGCCGCTTTTTCCAGTAGGTCTCGATCTCGTGGCGGATGCGCGCGCCCTTGGGGTGCCAGTAGGCCAGCCCGGGCCCGGCCTCCTCCTGCAGGGAGAACAGGTCGAGGGCCTTGCCCAGCAGCCGGTGGTCGCGCTCCCTGGCCTCCTTGAGGAAGCGCAGGTGCTCCTCCAGCCCCCGGGCATCGGGAAAGACCGTGCCGTAGACGCGCTGCAGCGAGTGGCTGCGCTCGTCCCCCTTCCAGTAGGCGGCGGCCACGCTGAGCAGCTTGACGTGCTGCAGCAGGCCGGTCGAGCCCAGGTGCGGCCCGCGGCACAGGTCGACGAAGTCGCCCTGGCGGTAGACCGACACCTCGTCGCCGGCGACCTTCTCCTCCAGCAGCTCCAGCTTGAGGGTCTGGCCCTGGCGGCGGAAGTGCTCGCGCGCCTGCTCCTTGCTCCACACTTCGCGGCGGATGGGCAGGTTCTGCCGCGCCAGGTGGGCCATCTTCCTGGCGATGGCCTCCAGGTCGGACTCGGCGAGCGGCCGCGCGGTCAGGAAGTCGTAATAGAAGCCGTTCTCCACGGCCGGGCCGACGCCGTACTGCGTGCCGGGGAAGAGCTCGAGCACGGCCTGGGCCAGCAGGTGGGAGGCGGAATGACGGTAGACATCGAGGGCCTCCGGCGAATGGGGATAGACCTCCTCGACCCGGTCGCCGGGGGCGGCTGGCGAGCCGAGGTCCCTCAGCTCGCCGTTTATCCTGATCAGGATCGCTTTTTCTTTGTCCATGGGAACAATAGGCGCGGGCGGGCTCGAACCGCCGACCTCTACCGTGTCAAGGTAGCGCTCTAACCAACTGGGCTACGCGCCTGTCCATCACCCTGGCTATTTGACCAGGGCCTTCAGTTCTTTCCCGGCGATGAACTTGGGGACCCGTTTCTTCGGAATATTGATCTTGGCGCCGGTCTTGGGATTGCGGCCCACCTTGGCTTTCTTGTCGATCACCTTGAAGGTGCCGAACCCGACCAGCGTCACCTTGCCCTGCTTTTTTTTCAACTGATCGCCGACAACCGCCACCAGCGTATCGATGACCCGGAGCGCATTGCTCTTGATGATACTGGAATCCTTAACCATCAGCTGGGCGATTTCGTTCTTGTTCATATTGTAGGTTCCTCCTCGCGTGACAACAGGGGTCAATGTATCGCAAAAGAGAGCGAAAGTCAATACCCACCTGCCCCGGCGGATGCGTAAGGCTTCAGAACTCCAGGGAAGAGAAAGGGAAACCACAGGGAAAGGCAGAGGGAAGACAGAGTGAGACAGAATCCCGAAATGTCTTTTCCCACTTTCTCTTCCCTCATTCTTCCCCCTCTCTTCCCTCTGCCTTCCCTGAAGCCGCCGATCGCTTCTCCTCCGTATGCCGTACGCCGTGTGCCGTCTGCCAGGCTCATGGAAGCCCCAAGGCGGGGACGTTTGCATTTCCCGCTGAAATCCTTTATAATGGCTCGTTGCCTATGAGCAAAATGAGGACCATCCATGGCAGAAGACCTGTTGCAGAGCATTCGTCAGATCAGCCGCGAACGCGGCATCAATCCCGACATCTTCTTTTCTGCCATCAAGGAGGCCCTGCTCACCGTCTCCAAGAAGTATTTTGACCCCGACGCCGACATTCAGATCGAGATCGACGAGCAGAAGGGGATCATCGAGGTCTACGTCCGCAAGCTGGTGGTGAAGGAGGTATCCGACCCGCTCTCCGAGATCCACTGGAAGGATGCCCTGAAATACGATTCCAAGGCCCGCGAGGGCGACGTCATCAAGATCCACCTGCCCGGCGAGACCCTGGGGCGCATCGCCGCCCAGTCGGCCAAGCAGATCATCATGCAGAAGATCCTCAAGGCCGAGCAGGAGACCATCTACGAGAAGTACTTCCAGCTGGCCGGCACGCTGATGAGCGGCGACGTGCGCCGGGTCGAGAACGGCAACTACATCCTCGGCCTGGAGTGGGGCGAGGCCGTCCTGCCCCCCAAGGAGATCTCTCCCAAGGACAGCTTCCGCCGCGGCGAGATCATCAAGTTCCTCATCAAGAGGGTGTTCGCCGAGGGCAAGGGCCCGCTGGTGCTGGCCACCCGCTACATGAACGACTTCGTCGTCGAGCTGATCAAGAAGGAGGTGCCCGAGGTGGCCGAGGGCATCGTCAAGATCTTCGCCGTCTCCCGCGAGCCGGGCATCAAGTCCAAGGTGGCGGTCTATTCCACCGACAAGGCCATCGATCCGGTGGGGGCCATCGTGGGCATGAACGGCAACCGCGTGCTGGCCATCACCAAGGAGCTGCGCGGCGAGCGCATCGACGTCATCGCCTGGAGCAGCGCCCCCGAGCGCTTCATCGCCTCGGCGCTGACGCCGGCCGAGGTGGTCAAGGTGCACCTGGTCGACCCCGAGAACCAGGTGGCCGAAGTGACGGTGCGCGAGGACACCCTGTCGGCGGCCATCGGCAAGAAGGGGGTCAACATCAAGCTGGCCTCGAAGCTGACCGGCTGGGACATCCAGATCGCCAACCGCAAGGGCGACGGCGGCGAGCCGCAAACCAAGCAATAGGAGAACCGCTTCATGTCAACCATCAAGCTCCACGAAGCGACCAAGCAGTTCCAGCTGACCAACAAGCTGGCCATGTACTTCCTGGACAAGCTCGGCCTGGGAGTCAAGTCGCACTCCTCGGTCATCAACGTCGAGCAGCTCGAGCAGCTGCGCGAGCTCTCCCAGAGCCCCAAGAAGGTCGCCGCCCTGGAAGCCGAGATGGCCAAGCCCCCCAAGAAAACCGTCGAAAAGAAGGAAACCAAGGGAACGCCCGAGAAAAAGGAGGCGCCGAAGAAGGCCGCCGAAAAGAAGCCGGCCGAGAAGAAGGAAGCCCCGAAGAAAACCGCCGAGAAGAAAGAAGCGGAGCTTAAGCCGGCTCCCGAGAAGAAAACCGAGTCCAAGCCGGCCGCCGCTCCCAAGGCTCCCGCGCCGGCCCCGGCCCCCGCGCCCAAGGCACCCGCCCCTGCCCCGGCCGCCGCTCCCAAGGCTCCCGCGCCGGCGCCGGCCGCCGCTCCCAAGGCTCCCGCGCCGGCCCCGGCGGCCGCGCCCAAGGCACCCGCCCCTGCCCCGGCGGCCGCGCCCAAGGCCCCGCCACACGTCCCGGCGGCGGCTCCCAAGGCTCCGGCACACCCCCCGGCGGCCGCCCCCAAGGCCCCTGCTTCCGCCCCGGCGGCCGCTCACAGGGCCCCGGCAGCGGCCCCGAAGGCCCATGCGCCGATGTCGCCGTCGCCGCGGCCGGTGACCGAGCAGCGCATCTTCCGCCCGGCGCCGCCGCCCTACCGCCGGCCGCAGCCGCATGGCCCGCACCGGCCGGGGCCGCGTCCGTCCCGCCCGGTCACGCCGAGGCCGGAGAAGGTGGTCGAGCCCCTGCACCTGCCGGCCAAGATCCAGATCACCGACTTCTGCACCGTCAAGGAGCTGGCCGAGAAGCTGGGCATCAAGCTGAAGCAGCTGGAGGAACGGATCGCCCAGCTGAAGATGAACTACCACGGCAACCCGATCATGGACGGCGCCGACATCGCCGCCCTGTGCGCCGACCTGGGCGTGCAGCTCGAGGTCCTGCCCTTCGAGGACTACGTCTTCCAGGCGCAGGTGGCCAAGAGCGGCGAGCAGCCCGGCCCGCGGCCGCCGGTGGTCACGGTCATGGGTCACGTCGACCACGGCAAGACGACCCTGCTCGACACCCTGCGCAAGACGCGCGTGGCCGAGAAGGAGGCCGGCGGCATCACCCAGAAGATCGGCGCCTACAAGCTGAAAACTCCCGGCGGGGCCATCGTCTTCATCGACACCCCCGGCCACGAGGCCTTCACCAACCTGCGCGCCCGCGGCGCCAAGGCCACCGACCTGGTCATCCTGGTGGTGGCCGCCAACGACGGCGTGCAGCCACAGACGGTCGAGGCCATCAACCACGCCAAGGCCGCGCAGGTGCCGATCATCGTGGCCATCAACAAGATCGACATCGCCGGCGCCGACCGCGACCGCGTCAAGACCGACCTGAACAAGCACGGCATCCTGGTCGAGGACTGGGGCGGCAAGACCGTCTCGGTGGAGATCTCGGCCAAGCAGAACCAGAACCTGGACCAGCTGCTGGAGATGATCCAGCTGGTGGCGCAGATGCAGGAGCTGAAGGCCTACGCCCGGGTACCCGCCCGCGGCACGATCATCGAGTCGCGCCTCGACCCGCAGCTGGGCCCCATCGGCACGGTGCTCATCCAGCACGGCCGGCTGAAGAAGGGCGATTATTTCATCTGCGGCAACTCGCTGGGCAAGATCAAGTCCATCTTCGACGACGCCGGCAATACCCTGGATTCCGCCCAGGTCCCCGAGCCCATCGAGATCATGGGCTTCGACGCCCTGCCCCAGGCCGGCGACGTCTTCCAGGTCGTTGACGACCTGGACAAGGCCAAGAAGATCATCGAGATGCGCCAGGCGGCCTTGAAGGCGGCCAAGAACAAGGACGTCATGGCCGAGAAGAAGATCAGCCTGCAGAACCTGTTCCAGATGGTCGAGCAGGACCAGGTCCAGGACTTCCCGGTGATCGTCAAGGCCGACAACTTCGGCAGCGCCGAGGTGCTGGAGCAGGTGCTGGCGCGCCTCAGCCAGGACAAGCTGAAGATCAACGTGCTGCACAGCGGCCTGGGCAGCATCAACGAGGCCGACATCCTGCTGGCCTCGACCTCCGGGGCGGTCATCCTGGGCTTCAACGTCAAGGCGCCGCAGAAGATCCTGGCCATGGCCAAGATGGAGAAGGTGGAGATCCGCCTGTATGCCGTGATCTACCATCTCGTCGAGGACATCGAGAAGGCCGTCAAGGGCAAGATCGGCCCGCAGTACCAGGAGACGCGCGTCGGCGAGGTGGAGATCCTGCAGAAATTCAAGATCTCCAACGTGGGGCTCGTGGCCGGCTGCGTCGTCCGCGACGGCAAGGTCACGCGCAAGTCCAAGGTCAAGGTCATGCGCAACGGCGACCTGGTCTTCGAGGGCGAGATCGAATCGCTGAAGCGCATCAAGGACGAGGTGTCCGAGGTGCGCGCCGGAACCGAGTGCGGCATCCGCATCAAGAACTTCAACACCTTCGAAATCGGAGACATCCTGGAAGTATATGAGAAGACCCTCATCCCCTGATGGTCGGCCAGCTGGAGATCGACTTGTTCGCCGAGGAATTCCACAGCCTTAAGGACAAGCGCCGCCTGCTCTCCAGCCTGAAGGCCCGGCTGCGCAGGCGCTTCAACGTCGCCGTCGCCGAGAGCGGCGCCCAGGACCTGTGGCAGCGGGCGCAGTTGACGGTGGTGAGCGTCGGCGCCGGCCGCGCCGAGCTGGCCCGCCTGTTCCGCCAGGTCGAGGAGCTCATCGAGCGCGACTACGCCGTCGAGATCAGCCGCCTGAGCGAGCAGTACTACTGAGATGGCCTACCGCCTGGAGAAGTTCGCCAGCACGCTGCGCGAGGCGCTGGGCGAGATCCTGGGCCGCGAAAGCCTGGACCCGGAGCTGCGCCGGGTTACCGTCCTGCGCGTGCGCCCCGCCCCCGACCTGAAGCGCGCCGCCGTCTTTGTCGCCTGCCCCGCCGATGCCGCCGCCTCCGTGCTGGAGCACCTGAACGGCGCCGCCGGGTTCATCAAGAAGCTGCTGGCGCGGCGCATGCGCCTGCGCTCCATGCCCGAGCTCGACTTCCACCTGGACGAGTCCCTCGACTTCGAACGCCGGCTGGCATCCCTTCAGGGTGCCGTCCCCGACGGAAGACCCGGAGGGGGGCTGGCG
>JAKLEC010000021.1 GCA_022711715.1 Acidobacteriota bacterium
CGGCCACGAAGCCGCCGTTCACGCCGCGGGCAAGGCAGGGGAAGGCGTTCTTCGCCGACTGCCCGGGAATGGCGGCCGGCGCGGACCACTTGCCGCTGCGGCGGATGGAAAAATACACGCGCTGGCTACTTTCGGAGGCCTTTTCGATCCAGACGGCGCCGATCTCATTGTCGGCGTTGATCGCCACGCTGACGTCCAACGACTCGGCCGCGGAGTTCGATAGGTTCTGGACGGCGGCGGCTCCCAGGGCACCGGGAACGGATGCCGCCGATAGGATTAGCAAAATAACGATCTTTCTCATCCCTGTCATTGTAGCCCGGACGCGGGCGGATGTCAACGGCGGCCGCGGACGCGGAACGGCGCGCTCCAGTTGACAATCCCTGTTTTTTATGCAAAAATCTAGGTCTTCCCGGAATTCTAAATCCATTTCATGGAGGCCTTGAGTATGAAGTTCAAGAAAGCAGTCATTTTTTCGTTAAGCGCCGCGATGTTCCTGTTCGCGGTTTCCGGCGCCGCGTTGATGGCCGCGGATGACGCCAAGTCGTCCGCCTGCCCCAAGAAGGCCCCGGTCACGGTGGAAACGGTCCAGGCTGGGCCTTTCACCCAGTACCGGGTCCTGACCGGCGAAGGCCGCACCGAGATCGTCGTCATCAAGAGCCCGGTGGCCGGAGTCGTTTCCGAGGCCAAGGTGAGCGCTGGCAGCCTGATCGACGCGGACCAGGAGCTGGTCGTCCTGAATGCCGGCATGGACGCCGAGATCAAGAAGCTGGAGGACGAGGCGGCCAAGGCCAAGAAGGTCCTGGACGCGCGCAAGGGCTGGAAGGAGAAGAGCGAGAAGGCCATCGCCGCCGCCGAGAAGGCCTACCAGGCGGCCCTGGACAAGCTGAACGCGAAGAAGGCCCTGGCCGGCATGGTCCTCAAGGCCCCGGTTGCCGGGGTCGCACGCCAGGTTCTCCCCTCCGGCAGCGAGATCGCCGTCGACTCCGTGCTGCTGGAGATCGCCAATCCCCGGCGCATGATCTTCACCGTGGCCGCCCAGGAAGGGCTGGCCGTGGGCGACAAGTTCGCCGCCACCAGCGACGCCTTCAGCGGCGAGATGACGGCCGAGGTCGTCGCCCTCGGCGACGGCCAGGCCGCGCTGGCCCTCAACAACGAGAACGGCCAGCTGCGCGACGGCGTGCGCGCCACCTTCAAGAAGGTCCTGGCCGAGCTCGCCGGCGTCATCGCCGTCCCCGCCGCCGCCGTGCAGCAGGACAGCCTCGGCGAGTTCATCTACATGGCCGAGAAGGGCCGCGCCCGCAAGATGTACGTCACTGTCGGCGCCAGCAGCGAAGGCCGCACCGTGGTCACCAAGGGCCTCGGCTCCGGCGCGTCGCTGGTCGTTTCGGGATTCGACTGCCTGGCCGACGGCAAGAAGCTCCGCGTGGTCAACGCCGAGGAACTGGCCAAGGCCGAGGCCGCCCGCAAGGAGCGGGAGGCCGCCCAGGCCGAGAAGAAGCCCGTTGAAGCCAAGCCCGAGGCCCCCGCCGTCGTGAAGCCCTCCTTCTTCAAGGACCGCTTCCGCCCGGGGCTGAACTTCGGGCTGTTCACGATCAACGACAAGAACATGAAGGACTTCTTCGGCTCCAGCTCCAAGGCCATCCCGGGAATCGAACTGGCGATCCGCACCGTGCGCAGCATCGACCTGTGGCTCGCCTACAAGAGCTATTCCGTCTCCGCCGCCACCTCGTACCTGCAGGACACGGTCGACTTCAAGCTGACTCCCCTCTCGGTCGGCCTGCGCTACCGTTTCGCCCGCAAGGGCATGTTCGAGCCCTTCGCCGGCCTGGGGGTCAACATTTACTCGTACAAGGAGACCGTGGGCGGCGAAAGCGCCCTGCCCGACACCAGCGAGAGCGCGACCGGCTTCCACGTCCAGGCCGGCTCCTACATTCACACCAAGCTGTCCCGCCTGGTGCTGGGCGAGGTCTTCGCCAAGTATAACTTCGTCAAGAAAACCCTGGACTTCCAGCTCCCCGACGGCACGGACCAGTACGACCTCGGCGGCTTCGAACTGGGCCTGGGCATCGTCCTGAAGTTCTAGGGGGACCCGGGGCGTCCGCCATGCGCGCCCTGGTCACCGGGGCGTCGGGATTCATCGGCGCCCGCCTCCTCCCCGCCCTGCAGGCGGCAGGATGGGAGGTGCGGGCCTACGTGCATCGGACCCCGCTGGCGCCTGCCAGCGGGGTTTTTTCTTTTTCCGGCGACATCCTGGACGAGGGGGCGCTCGCCGCGGCGATGGCCGGCGCCGACGCCGTGTTCCACCTCGCCGCCGCCGTGGGCTCGGCCGTGACCGATCACCGCGCCTTCCACGCCGTCAACGTCGAAGGAACGCGGGCGGTCCTGCGCGCGGCGCGCGCGGCGCGGATCGGCCGCGTCGTCCATTTCAGCTCCATCGGCGTGCTGGGCGCCGTCGGCGACAACGACACGGCGGACGAAGACTACCCGCCCGTGCCGCGCACCCCGTACGACCGGACCAAGCTCGCGGCCGAGGAGGCCGCCCGCGAGGCGGCAGCCGCAGGGCTGGATGTCGTCATCCTCCGCCCCGGCTGGGTGTACGGGCCGGGCGACCGCCGCACGTTCAAGTTTTTCCGCGCCGTCTGCCGTCGCCGCGCCGCCCTCATCGCCGGCGCCCGCGGGCGCCAGACCCCGGTATACATCGATGACCTCGTTTCCGGCGTGCTGCTGGCGGCCGCCCGCGGTCGGCCGGGTGCCGTTTACCACCTGGCCGGGGACGAGGTGCTGGACGCCGCGGAGATGACGCGTCTGGCGGCCGAAGCCTGCGGGGTGGCGCCGCCGCGGCTGCGCCTGCCGCTGGCGCTGGCCAGGCCGGCCGCCGGCATCCTGGAGAAGGCGTTCGCCCTGGCCGGGCGGGAGGCGCCGTTCAACCGCGGCAAGCTGGCGTTTTTCACCGATTCCAAGGCCATGTCGTCGCAGCGGGCGCAAACGGAGCTCGGCTTCGCCCCGCAGAAGGATTTCCGCGCCGGCGTCCGCCAGGCGATCGCCTGGTACCGGGAGAACGGCTGGCTGTAGTCAGCCTCCGGCGGCCCCCGGCGGCCGACGGTCCTCGACCTTCAGCGCCCGCGACCCGCGGGCGAACGAGTATTCCGGCAGGTCGATGGTGACGGTCGAGCCGGCGCCGACGATCGAGTGCCCGCCGATGGTCACCCCGTCCAGGACGATGACGCCGGCGCCGAGCCAGACGTCGTCGCCGATGTGAATGCCGCCCTTGGACAGCGAAGGCTGCAGCATGATGGGTTTGGAGAGGTCGGCGAAGCTGTGGTTGCCGCCGGCGACCAGGTAGCAGTTGCCGGCCAGGAAACAGTGGCTCCCCAGGGCCACCTCGGTCTCCGACAGCAGCGTGCAGTTGGCCGAGATGTTGGCATGGTCGCCGACGCGGATCGATCCCTCCTTGCAGCTGAGGATGGCCCCGCGGCCGATGTAGGCGCCGGCGCCGACGCGGATGCCGTCGTTCTCCTCGCCCTTGGCGTCGAGGACGGCATCGTCGTCGATGACCGTGCCGGCGCCGATGCGCACCTTGTGCGGGTGGCGGATGGTGAGCCGCTTGCCGAACACCGCGCCCCGGCCCACTTCGCCCAGCAAGCGCGGGTAGAACCACTTGCGCAGGGCGTAGCCGAGCGCGCCGTCGAAGCGCGCGAGCCAGTTCAGGAAGGCGTAGCTCAGGAACGCGCCGAGGCCAGGGCGGCCGATGAAGATGTCGCGATACTTGCCGCCGAGCGACTTGCGGCCGTCGCCCAGCTCTTTCTGTATGCTTCCGTAGACGTCCTTGGCCATGTGCACCTCACTTCCGCGGCGGCCCGGCGGCCGCCGCTCCCCCGCCGCCGTCGCCGACCCTCCGCCCCAGGCGGTTGAGAAGCTCCCAGAAGCGGGCGTTGTTCGTCGCCGACCAGGCATGGCCGCGGGGCGGCAGGTCACTCAGCAGGACCGTGCGGTAGCCGCTGCCGCGGTAGAGCGCCTCCGATTCGACGCAGAGGCGGATCAGGTTGGCGTAGTCGCCCTCATTGAAGGCGAACACCACGCCGAAGCGCGGCCCCGGCTCCCGGGGGGGCAGGGGACGGCCGGCGGCGTCGACGTAGGCCTGCGAATGGGAGATGATGCCGCGGTAGAAGTCGGGACGGCGGTTGGCCAGATGATGGCAGAGCCCGGCGCCGGCCGAGAGTCCGGCGAGAAAGACCTCGTTGCGGTCGACCGGCTGGTTGGCGATGACCGTGTCGATGACCTTTTCGATGCCGTCGGCCTCCTTCCCGACCACCCAGCCCCGCGCCGGACAGTTCAGGAACGTGTACCCGTAGAGGGCATCGGGGACAAGCAGGATGATGCCGCGTTCGCGGCAGAATTCGACCAGCCCCGTCTCTTCGACCGGGCTGCCGGTGTAGCGCCGCAGGCTGCGGATCCTCTTGAACTCCGGCGACAGCACGCCGTGGAAATAGGCCAGCAGCGGCCGGCGGCCGGCGGCCGGCGGCAGGAAGAGCCGGTAGGTGCGGGCATTTCCCGCGGCGTCGCGCACCGGGTACGGGGTACGCAGCTCGCGCGCCGGGGGCGTGCTCGAACAGGCGGCCAGGAGCGCCAGCAGGCACCCCAGGCCGGTCCGCGAAAGGCGAAACGGATCGTTCCTCATGGAATCGAAGTCTAGCACACTCGGCCGCACCCGACAATCGCCGCGGCCGTTCCGGCCGTCGTTGCCGCCCGCCCTTCAACCGCCCCGGGAACTCTGCTATAATGGCCGCTCATGACGAAGACGAACCCGGTGAAGACCCATCTGATCATCCCTCCCAGCGGGTATCTCGCCCAACGCTGGAAGGAGCACAACACCATGCCGCCGCTGGGCATCCTCTCCATCGCCTCCACCCTGGAGACGAGCGGCCGCCCGGTGCAGGTGACCGCCGCCGAGGTGTTGGGGCTCAAGACCCGCGACATCCTGCGCGAGATCGCCGCCTACGACGCCGACCTGGTGGGCATGTCGATCACAACCGAGAACCGCTTCGAGATCTTCGAACTGGCCGCGGCCATCAAGGACGCCTTCCCCGGCAAGACCGTGGTCATTGGCGGGCCGCACGCCACCATGGCCGGGCTGGACATGATGGCCCACGTCCCGGCCGTCGACCTGGCCGTCGTGGGCGAGGGCGAGCGCACCATCCTGGACATCGCCGCCTGGCGCGAGGCCGGCGGCGATCCCGCCGGGCTCGAGCGCATCTCCGGCGTCATCCACCGCCGCGACGGCCGGCCGCGCTTCACCGGCGCCCGGGCGATGATCGAGGACATCGACCCCCTGCCCTTCCCCGGCAAGCATCTCATCCCCATGGAGCGCTACGACTTCCGCTGGCCGGTGGGCGACCGGTTGCTGCGGGCGACGAACATCATCACCTCGCGCGGCTGCCCATTCAACTGCAATTTCTGCTCCACGCCCCACAACTGGGGGCGCCACGTGCGCGGCTATTCGCCTCGGCGCGCCCTGGACGAGATCCGCTGGAACCGCGACCGCTTCGGCGCCGAGGTGCTGTGGTTCTTCGACGACACCTTCAACTACAGCCGCCGGCGCACCGAGGAACTCTGCCGCCTGCTCATCCGCGAGAAGCTGGGCATCCGCTTCGTCGCCGAGGTACGCATCGACGCCCTGGACTACGACCTGCTGGCGCTGATGCGCGAGGCGGGCGTGCAGTACGTTTCCTTCGGCGTCGAGGCCGGCTCGGAGCGGGTGCGCCGCGAGATCATCCACAAGAACATACGTGACGAGCAGGTCCACCAGACGGTGGACTGGGTCAGCCGGCTGGGCATCCAGGCCACGGCGTTCTTCATCTTCTCCCACCCCAGCGAGACCTGGGCCGAGGCCCAGGAGAGTCTGCGCTTCATCGAGAGCATCCGCGACCGCGTCGACATCACCGTCTCGATCCTGCACATCTACCCGGGCACCGAGCTGGAAGCCTACGCCAAGGAGAAGAAACTGATGCCGGCCGATTTCTCCTGGGCGCGGCGCGACCGCCGCATGGAGACCCTGCCCGCCGCCCAGGGCGACGTGCCGCTCTTCCGCGAGCGGTTCACCTGGGGACAGATCGGCGAGCTGCTGTTCAAGTGGTCGGCCGGCTCCGGGAAGGGATCGCTGTGGAAGAAGCTGCCCGACGTGCTGCGGTCGATCCGCTCGTGGCGCGACCTGGGCAAGTACGCGGCGCTCGGCCTCGCCTACCTGCGCATCAAGCTTCTCGGCCGCTAATCGCCTGAAGAAAGTGATAGTGATAGTGTTAGTGTTAGTGAAGGCACTCGCAGATATCTAACGGGTATCTGAACTCGCCAAAAAACCGTTTTAGCTAGCCCCGAAATCCTTGCGGTGCTAGCTGTCAATTCAGAAAGTGATCCATCTCGGACAGCCCCAGGGCTTTCCTAACACTAACACTAACACAATGACTATTACTGTTTTAGGTTTTTAGCTTCTGCGGGAGTGCATGGCGTACAGGATGCGATCGGTGCCGGCGATGGATTCGCGGCGCTCAATGGCGAAATGATCCTGGAACGCCGCCTCGAAGCCCTGGGCGTGGTAGTCGGGGAAGATATCCTCGCGGGTGGCCAGCAGGCGCCGCACCTGCGAGTCGGCCTTGGGCACGAACTCGATCACCAGGGAGCGGCAGGCGCGGGCGAGCGACTCGGCCACTTTCCCCAGCGGCAGGTTGTTGCCGATGGCCAGGTGGTGGACCAGCGCCAGGGCCAGGAGCGCGTCGGCCGGCCCCCGCTGCAGCAGCGACAGGCGCTCGCCGTTCTCCCAGCCGATTCCCGGGCTGGGATTGGTGACGTCTCCGACCAGGGGCAGCAGGAAGCGCTCGCTGTCGCGGCGGCACTGGCGGTAGTTCTTCTCCACCGCCGCCGGGTCGATGTCCAGCGCCACCGTGGGGATGCCGGCGCGGGAGGCGACGCGGCTGAAGCGCCCGGTGTTGGCGCCCACATCCCAGACATTCCGCGGCCGCAGCTCGCGCAGCATGTCGGCCACCATCCTTTCCTTGAGGTCCAGGGCCTCTCCGGAGTAGTTCGTCTGCCCGTAATAGTCGGCCCATTCGGTGCCGCGCGGCCGCCAATCAAGCTTGCGCACGGCGCCCTCCAGGCTGTCGATCAGCGCCAGCAACGCGAAACGCGACAGCGGCCGCTGCCGGGCCGCGACCGGGCGGTCCTGGTAGCGCTTCTGGGAGCGCGCGTGCAGGTGGATGTGCGTCAGCAGGGAAAAGGCGAAGCGGGTCCGCCCCGGCAGCAGTTCCGCGGCCAGGTCGAGGGGAACGCCGTCCAGGTGCAGCTGCCCCAGGCGGCCGAGGCGCACGTCGCGGCGGGCCATCAGCGCCAGCGGCGCCAGGAAATGCTGGCAGAACTGGCGGTAAGCGACCCAGGGACGCCCCTCGGGGCAGGCCTCGAACGACAGGGTGTCGATCAGCAGCGGCCGGCCGTGGACGAACTGCACGTTGTAGGCGCTGGCGTCCTTGAGCGACATGCCGCGCGCCAGGGCGCGCTTCTGCACGGCCAGGGTGAGCCGGGCGGCGTCCTTCAGCTGGCTGAAGCTCCACTCGTAGGGATAGGAGATGAAGGGAACCAGCTCGGGGCGCAGCACCTTGTAGGCCCCGGGCGCCTGGGCGAGCCCGGGCGCGCACTCCTCGTGCCCCACCAGCAGGCCGTCGGCCTGCAGCTCGGCGGCGAGCCCCGAGGAGACGAGCCGGTCGTAGTGAATGCGGTAGGCCTCGTTCACCTGGCGGTAGAGCCGCCCCTCGCGCCAGAAAAGAAATCCGCTGGGGTCGCGGAACGATCCCGCGACCTGGCCCTCAGTGGGCGTCATTCTTCTTGGAGAAGAGGCCGGCGACGAACTTCTTGATCTTGTTCCAGTAAACCTTCACGGCGAAGGAGACGGCCACGAAGGCGGCGATGACGATCTGGAAGATGTAGCTGCCCGTCCCGGGATCGATGTAGCCGTAGACCCGGCGGGGAAAGAGCAGGGAAACGGCCAGGACCAGGCCGCACATCCTCAGGGCATGGCGTAAAATCTTCATCCTTCACCTCATAAGCGGCATGCGGGAACCGGGGAAACGAACGGGATTCTATGTGAATTATAATCCAACCGCCCGGCCAAATCAAGAGCGGCGGCGGCGCCCGGCCATTCCCTTTCCGCCGTCATTCTGCTATAATGAAGCGCTGATGACGCCGAAAGCGATCCGCTATTTCTTCGTGCTGTTCCTGCTCTTCGTCATCGTCTTCTCCTTCGCCACCGACCTGCCGCACAGCAAGCACGGCGGCTTCTTCTCCGACGAATCGACCTATTACGGCATCATCCAGAGCCTGGCCATGGACGGCGACCTGCGCTACGAGCGCGCCGACATCCAGCGCATCAAGGAGGCCTTCTGGGTCGGCCCGATGGGGATCTTCCTCAAGCGCGGGGCCGACGGCCGGATTTTCTACGCCAAGTCGTTCATCTACCCGCTGTTCGCCGCCCCGTTCTTCCGCCTGTTCGGCGACCACGGCATCCTGCTGGCCAACGGCCTGATGCTGCTGCTGGCGCTGCTGATGGGCTTCCGGCTGCTGCGCCAGTACCACCCGCCCTGGCCCAGCTTCCTGCTCACCCTGGCCTGCGTGTTCGGCAGCGTGACCTTCATCTACATCTGGTGGACCACCGCCGACCTGTTCAACTTCTTCGTCAATTTCGCCGCCCTGTTCTTTTTCTTCTACCGCTTCCGCCGCCCGGCCTGGGGCCTGCTGGCGGCGCCGCTGTTCGCCGCCGCCGTCTTCTCCAAGCCCAACAACGCCCTGCACATCGGCATCCTGTTCCTGCTGCTCCTCTGCCGCCGCGAATGGAAGCGGTTCGCCGTGCTGGCCCTGGTCGCCGCCCTGTTCCTGGGGGGCCTCTTCGCCTTCAACTACCTGCAGACCGGCGAGTTCAACTACCAGGGGGGCGAGCGGCGCTCCTTTTACGGCGAGTTCCCGCTGGAGCGCCCCGACTTCACCTTCGACCGCGCCATCCGCATGACCGCCGACAACTACTGGAGCCGCTGGCACCTGAGCCCGGCGATCGTCCTCTACAACCTCTTCTACTATCTCTTTGGCCGTTTCACCGGCATGTTCATCTATTTTTTCCCGGCGCTGTTCCTGCTGCTGCTGTTCGCCTTCCAGGAGAAGGAGCGCGAGGACTGGTTCCTGCTGGCGGGGATCGTCCTGGCCATCCTCTGCTACGTGCTGCTGATGCCCGACAACTATTTCGGCGGCGGCGGCTCCCTGGGCAACCGCTATTTCCTGAACGTCTTCCCGCTCTTCTTCTTCCTCGGCCACCGCCGGCGCATCTTCCGCTTCCTGCCGGCGCCGGCCATTGCCGCCGTGCTGTTCCTGTCCCCGGTCTACATGCAGCCGCTGGCCAGCTCCGCCGACCCGCGCACCCCGGGGATCTCCTTCCCCGTCAAGCTGTTCCCCGCCGAGAAAACCCAGTATCTCACCCTGCCCAGCAACACCAATCCCAAGGCCTTCGGCAGGAGCCTCGGCGCCGATTACTCCCTGTACATCCTCAACGACAATTACAACCCCATCGAAGAGAACGCAGTCTGGACCTATTCCGACCGCGAGCTGGAGTTCTTCCTGGTCGCACCCCGGCGGGTGCGCTCCTTCGCGCTGCAGCTGAAGAACATCCCGCGGGCCAACCAGGTCTTCGTCGCCGTCGGCCACAAGCGGCGCACGGTCTACATCGAGCCCGGCGGCGTGCGCACGGTGAGCTTCGTCAACGTCCCCGGGCTGGCCATCGACGGCCGCTACCTCTACGCCCTGCGCGTCCGCAGCTCGCGCTCCTACTGCCCGTATTTCGAGGACGAGGGCTCGCGCGACCAGCGCCTGCTCGGGGTGCAGGTGCGCATCCAGCTCCTGTACTGAGCGCCGCGCGCGCACCCCGCGCGCGGCATTGACAGCCCGCCCCGTTTTCCCTACCATGGGGACAGCATGACAATTGCCGCCGACCTGCACATCCATTCCGCGCTTTCCCCCTGCGCCGCGCTGGAGATGTCGCCGGCGGCCATCGTGTCCCGCGCCCGCGAGGCGGGCCTGGACCTGATCGCCGTCACCGACCACAACAGCGTGGAGAACGGCTTCTTCGCCGCCGAGGCGGGCGCGCGGGCGGGGATGCGCGTCCTCTTCGGCATGGAGGCGCAAACCCGCGAGGACGTTCATGTCCTGTGTTATTTCGAGCAGCGCCTGCAGGCCGAGCGCTTCCACGGCCGCGTCTATCCCCTGCTCCCCGACATGGCCAACAATCCCGACTACTTCGGCGACCAGGTGGTGGTTGACGCCGAGGACAACATCGTCCGCCACGAGGGCAAGCTCCTGCTCAACGCCTTGGACATTTCCGTCCCCGAGCTGGTCGAGCTCGTCCGCGAGCACGGCGGGCTGGCCGTCCCCGCCCACGTCGAGGCCTCGCCTTACGGACTGCTGGTCAATCTGGGCATGGTGCCGCCCGAGCTGGGAGGAATGCCGCTGGAGATCTCCGCCGACTGCCCACGCGAGCAGGCTCTGCGCGAGTTCCCCGCCCTGGCCCGCCATCCGCTGCTGCGCAACTCCGACGCCCATTTCCTCCGCGATATCGGCCGGGCGCGCACCGAGTTCACGGCGCCGGAGCCGACGCTGGCGGCGCTGCTGGCGGCGGCGCGCGCGGGACGCTTCCGGGCCGATGGCCCGGCCGACCATGGTTGAGGACATCAGCTTTCACCTGTTCGACCTGGTGCAGAACGCCGTCAGCGCCGGCGCCCGCGTGGTGCGCCTGGAGATGCGCGAGGCCGGCGACGGCGACGGCCTGGAGATCGAGGTCGCCGACGACGGCCGCGGCATGGACGAGCGCACGCTGCGCAAGGCCCAGGATCCCTTCTTCACCAGCAAGCGCTTCAAGAAGGTCGGCCTGGGCATTCCCCTGCTCAAGGCCACGGCCGAGGTCTGCGGCGGGGATTTCTCCATCTCCAGCCGGCCGGGAGAAGGGACGAGCGTGCGCACGCGCCTGCGCCGCGGCCATCTCGACTGCCCGCCCCTGGGCGATCTGGAGGGGACGCTGCTCACCCTGATGACCACGCTGGAAGGGATCGACCTGCGTTTCTCCTACCGCTCCCCCGGCGGCGCGTTCTCCGTCTCCTCAGCCGAGGCCCGCGGCCAGGCCGGCAGCCTGCCCCTCTCCCATCCCGACGTCCAGCGCTTCCTGAAGGAGTTCATCCACGAGGGGCTGGCCCCGCTCCTGGGCCCGCCATCCTGAGCCGTCCGGGTCCGGCTCGTCCTTCTCTTCACTTTTGCCTTTCGCCTTTTGCCTTTGAACGGATTTTCCCCCGACCATTCGATATGCTACAATGACCGCCATGGACAGCGAGAAAGATATCATCATCGATATCCTGAAGAGGCTCAGCCTGTTCGCCGACCTGAACTACGGCGCCCTCAAGGAGCTGGCCTACCTGTTCAGCGAGCGGGTCTTTCAGGCCGGAGAGACCATCTTCGAGGAGAACGACCCCGGCAATTCGCTGCTGGTGATCCTTTCCGGCGAGGTGCGCATCACCCAGCGCGCCGACGTCAGCGGCGAGGAGACCCTGAGCGTCCTGAAAAAGGGCGACTTCTTCGGAGAGATGGCGCTGCTGGAGGACCTGCCGCGCAGCGCCACCGCCATCGCCCACCTCGACACCTTCCTGATGGAGATCAGCCGCGAACGATTCCTGCACTTCCTGGAGAAGGATCCAGCCAGCGGCGTGAAGATCCTGGTCGTGCTGGCCCGCAGCCTCTCCGCCCGCCTGCGCGAGGCCGACGTCAAGATCAAGGCCTTCGTCAATCTCAGCCAGTGGGTCTGAGCCGCATCCCGTCGTCCGCCCTCCTCCAGGCCGCCGGCCTGTCGGCCCTTCTCGTTTCCTGGCTCATCGGCGACGGCGGCTGGCTGCTGCTGGCCCTCTGCATCCTGGCCTTGCTGGCGGCCGGGAACAAGGCACGCGCCGCCGCCGCTCCCTGGCTGCTGCTTGCGCCGCTGCCGCTGCTCCATTACGCTTCCACGACCGATTTCCGCATCCGCCTGGCCTGCCTGGTCGTGCTGGCCATCGTGCTGGGGCTGGCCCGGCTTCCCGGCCGCGAGCGTTTCCCCCTGCGCATGGGCGGTTGGCGCTCCGGCCGGGTCTGGCTCCTCTCCTTCCTGGTCTTCGCCTCGGCGGCCGTCGTCTTCCATGCCCGCGGCGTCCAGCTGTCCGGCGACGAACCCCACTACCTGATGATCGCCCAAAGCCTGGTTGAGGACGGCGACTTCGACCTGCGCAACAACATCCGGGAAAAGACATATTTCGCATATCTGCAGGTGGAGGTGCGCTTCCACGGCACGGTCCATGACGGCCGCTACCGCTCCTTCCACCTGCCCGGGGTCTCCTTCCTGCTGCTGCCCTTCGTCTACCTGTTCCGGCTGCTGAACGGCCTGGTCCCGGCCAGCCTGTACTTCCGCCTCGTCGCCGCCCTGTTCAGCTCCTTCTTTGCCCTGGGCCTCTTCCGCCTGTTCCGCTCGCAGTGGCCCGAGGACGACGCCAGCCCGCCGTTCCTGCTCTTCCTCGTCACTTTCCCGCTGCTGTTCCACGCCGTCCACCTGTTCCCCGAGCTGCCCGCCGCCTCCCTGCTGCTGTTCGCCTACCTGTTGACCCGCCCGGGACGGCCGCGTTTCCTCGCAGCCGGCTGGCTGCTGGCCGCCATCCCCTGGCTGCACTTCAAGTACGCCGTCCCGACCGCCGTCTTCGCCCTCTTCACCCTGGCCGCCATCGGCCGCAGCGGCCGCGGCCGGAGGCTGCGCGAAGTGGCCTTCCTGGTCCTGCCCACGCTCGCCAGCGTCGCGCTGCTGGCCCTCTACTCGCGCCTCCTGTACGGGTCGCTCGACCCGCGCGTCATCTCGCCGGAGAAGGGCTTCCTGTCCATCCCGCTGCTGCCCAAGATCGAGACCTTGCTCTCATTCTTCCTCGACCAGCGCGACGGCCTGCTGGTCTACGCCCCGGTGCTGCTGGCGCTGTTCCTCGCCTGCGGCCGGGAGACGCGGCGCTCGATCCGCGATTTCCCCATGCTGGCGTCGATCTTCGCCTCCTATGTCCTGTTCCACGCCGGCACGACCGTCCGCGGCGGCTATTCGCCGGCGGCCCGCCCCACCCTGTTCGTCTTCTGGATCATGGCCGTGTTGGCCGTCGCCGTCCTGCGCCGCGCCGGGAAAGAAGGAAAGAGCGCCTGGCGCTTCCTGGCCGGCATGGGCGCCTTCGCCTCGGTGTGGCTCCTGTATTATCCGCTGTTCGTCTACCAGCCGGTGACCCGCGAGGTCAGCCAGCGCGCCTCCTCGCTGTTGTGGTTCCTGGGAAGCCGCGCCGTGGACCTGAGCTCCCTCTTCCCCTCCTTTCTCAAGAAGCCCAACGCCGGCTACCTGCCCGACTGGATCTGGCTGGCGGCGCTGGCCATCGGCCTGGCGCTGTACTATTCCCGGGTTCTCCGGCCGCGGGGCGCCTGGGCCTGGCGCCGCGCCCTGCCCCTGCTGGGGCTGGCCGCGATCCTCGCCCTGTGCATCGTCCCCCACGTCCAGCTGCGCACGCGCTACGGCGTTGCCGGACTCTCCCTGTTCAACGAGTCCCGCAACTTCTCCTTCCAGAAGGAGGCGGGCCGGTTCCAGGCGCTGGCCGGACAGGACTATGACCTGTACATCGACCTGGCCGGGAGCGTCGCCGGGCGCATCGACCTGCGCCTGCTAAACCCCAACCGCGCGGACGTCCGCGTCCGCAACGGCCGGCGGACTCTCCTTGCCGGGAACCGCCGCGTCGAGGCAAGGATCTCCATTCCGCTGAGCGGGCTGCGGAGCTTCTCGCTCGGGCGCCGGCGTCTCCTCCACATCGGGCTGGAGTCCGCGCGCATCGCCGGCATTTCGCCCGCGTTCTTCTGGGTGGAATTCCGCTGAGCCGGCAGGCTTGTGCTATAATGGCGGCGGCTGCGCCGGCCGAATCATGAAGGGAACCAAGGACGCGCTGACATGAACTCCATCCGCCGAGACGGGCCTCCGCCCTGGGCGTGGAACGCCGCCCTGGTCCTGCTGCTCCTTTTCGCCGCCCTGCTGCGCTGCCAGCACGTCAAGGCCGATCCGCCCCGCATCCTGCCGGCCGTGTCGGGCAGCGCCGGCATCTACTTCGACGAGGGGATCTACTGCCACAACGCCCGCAACCGCATCCTCTTCGGCCGCTGGATCACCGACGAGTGGAACCCGCTGGTCTACAACGCGCCGCTGACCGCCGTCTATTTCCTGGCCTTCAAGCTCTTCGGCATCTCCATCGTCACGGTCAAGGCGGTGAACATCGTCTTCGGCCTGCTGGCCATCCTGCTTTTCCACGCCGGGGTGCAACGCTATCTCGCCCGCGGCGCGGCGCTGGCTCTGACGGCCCTGTTCGCCTTCGACTTCGTCTTCCTGATGTACAACCGCCTCGGCCTGCTGGAGAATTTTTCCGCCCTCTGCCTGCTGCTCGGCTTCTACCTCTTCGTCCTCGCCGAGGAGCGGCGCTGGCCGGCGTTCGCGCTGGGGGTCACCGCGGCCATGGCCGCCCTCTCCAAGTACCTGTTCGCCTATTTCCTGCTCTCCACCCTGGCGGCCGTCGCCTGGCGCGCCTGGCGCCGCTCCCGTTTTTCGGAACTTCTCCTGTTCCTGGCGGGCGTTCTGGCCACGGCTCTGCCGTGGTTCCTGGGCATATACCTGCCCTTCCGCGCCACCTTCCGCAAGATCGGCTCGGGCTGGGGGATGCTGTCCCTGCCCCGCTCGCCGGCGGCCGCCCTGCACAACCTGCTGGCCAACCCCCTGCCCCGCTACCTGCAATTGCTGCCGGCGGCCGGGCTGCTGCTGGTCCTCTTTCTGGGCTGGGCGCTGCTCAAGCTCCTCCGCGGCCGCGACCGTGAAGGACCCTGCGGCCTGGACGTTTTCGTATTTCTCTGGATCGCGGGGGCTTTTCTCTCCATGGGCCTGCTGAGCTACCGTCCGCTGCGCTACTACCTGCCCATGGTGCCCGCTCTCTACCTGGCGGCCTCGCTGCTGCTACGCGACCGGGAGTGGCTCCGTTCCCGCTTCCGGCGCTTCGCGCTCCTGGCGGCAATCTCCGCCCTGCCGTTTCTCCCCTTCTTCGGGCCGCCGGCGTCGCCGGCGCACTCCGCCGGCGCCCTGCCGCCGCCGCTGCGCCTGGGCACCGTGATCGTTCTGGCGGCCGCGCTGGTCCTGCTCCTCGCCCCGGGCAAGGGGGCGCGGCGCGCCGCCGCCGCGACGGCGTTCGCCGTCATGCTGGGGATCTCGCTGTACCGGTACGCGGCCCATTTCTACCTGCATCCGAGCTTCCGCCTGGAGGCGGCCTCGCGCTACATGGAGAACCTTCCCGCCGGCTCGGTGGTGCTGGGGCAGGAGGCGCCGCGGCTGACCCTGGGCACGCGCTTCCAGGCGGTCATGGCCTACGAGAACTGGTTCAACGACGAGGATCCCTTCGGCCGCTTCGCTCCGGACTACGTGCTGGCGCTGGACCGCTTCCGCGACGCCGAGCTGGGCTGGATGCGGCGGCGCTTCCCGGAGCGCGTGGCGGCGCTGCGGCTCGTGCGGCGCTTCCCGGTCTGGGACACGACGGTCTCCCTGTACCGCGTGCGCAAATAAGCACTAAGAAAAGTGATCGTGTTAGCGGTCGTGTTAGTAAAAGCAAATGAAGAGATTCCATGATTTTGTCAATTCTCTGAAAAAGAGCCTAATACTTTTACCTTTTTCCTTTTTACTTTAGATTGCCTTATTGCCCTGGTTTGGGGCATTGGAACTTGGAACTTGAAATTTGTTTGGAATTTGGTGCTTGGTGCTTGGAATTTTAGTCCTGCGAGCATCTGACCTAGCTTTTAAAAAATGCCTGTCTAAAACATGGATTCATCACGGCTCATGCCGTTCATCCATCACCCTTTCTCCCCTTCAACCCGCCTTCGTCTCAGGCCGCTCCCGCCTTCCCGGCCCGGCCGTAAAACCAGGCCGCGGCCAGGTAGGAGAGCGCCGCCAGCAGCAGCACGGCGGTGAAGTTCCAGTTGATGGAGACGATCACCGCCATGATCGAGCCGACGACGGTGGCGAAGGAGTTGGCGCCCCAGGCCCAGCCGATCATGGCCTTGTCGGCCGCGCCCAACCGGCGGATGCCCTCGGGGAAGAAGGCGCCCATGAAGAAGCCCGCCAGCGAGATCAGGGCGACGGAGATCAGGATGCGCCAGGGGAAGCCCAGCTGGATCAAGCCGCCCAAGCCGCGGAAAAGGAAGGCGCCGTAGAGCGCCAGCAGCAGGGCCAGGAACGCGGCGAAGGCCGGGATCATGCGCCGGCCGAAGGGGCGGAAGGCGCGTTCGCTCAGCAGGCTGCCGAGGCCCGTCGACACCAGCAGGGAGAAAATGATGATCGAGATCGAAATGGCCGGGCTGCCGAGGAAGAACTGGAAGATCTTGATGAAGATGATCTCGACCATGATGTACGCCAGGCCGATGAAGAAGAAATAGAGGATCAGCGGCCCCAGTCCGGCGGCCACGCGGCGGCCGCGCAGCGGCAGGTAGATGAACAGCAGCGAGAACAGCAGGGACAGGACGAGGATGGACAGGTAGATGGAGTTGGAATAGACGATGGCGGAGCGGACCACCTGCCGGCCCATGCCCTGGATCTTCACGTCGCGGAAGCGGAACTGGCCGATGCGGTTCGGCTGGTTGAAGTAGGGCGAGTCGTCGTACACCGGGGCGATGTTGACCGCGGAGCGTCGCACCGTTCCCTCCAGGTCGCCCAGCATCCCGGAATAGAGGTTGTCCCGCTTCAGGCCGGGGGCGTAGGCGATATTCTCCGCCCGGCGGGCGTAGTCGCTCAGGACGGTGGTTTCCTCGGCGCTGAAGGTTCCCTTTTTCAGGAAGAAGTAGTTGAACCCCTGCGGGAACTGCAGGACGAAGAACTTCTCCTCCGGCCGTTCTACGCCCATCTCCTGCAGCGCGCGCAGGGCCGTGGCGAAGAGGCGTTCGCCGTTCCAGTGCACGATGTAGATCAGGCCGTTGGGCCGCAGGTGCGCCCAGTAGTCCTTGAAGCTCTCCACCGTATAGATATAGGTTTCGGAAATGCTCATCGCCCCCGACAGCAGGGAGTCGGCATTGTGCGAGTTGACCATCTGGATGACGTCGAACTGCCGGTCCATGCGCTTGAGGGCGCTCCGCCCCTCGTCGGCCATCAGCTTCACCTGGGGCAGCTGGAAGATGCGCCCGGTATACTCGGCGTATTCCCGCCGCAGCAGCCCGCAGATGACCGGGTCCATCTCGATGGCCACGATGTCCCGGAAGCCGTGCGACAGGGCGCAGAGGACCTCGTGGCCGCCGGCGGAGCCGATGATGACCGCCGACCCCTTGTGGGCGATCTGGAAGGGCAGCGCGGCCGGGATCCACTCGATCTTTTTCAGCCGGGCCAGGTCGCCGTCGAACTTGATGAGGAAGGACTGCATGGTGCCGCCGTTGATCCAGATGACCTTGCGCGCCCGGCGCCACGGCGCCACGTCGATCTTGCTGATGGTGCTCCACTGGCTGTACTCGATGGCGTTGCGCTCATGCTGGGCGTTGTACTGGCGCTTGGACTCCACCAGCTTGGGCACGATGGGGAACACGGCGTCCGGGAAGCGGTAGGCCGCGGCCATGGCCGCGATCATCACGGCGAAAACGGCCCCGCGCACGGCGCGGCGGCCGCCGGCGACGAGGAACCAGGCCAGGGCCAGCAGCAGGAACAGCAGGATCAGGATGCGGTTGGGGCCGATGGCCGGGATGAGCGGGATGATGGCCAGGGAGCCCAGGCTGGCGCCGGCCAGATCGATGAAGTACAGGCGGCCGATGCTGGCGGAATGGGCGGAGAAGATCAGGGCCAGCACGACGCCGCCAAAGAAGAAGGGCAGCAGCAGGACCAGGAAGTTCAGCACCAGGAAAAGGAAGTTATGGAAGGGCGCGAACAGGTGCAGGAAATCGATGGTGAACACCAGCGCCGCCTTGTAGGCCACCGGGAAGGAAACGGCGAACAGCAGCAGGTAGCGGGAAAGGAGCCGCTCCTGGTCGGGGCGCGCGGAGAGGCGCCGCAGCGCCACGAACACCCCGCTCAGGCCGTAGCCGAAGAGCGCCAGGGAGATGATCAGGAAGGCGAACTGCCCGAAATAGACGACGGAAAAGACGCGGTTGAGCAGCACCTCCGCCAGCATGGTGGTGAACGTGACGGCGAAGATGGTGAACAGCAGTTTCCAGCGCTTCATGAAGAACTCCCTGGGATAGAGTCGGACGGCAAGAGGCTGATTATATCATCCCCCGGCGGGGAGGTCAATCGCCGCCGGGCGCCGCGAAGGGCCGCAGCTGCGACTGGAAGCGCTGCAGAAATTCGTCGGCCGAGAAGATGCGCTTCATGCCGAACTGGTGGATGGAATTGGCCGACAGGTCGCGGGCGCGGGCGGCGATGAAGTCCAGGTTGGTCTCGGGGTCCTTGCCGGCGTTGAAGACGTAGATCCGCCGCAGCAGGTCGAGCTGGCCGCTCAGCTCGCGGGCCAGGTCCTTCTTCTGCTCCGGCCGGGGCCGGGCCGGCGCCAGGCCGAACATGGCGCGCAGCTGGTCGTCCTCGCCGACAGGGGCGGGGACGGCCTGCTTTTTCTGGTAATGGCGGCGCACCATGTAGGGCACGCCCGTTTCGCCGGAGCGGCGGACCTGCTCGTCCTCGACCACCCAGCCCAGGTTGTGGAATGACAGCCGCGCGGAGGCGCTGCGGAAGATCTCCTCCACGAAGGGCTTGATGGCGTTCTCCACCGACTCGGCCACGCTGTTGAACTGGTTCAGGACGTAATAGACCTTGTAGTTCTCGACGTAATAGCGCATCACGCGCAGGACGTTGTCGTCGGGGAGCTGCTCCGCCGCTTCGCCGAGCAGGTCGTCCAGGTTGCGCCCCGAGCCGTCGCCGCCGTTGGCGATGAACTCGTCCAGCCGGCGGAAGACGGCGGCGCGGCGGTCGGCGGGCGCCGCCTCCAGGCTCTCGCGCAGCAGCGGCGAGGAGAGCATGACGTCCAGCATGCGGAACAGGACGGCCTTGGCCATCTCGGCCGCGGAGGCGGTCGCCGCTTTCAGGCGCGGGGTGAACAGCAGGATGCCGCTGTTGGAGAGGGGCAGGAAGTCGAGGACGTTGTGATCGAGGCCGGCCTTCAGGTCGACCACCAGGTAGTCGGCCTGCAGGCCGTTGATGCCGTCGATCAGGCGCGCCTTGACCCCGGGGCTGAAGTTGACCATGTCGGCCACGAAGCCGCGGGGCGAGGCGATGAAGCTGAAGTTGGCGAAGGCCCCCTCGGGGTCCATGGCCGGAGGCAGCCCCTGCCGGCAGCCATCGAGCGCCGCCCCCTGCTTCAAATAGTGGGACAGGTCGCGCTCGATGCGGACGTCGAGGAAGTTGCGCAGGCTGGAGGTGCCGGTGTCGAGGTCGAGCAGCACGGTGCGGTTCGACTTGGCCAGGGCCAGGGCGAAGTTCAGGGCGAACGTGGTCTTGCCCACCCCGCCTTTTCCCGATGAAACCGGCAATATCCTCATGAACGGCGGATTCCCCTCTTGCCGGCGCGCCGGGCCTCGTGCGGGCGCCGCCGGCATCTCCATGGCACACTATAGCCCAAGCCGGCGGAAAAATCAACCGTCCGGGCTCAGACGCGCGCGCGCGCCACCGGCAGGTCCGGGTCCGCCATGATGGCGCGCACGACCGGCGCCACGTCGCGGAGCGGGCCGCTGGTAAAGCAGTCCAGCCTGCCCCGCCGCTGCCCGGGGCGCAGCAGCCCCGCGGCCTTCAGCCGCCGCTGCAGCTGGCGGGCGACGGGCTCGCCGGTGTCGATCACGGCCACCCCCGGCCCGCACTCCCCGGCGATGGCGCCGTGCACCAGCGGGTAATGGGTGCAGCCGAGCACCAGCGTGTCGATCCCCTTCTCCAGCAGCGGCCGCAGGCTGCGGCGGATGACCTCCCGCGTGCTCTCGTCGCCGGCGCGGCCCGCCTCGATCGCCTCCACCAGCCCGGCGACCGGCTGGGTGTACACCTCCAGGCCGGCCGAGAAGTTCTCCAGCAGGCGCGAGAAGCGCCGGCCGCCCAGGGTCAGGGCCGTGCCCAGGACGCCGATGCGGCGGTTGCGGCTCAGCCGCTGGGCCACCTTGACGGCCGGCTCGATGCCGACGATCTCCAGGCCGGGAAAGGCCTGGCGCAGAAACTCCAGCGCCGCCTCGCTGGCCGAGTTGCAGGCCACGACGATGGCCTTGGCCCGGCGCCGCAGGAGGAAGCGGCTGATGGCCAGGGCGCGGCCGCGGACGAAATCGCGGCTGCGGCCGCCGTACGGGCAGTGCGCCGAGTCGGCGAAGTAGAGCATGTCCTCGCGCGGCAGGAGGCGGCGGGCGGCGAGCAGCACCGAGAGGCCGCCGACGCCGGAGTCGAAGAAGCCCACCGGCGCCGTGGCGACAGGCCGGAACGGATGATCCACAGCGCTTGTCATCGGCGGGGATTATACACCAACTCCGCCCGCGGCGCACGGAGCGATTGAATGTGAGTGAACTCGGCGCACGGCAACGGCGCCGCTATGAACTTGGCATACGGTGTACGGCATACGGTTTACGGCAACAGCACTCCCATGAGTTGGAAAACATCATCGGGTCCTTGGACTCCAGGGAAAACCGGCGGAAAAAGGAGAAAAACCATAAGGAAGACATAGCGTGCAATAGTATGCGGGAGGACGGCAACCGCCTGCTGTATGAGCATGCCGAAGCCCGGATGCTTGAAGGGCTTTCACCGTCCACCGTGCACCGTATACCGTACGCCAAGCCCGGGAAGCGTGCGAGGGCTTTGCCGTCAACCGTGCGCCGTAGGCCGTGTGCCAAGCTCTTTGAAGCCCCAAAATTCCGACGGGGGAAATTTGACCGCGTGCCCTTTTGGTGTATAATTCCCCTTTAACCCCTATACCCCGGAGGAAGCGCCCCGTGGAGAACCGCTCGGAGAAACGGATCCAGCATCGCATCGAGCTGATGTACGGCTGCAACGACACCTATTGCCCCGGAACCGCCGTCAACCTGTCCCCCCACGGCATGCGCATCCACGCCGAGAGTCAGATCGTCGCCATCGACCGCGAGGTGCGGCTGGTCCTGACCCTCGACGGCCAGCCGGTGAGCATGACCGGCTTCGTGCGCTGGAACAGCGAAGTCCTCGACCTCCAGCCCGAGGCCGACCGCCACCTGGGGATCTATGTCCCCGACCCGCCCCTTTCCTACCTGGATTACCTCTACCGCCTCAACTGACCCGCGTCCGTCCCGCTGCCTGTCCCCGGCCGCTGCGGGAGCGGGCGAACGGTCGTGAAGGGCGGGGCCGATCCCCGGCCCCGCCCCTGAGAAAACGGCCTAGAACTTGACGATAACGAAGGCGCGGGAGCGCACGACCTTGAAGTCGTCGTAGTTCACCCCGCCGATCCAATCGTTGCCCGTGGCGTAATCGGCGATGTAGCCCACCTGCAAGCCGGCGAACTCGACCTTGGCCAGGAAGTACAGCTTGTTCTTCTTGCTGGAGAGGTCGGCGCCGCCGTAGGTGATGCCGTCGTCGTAGATGCAGTAGCCGATCTTGGCGTAGATCTCGTCGCTGACCTGGCAGCCCAGGCCGAGGTCATAGATCCACTTCTTGCTCTCGTAGTCGTCGCTCGCCGCGGCGGTGCTGGCGCTGTCCTCGTCGTGGATCAGCTTGACCTTGCCGGAGATATCCATGGGCTTGCCCAGCTTGAACGAGTACTTGAAGCGCAGCAGGCCGATATAGGAACTGCGGTCCTGGTCCTGGTTCCAGATGCGGGCGTTGACCGGGTAGAGATCCATGTCGCGGCCCTGGCCGTTGGAATTGTAGCCGATGCTGGTGAACTCGGCGTTCAGGTCGAGGCCGCTCTTGCTGAAGCTGGCGATGCCGGTGAAGCCTTTCCAGCCGATGACGCTCTCATACGGCACCTCGTCGTACTGCGTCTCGCCGTTGTCGGCGATCGCCGACACCGTCTGGGCGAAGTTCCCCTCGTAGCCGATCCAGTCCTGGGTGTAGCGCCAGTTCTCGCCGGCGCTCCAGGCGTTCCAGCGGCCGGAGACATCGTCGCCCTCGAAACCCTCGGTCAGCAGGACGTCCTGCTCGCGCCGCGAGGCCATGATCGAGATGTAGTCCTCGCCGATGTTGAAGTACTCGAATGACAGGTTCAGGCCGACCTTGAAGGGGTCCTGCATCAGGGCGGTCACTTTGAACATGCCGTCGCTGCAATCCTTGGCGGGCATGCTGTTCCAGCCGCCCCAGTTCTTGGTGTAGTTCTCGGCCTTGTAGGTGGTCGAGGCATGGGCGTAGACGCCGTTCAGCTGCAGGAAGTCGACGGGGTTGGCATCGGCCTCGACCGACCAGATGGTGCTCTTGAAACGGTCGGTGAAGTCCGTGCCGTCCCGGGAGTTGCCGTCGCTGGGGTCGACCTCGAGGTCGCTGGTATGGTAGGCGATCAGGTGCACGCCGTACTGATTGTTCGGTTTGAAGGCGATCTTGCCCGCGTAGGCGTAGTCCTTGTTGATGTACAGCTGGTTGTCGTAATCGCTGCCGCCGGTGCGCCAGCCGGGACCGGCCCAGAGCGACGGCAGGCTGATGCGCGCCAGTTCGTAGCTGATCTCCTTGGTCGGCTTGCCGCTCAGGAAGAGGCCGGCGGCGTTGTCGCGGTCGATGTAGCGCAGGCGGCCGATGGTGTAGGGGCTGAACATGGCCAGGTCGCTGGAGCCGACGTGGATCTTGTCGACGACGCCCTTCAGCCACTCAGGCGTGCGCACGTCGGCCCAGGAGCCGCGGAGCTTGAACAGGCCGGGACGCTCGATGTTGCCGTTGTGTACGGCCATGTCCCAGAAGGTGGCCCAGTAATTCTCGCGGTAGCGGCTCTGGACGCGGGCGCCGACCTCGACGTTGTTGGACACCTTGGCCAGCAGGTTGAGCTCGAGCTCGGGGGCGACGCCGTTGTGGCCGTGGGTGTGGTTGGTGCCCTGGGTGGTGTCGTTCTCGTGCAGGAAGTTGATGAACAGCTGGCCGGTGATCTTCAGGCCGAACTTGTCGCTCTTGGCCGCCTTGGCCGCTGGCGCGGCCGGCGCCGGGGCCGGCGCCTCCGGGGCGGCGGGGGGCTCGGGAGCGGCTGCCGCCGGGGCGGCCGCCCGGTTCAGGTAGACCATGGGCAGCTTGACGTAGACGTACTGGGCGGGGTCGTCGCCGCTCACCCAGCCGGACATGACCTGGTGCTGCAGATCGGCCTCGTCGCCTCCGCCCTTGCCGGTCGCGACCAGCATGTCGAGGAAGTTGGGGTCGCCGTCATAGTCGCTGCCGCCGCCGAAGCGGTGCTGCCCCTCGTACTCATTGAGCTTGCGCACCAGGATGGAATTTCCCTCGGGGAAGCCCTCGTTGGACGTCATGAGCACCTGGAAGCCCCATTCGGCGCTGACATCGGCGCCCAGGTCCGACTTCTGGATGGTGGCGGTGAAGCTCTTGCCTCGGGGCGCGACGCTGGCGGGAACAATAATGTCGCGCTCCATGTCGGCCGCCTTCATCTTCACCTCGGTCTTCACCCGCGAACTCGGCTGCGGGCTCATGATGACCGCCTTCTCCCAGTAGCAGCAGGGCAGGAACTCGGCGTTCAAGCCCGGCAGGGCGAATTGGTGGCCGCTCCCCTCCTTGCCGTCCATGTCAATGAAGACGAAGGCCTGCTGCACGCTGAAGCCGCTGGCCATGTTCCAGGGATTCTCCAGGTTGGCGGCCACGGTGACGGTCAGCTCGACCGTGCTCCCCTTGTCGATCACGGTGAAGCCCGTGATGTCGAAGGAGCCAGACTTGTAGACCGGATCGGTGGGATAGACGAACGCGCCGCTGCCGTTGTCGTCTCCCGCGGGATCCTTGAAGGAAACTTCCTTCTGGGCCCACACGGGCAAGGCGACGACCAGCAGGGCCAGGACCATGAATAGTCCTACTCTCTTTTTTATCATAGTGCCTCCTTTAGCCTTTGACGCTCCCGGCGGTCAGGCCGGAAACGAGGTATTTCTGCAGCGAGAAGAAGAGGGCCACGATGGGGATCGAGACGAGGATGGCCCCGGCGGCGAAGTAGCCCCAATCCTGGGCGAACTGGCCGACGAAGTTGCGCAGGGCCACCGGCAGGGTGTAGCTGAGCTCGCGGTTCATGAACGTGGCGGCCTGGATGTACTCGTTCCATGCGGTCATGAACGAGAACAGCGCCGTTACGGCGAGCGCCGGCTTGGCCAGCGGCAGGATGATCTTATAGAAGATCCGCGTGCGCGAGGCGCCGTCGATCAGGGCCGACTCCTCCAGTTCCTTGGGAATGGTATCGAAATAGCCCTTCAGCATCCAGACACTGAAGGGAATGGACGTGGTGGAATAGACCAGGACCAGCCCGGCCAGGTTGTCCAACAGCCCCAGCCAGTTGACGATGAGATATAGGGGGATCATCATCATCGTCCCGGGGAACATCTGGGTGATGAGGAAGGAAAGCAGGCCGGCCGTCCTCCCCGGAAAGCGGAAACGCGAGAAGGCGTAGCCGGCGGTGGCGGCGAGGAAAATACCGATGATGGTGGTGGCCACGGCGACGATAGCGCTGTTCAGCAGCCAGGCGAAGAACGGCTTCTTGAACAGCAGGTAGTTGAAGTTTTCCAGGGTGGGCTGGGCCGGGAGCAGGCTCAGGGAGATGGAGAGCCCCTTCTGCGCCCCGAAGGCGATCTTGAACACCCATAGGACCGGGTAGATCGTCCCGATGGTGAAGAGCAGGATCAAGGCCTGCAGTAGCAGCCCCAGCACCCGCTCGCGCAGCGTCCGCTTCTTTTTCTCTTTCATGGCCATGGTCGTTCCCCTCAGTCGAACACGCCTTCGGTCGCCCGAGTGACGCGGTTGGTGAAGACGCTGTAGGTCACCAGGATGATGAAGATCAGGATGGAATAGGCCGCCGCGAACCCCCAGTTGAACTTTTC
>JAKLEC010000022.1 GCA_022711715.1 Acidobacteriota bacterium
GCGCAGGGCGCGCAGGCGCTGGGCGGCCGAGGCCGGCGAGATGCGGCAGCGCCCGGCCAGCGCCGCCAGCGAGAGTCGGCCGTTGCGGCTGAGCTCGGCCAGCAGCCGGCGGTCGATGGCGTCGATAGCAATGGGGTTTCCCCGGCTTTCCAGTACCACTGCCTTTGAAGCCGTGCCATCCGGGGAAAGGATCAAGAACCTCCAGGGGAGGAACTCGAGGCGCGTGGCCAGGGAGAAGTATTTCTCCTGGAACAGGTGGCCGAACTGGCCGAGAATGTCGTCATAAGCCGACTCGAAGGCCGGCACCCCCTGGGCCCAGACCACGAACTCCAGGTCGAAGTCGCCGTCGAGCTGGGTGAGCCAGGAGACGTCGGAGCGGGTGAGCAGGTGGTCGAGCAGCTCCTTCTCCCCCGCCTCGGTCAGGCGCTGGAAGCGGACGAAGACGCGGAAGTGGTCGAAGCCCAGGCGGAAAATGTTGGGCATGGCGAAGAAGCCGGTGAGCACTCCGCGGCGCTGCAAAACGCGCATGCGGTAGCTCAGCCGCTGCTTGGACAGGCCGAGCTGCTGCGCCAGCAGGGTGAGGCTTTCGCGGCCGTTCAGGCTGAGCTCGGCCAGCAGGTCCAAGTCGACCTGGTCAGCGATTTCTCCTGATTTCATTTGTCAATAATATTAACATTAATATTTTACAAGATCTATATATATTTAATATTATTATTAATAAATCAAAACTAACAAAATTTAATTAAATATTCGTTTTCAACATGCGATTAATATGCTATATAAATCATCTATCCCCTTCTTCCAACCAGGAAAGGGGCCGGAGGTTCGCCCCATGAGCGAATACCAGCGCATTCTCGAGCATCCCGTTCTCCCGGTCGACCCGGGCGAAACGATCACCTACTATTGGAACGGCAAGCCGCTGGAGGGCAAGAAGGGCGAGGCCCTGTCCTCGGCCCTGATCGCCGCCGGAGTCGACGCCTTCGGCCGCAACGCCCACGACCACTCGCCGCAGGGGATCTTCTGCGCCAACGGCCAGTGCTCAAAGTGCCTGGTGATCGCCGACGGCCGGCCGGTGAAGTCGTGCATGACGCCGCTGCGCGCGGGGATGAAGGTGAGCGCCGCCGACGACCTGCCCGAGCTGCCGGAGACAACGCAGGCCCCGGCCATGGGCGCCGTGCCCGAGTTCGCCTTCGACGCCCTGGTGATCGGCGCCGGGCCGGCCGGCCTCTCGGCCGCCGTCGAGCTGGGGCGGCTGGGCATCGCCACCCTGCTGGTCGACGACAAGCACGAGCCGGGCGGCAAGCTGGTGCTGCAGACCCACAAGTTCTTCGGCTCGGTCGAGGACTCGCAGGCCGGCACGCGCGGCATCCGCATCGGCCGCAAGCTGGCGGAGGCGGTGGCCGCCGACCCGCACGTGACGGTCTGGTCCGACAGCACCGCGCTCTACGTCTACGCCGACCGCCAGGTGGGCATCCTGCGCGAGGGGCGCTACGTGCTGGTCAGGCCGCGGGTGATCCTCAACGCCGCCGGCGCCCGCGAGAAGTCGCTGGTCTTCCCCGGCAACCACCTCATCGGCGTCTACGGCGCCGGCGCCTTCCAGACGCTGGTCAACCGCGACCTGGTGCGCCCCTCCAGCCGGCTGTTCATCGTCGGCGGCGGCAACGTCGGCCTGATCGCCGGCTACCACGCCATCCAGGCCGGCATCACCGTGGCCGGCCTGGCCGAGGCGCTGCCGCAGTGCGGCGGCTACAAGGTCCACGCCGACAAGCTGGCGCGCCTGGGCGTGCCCATCCACACCGCGCATACCGTGCGGTCGGCCAACGGCCGCGAGCGCGTCGAGTCGGTGACCATCGCCCGCGTCGACGAGCGCTTCCGCCCCGTCCCCGGCACGGAGAAGACCTACGCCTGCGACACGCTGCTGGTGGCCGTCGGCCTCGACCCCATCTCCGAGTTCACCGCCCAGGCGCAGGCCGCCGGCATTCCCGTCTACGCCGCCGGCGACGCCGCCGAGATCGCCGAGGCCTCGTCGGCCATGTTCAACGGCCGCATCGCCGGGCTGGCCGTGGCCCGCGAGCTCGGCGCCAAGGCCGAGGAGGTCCCCGCCTCCTGGCAGGCCAAGGCCGAGCTGCTCAAGTCGCACCCCGGCCAGGTCGAGCCGCAGGTCTTTCCCGAGGGCGAGGAGGGGGTGATGCCGGTCATCCACTGCCTGCAGGAGATCCCTTGCAACCCCTGCGCGACCGTCTGCCCCACCGAGTCGATCCGCATGGCGGGCGACCCGCTGCTCGGGCTGCCGCGCTACGACGGCCGCTGCATCGGCTGCGCCAAGTGCGTGCTGATCTGCCCGGGGCTGGCCATCACCCTGGTCGACTACCGCCGCGACAAGGCCAACCCCATCGTCACCGTCCCCTTCGAGATGTCGCACGTCCCGCTCGCCGTCGGCGACAGGGTGCGCGGGGTGGACATCGACGGCAACCCGCTGGGCGAGTTCGAGGTGGCGGCGCTGCAGCAGAACCGCGACAACCTGACCCGGCTGGTGCGCCTGCGCGTGCCCGCCGCCGTGGCCAAGCGCGTGGTCGCCTTCCGCCTGCAGGACGAAGCGGACACTCGGCCGCTGCCGGCGAACGTGGAGGCCGCGGGCGAGGCCAAGGCCTGCCTGTGCGAGCGCGTGTCGGCCGACGAGGTGCGCCGCCTGATCCGCGCCGGCGTCACCGACATGAACCAGATCAAGGCCGTCACCCGCGCCGGCATGGGCGCCTGCGGCGGCAAGTCGTGCGAGACGCTGATCCGCTCGGTGTTCCGCCAGGAGGGCGTCGATCCCGGCCGCATCACGCCGGGCACCCGCAGGCCGCTGTTCGTCGAGGTACCGCTGGGCGTCCTGGCCGGCGAGGACGGCCAGGGCCGGGGGGAATGACCATGGGCAAGACATACGACGTCGTCGTGATCGGCGCCGGCTCGGTGGGCGTCCCCGCCGCCCTGTCCCTGGCGCGGGCGGGGCTGTCGGTCCTGGTCCTGGAAACGCTGGCCTCGCCGGGGCAGCTGAGCAACAAGAAGGCCATCGGCGGCATCCGCGCCACCCATTCCGACTTCGGCAAGATCAAGGTCTGCCAGCGCAGCATCGAGATCTTCGCCGGCTGGCAGGAGCGCGAGGGCGACGAGATCGGCTGGCTGAGCAACGGCTACAGCTATCCCGCCTACGACGCCGGGACCGAGAAGAAGCTGAAGGAGCTGATGAAGGTGCAGCTCGGCTTCGGCCTGAACATCCGCTGGGTCTCGCCCGAGGAATACAACGAGCTGGTGCCCGGGATCTCCATGGCCGGGCTGCGCGGCTCCACCTATTCGCCCGAGGACGGCAGCGCCTCGCCGCTGCTGGCGCTCAACGCCTTCTATTTCAAGAGCCGGGCGGCGGGCGCCGAGTACCGCTTCGGCGAGACGGTCACGGCCCTGCGCCTGGAGAAGGGCCGGGTGCAGGCCGTGGTCAGCGACAGGGGCGAATACGTCTGCGGCCAGGTGATCAACGCCGCCGGCGCCTACGGCCGCGAGGTCGCCCGCCTGGCCGGCCTCGACGTTCCGGTCGAGCCCGACAACCACGAGGCGGCGATCAGCGAGCCGGTGAAGCGCTTCTTCGGGCCGATGGTGGTCGACATCCGCCCCGAGCCCGGCTCGGTCAACTACTACTTCTACCAGAACCACGAGGGGCAGGTGGTCTTCTGCATCACCCCCGACCCGCCCATCCTGGGCGTGCTCAACGAGTCGACCTCGGCCTTCTTCCCGCAGGTCGCCAAGCGCATGGTCGGGCTCTACCCGCGCCTGGCATCGCTGCGCGTGCGCCGCTCCTGGCGCGGCCAGTACCCCATGACCCCCGACGGCTTCCCCATCGTCGGCCGCGACGCCGGCGCGGCCAACTACATCCACGCCGTGGGCATGTGCGGCCAGGGGTTCATGCTGGGCCCCGGCCTGGGCGAGCTGCTGGCGCGCATCGCGCGCAACGAGGAGACCGCCGACGACCGGCGCGTCCTGCAGAGCTTCCTGCCCACCAGGGAGTTCAAGGGAGTCGAAGCGCTCAAGTGAACTTGCCGAGCTCTTAGTGTTAGTGATAGTGTTAGTGTTAGCAGAGCCAAATCACTGAATATCGCCGAGTTTTCGTAACTCGTGATACGGAATTCGTGATCAGTGACTGGAACAGCGAGTGCCAGCCAATTGCTCTTTCCTGTCACTCGTCACTTGTCACTTCGCTCAAGTGTTTTTCACCTTACGCCGTGCGCCGTTAGCCATACTCCGAGCGCCGAGTTCATATAGTTCCAACGTGGTACATGGTACGTGGTACGTGGAACCTCGACGGACTGTAAGGTTTTCCAGATATGTGGTGGTGAGTCCTCGAGTTTCAGTTCGCTGTTAGATCTGTTTCATCTCCCAGGTCCCGCTCCCCCGGCAGGGATCGCTGGAACCGATCTCCTCCCAGGTCCCCTTGGCCTGCCACTTGCCGCCGATGGCGGGCCGGCAGATGGTGCCCTTGAAGACGACCGTGTTGCCGCTGGGGGTGAGGAACGTCCCCTCCAGCTTGCAGCACCCGCGCAGCCCCGGCGCCAGGGTACCGGTCCAGTTGTTCACCGTGCCGGCGGCGTCGGTGATCGTCCCCTTGAGGGCCGGGCCGCAGCCTCGCTCCTGGTCGACAACCATGACGAAAGTCTCCTTCACCGGCTTCGGGCAGTTGGGCTTGGCCGTATTGATCTGCCACCCCTCATACTTGCCGTTGATGCAGCAGAGCCTGCCCAGCTGGGCCGGGAGATAAATGGCTGCCGCGCCGGCCAATAGAACGGCAACGGCGGCAGCCGCAAGGAACCTGTGCTTCTTGCTCATGAGTCCTCCTTGGTTCGCTAAATAAATACTGGGCTGGCAGGATTATCTCAGCGCTTCAGGGAAGAGAGAGGCAGCAGGCAGTCAACAGACGATTTGAGAAGCAGTTCTCCGAGAGCGTCGAGAAAGGTTCCACGTACCACGCACCATGTTCCATATTGAAAGCCCTTGGCTTTCTCGAATCACGAATCACGAATCACGAATCACGATTGCTTCTAATTATTCCGCGGCCACCACTACCACTATCACGACCACTCAGATTCTGAAAGATCTCCCCTATGTCTTCCCTGGAGTTCTCAAACCCCCTGCCGCTGCGATTGACATTTTCCCAGACTGGCCCATAATCGCGCCATGGCCACCGACATCGCGCAGCTCATCCGCAACCTGGCGGCGTTCTACGACTTCGGCGGCAAGATCGTCCTGTCGATCGGCGCCGGCAACGGGCAGATGATCGAGTACGCCCGGACGGCGGCGCGGGTGATCGCCCTCGACAACAGCGCCGAGGCGCTGGAACAGCTCAGGCGGAGACTGGCCGGAACGGGCATGGAGGACAAATTCACCCTGCTTGGCGGCGACTTCCTCGCCAGCCGCCAGCGCGCCGACGTCGCGGCCTTCGAGTTCAGCCTCCACGAGATGCCCGACCCGGCGGCCGCCATCGCCCACGCCCGTGGGCTCGCCGGAGAGGTCCTGGTCATGGACCACTGGCCCGGCTCGGACTGGGCCTTCTACGTCGCCGAGGAGCTGAAGGTCGCCCGCTCGTGGGAAGCGCTGGCCGCCGCCCGGCCGCGCGCGACGCGAAGCCACGAGGCGGCGCAGGCCTTCCGGGACTTCGAGGAATTGCGCCTGAAAGTGCTGCCGCAGGGCGAGACCGCGCTGCGCCGCATCGAGCCCTTCCAGGGGCGCCAGGGTTTCGCCATCTCCATGACCTATGGCTTCGCATTGCTTTAACAAGAACAATCGTAACGCGTAACGCGTGACGCGTGACACGTAGCCGCGCTCCAAAAATCTACCAAGCTCCCAGACACGGGCTGATCCGGGCTGATTTTGTTTATCCCCGCAGGGACTGCTGCCAAAAATCAAGTCTTTGGGAACCAATCGCCAATCCATTGCACTGCCAGACAATTTGTTCCATGTCGTCTCCCCATTCATTTCACGAAAGTTCGTTATGTTGCGATTTCTCGTCACGCGTCACGCGTTACGCGTCACGATAGTCCTGCACAACATGGATTGACACTGGATGCCTGCACCATCTACAATCCACACGGGATACACGAAGAAGTGAGAATGAAGATGAAACGACGCAAGGACCACGAGCCGCCCTACGTGATCGCCAGGCTGGGCTGGCGCTACCATCACCTGGGCATCCCGACGACCGAGCCGCGGCCGGGTGAATACCACCTCCCCCGCCTGGGCATCCACGTGGAGGGCTTCGAAAGCAGCCCATACGGAATCCAGTGGATGCGCTTCGACGGCGATTCGCAGCCGGCGGCCGTCCGCCGCGTCCCCCATGTCGCCTTCGAGGTCGACGACCTGGAGCAGGCGCTGCGCGATTGCGGCGCCGAGGTGCTGACTCCGGTCAATTCCCCCTCCCCCGGCGTGCGCGTGGCGATGATCATCCACGACGGCGCGCCCATCGAGCTGATCGAGTTCAAGAAGGGCTGACAGTATTAATAAAAATCAGTGGTAGTGATCGTGGTAGTGGTAGCATCTTCATTGAAGAAAAACTCTGTGCCAGTGACAGTGTCAGTGTCAGCAAGAACGATCAGCACCTGAAACGAAATCTTCAGCAACCAAGCGCAGGGCTCTTGCTACGTCGAACCTCGAACGTCGAACCTCGAAGCTCGGTTATGACGTCTGGCCAGACTCTAGTTGACATGCCGCGCCGGCCCGGCTATCATGCAGCTTGCGGAAGAACAGGCGCCGGGGCTCCACCCCGCGCCGGGCTCTTCATGAGCAGCAGGGCGACAGCCCGCGGGACTTCCAGCCGCCGATCGCAAGCCAGGAGGCCGGATGAACGTCCATGAACGGTTGCTGCACCGCTTCCCCGAGTCCCGCCGCAGCGACCGTCGCTTCATCGGCTATCTCGAGGCCTGGGTCAGCATCGGGGGCAACGTCGTCCTGTTCGCCTTCAAGCTGCTGGCCGGCCTGGCGCTGAACAGCATTTCGCTGGTCGCCGACGCCTTCCACTCGCTCTCCGACGTGATGACGTCCGTGGTGGTGCTGGTCGGCTTCTTCTACGGCAGCAAGCCCGCCGATTCGGACCATCCCCACGGCCACGGCCGGCTGGAGCACGTCGCCACCCTGCTGATCGCCTTCATGCTCTTCATCGTCGCCGTCGGCATGGGGCGGGGCTCGCTGCAGCGCATCCTCCGCCCCCGGCCCGTGTACTTCAACCTGGCGGTCGTCATCCTGCTCGCCCTCTCCGCCGCCTTCAAGGAATGGATGGCCGCCTTCTCCAATTACCTGGGCGCCAGGATCGGCTCCTCGGCACTGGTGGCCGACGCCTGGCACCACCGCAGCGACGCCATTGCCACCGCGCTGGTGGCCGTCGGGCTGATGGTCAGCCCGCTGGGCCTCTATTGGCTCGACGGCGTGCTCGGGCTTGGGGTCACGGCCCTGCTCGTCTGGATCGCCTGGGACCTCGCACGCAAATCGGTCAACGAGCTCATCGGCAGGGCGCCCGATCCGGCGCTGGTCGGCGTCATCCACGGCGTGGCCCTCGCCCAGGAGGGCGTCCTCTCCTGCCATCACGTCGAGGTCCATGACTACCTCAGCCACATGGACGTCTCCCTGCACATCGTGGTGAAAGGGCGCATGAGCGCCCGTTCAGCCCACAAGGTGGCCGAAACCGTCGAATCCGGGCTGAAGGATAAACTGGGGCAGCAGTTCACCATCGCGGTGCACATCGACCCCCACGGCGAGCCCGAGGATTGATTTAAAGACAAAAAACGAAGAAAGTGTTAGTGATAGTGATAGTGTTAGTGAAGGCACTTGACCGATTTCTAAAAAATTTCTAGATCAGAGAATACCTTAAGGAAAGGGTGAACTGCCTAAAACACAGGAGCTCTTCAATTGCCTTTCTACCACTACCACTATCACTACCACTTTCTTGCTGTAGCGTTGTGATATCAACAAAATCCCGGCTGTTTGTGAAAATGTGGATATTTTTTTCATGTCGAGAACCTGGATTTTTTTAGCTTCTGCATGCAAAAGATGCGCGAAAAGAGCTATCAACACTCGCCTGTGGAAATCCCTGAAAAAGCCAGCGAAGACTGTTGTACGTGCTCAATCTCCTCAATTTGCACATTTTCGATATTTCGAAAATGCCTATAATTCAATGATTTCCTGAATAAATATATTGGAAAAGGATCTCGCCGCTACATGCCGGGAATACATGCGGATTCCTCATCAGGAAAAACAGAAATAGACCGGCAGAAAACGAAGCTCAGGCAAGAAATAAGGGAAAACAGAGGGAAAGGCAAGGGGAAGGCAGAGTGGGAAAGAGATTTTTGACAGGGATTTTCCCACTCTTTCTTCCCTTCCTCTTTCCTCTGCTTTCCCTCTCTCTTCCCTGGAGCGCAAACATATTGACTGACAGTCACGGCTCCCCTATAATGCGGTGACTAGCCCCAAACTAAAACCGGAGCCGAACCGACAATGGAAAGCTTTTTCTCCTTCCTGGAAAAGCGGGTCAATGACTGCTCCTCGCTCTTGTGCGTCGGCCTCGACCCGCATGTCAGCGACCTCCCCGCGCCCAACGCCGACGGGGCCCTGCGCTTCTGCCTCGACCTGGTCGAGCGCACCGCGCCGTATGCCGCCGCCTTCAAGCCCAACGCCGCCTTCTTCGAGCAGTTCGGCGCCCCGGGCTGGGCGGCGCTGGAGCGGGTGATCGCCGCCGTTCGCGAGCGCTCGCAGCGACTGGGCTCGATGATCCCGGTCATCCTCGACGCCAAGCGCGGCGACATCTCCTCGACCGCCGACGCCTATGCCCGCTCGGCGTTCCAAACCCTCGGCGCCCATGCGATCACCCTCTCGCCCTACCTGGGGCGCGACGCCGTCGAGCCTTTCCTGGCCGATCCCGAGAAGGGGGCGTTCCTTTTATGCAAGACCTCCAATCCCGGGGCCGGCGACCTGCAGGACCTGGCGCTCAGCGGCGGCGAGCCGGTCTACGTCGCCGTGGCCAGGCTGGCGCAAGGCTGGAACACGCGCGACAACATCGGGCTGGTGGTCGGCGCCACCCAGCCCGAGGCCCTGGCCCGCGTGCGCCAGGCCGCGCCCGGCATGTGGATCCTGGCTCCGGGAGTCGGCGCCCAGGGCGGCGACCTCGAGACAGCGCTCAAGGCCGGGCTGCGCGCCGACGGCCGGGGCCTGCTGTTGCCCGTTTCGCGCGCCCTCTCGCGCGCAGCAAACCCGGCCAGGGCGGCCGCCGAGCTCCGCGACCGGATCATCAGCATCCAGTACCAGCGAACGAAATAACGAACATTCGTGACGCGTAACGCGTGACGCGTGACGAGTAAAAGCAATTCGACAGCCGCCAGAAAAGCAAGAACCTTTTTTGGGGGGGGAGCATAAGATGAAAAGCCATAAAGATCTTGATGTATGGAAGAAAAGCATGGAGCTGGTCGTGGAAATTTATCGAATGACGCATCACTTTCCATCCGAGGAACAATACGGTCTTTCATCTCAGTTGAGGCGATCGGCGATCTCGATACCTAGCAATATTGCTGAAGGCGCAGCGCGATCCTCCGACAAAGAGTTCAAGCAATTTCTTTCAATCGCTCTCGGTTCGGCAGCTGAAGTGGAAACCCAGTTGATATTGACGGAGAAACTGGGATTATCCGCCTCAACAAGTGAATTGCTGGGGAAGTTATCGGATATTAGAAAAATGCTGTCCGGGCTGAGTCAATATCTATCAAAGAAGAATCCATCCCGAAAAGGATGAAACTGAATTCTTGCAAGGCGTTTTCTCGTCACGCGTCGCGATGTGGTTTTTCTTATTGCAGCTTCGCGTCACGCGTCACGCGTTACGCGTCACGATAGACTGGGCGCACCAAGGCACGGCGTGCATATTCATAATTCTCGCATTGTGATACACTCCATGCACCTTGACATGAAGGTGAAAAATGCGCCCAAATGAACTAAGCAAGCGCTACCCGCTGCTGACGCAGTGCCTGTACGCCCTGGCCGCGCTGGCGGTCGTGCTGCTGGCCTTCCACGTGGCGTTCGCCTATTTCCTGCCCTTCGTCATCGCCCTGATGATCGCCGGCGCCATGGAGCCGCTCGTGCGCCTGCTGCAGCGGCTCCGCCTGGGGCGCGGCCCCGCCGTCGGCATCGCCATGACCGTCACCTTCGCCGTCCTTTTCGCCGCCGTCTTCTTCGCCGCCAACCGCCTGGCCGCCGAGGCCGCCGATTTCTCGCGCAACCTGCCCGAGTACGGCCGCTTCCTGAGCGGACTGTTCGACGGCCTGGTCGGCTGGGCGAAAAAGGCCTACCTGCATCTGCCCAAGGAGATCATCGCCCCGCTGCAGGACTCGGTCCTGTCGCTGGCCGGCAAGGCCACCCAGGCCCTCACCGCCCTGGCCGGCTCGGTCCTGGGCATGCTCACCTCGCTGCCCGACCTGCTGATGTTCTTCATGTTCACCATGATCTCCACCTTCTTTTTCTCCCGCGACCGCGGCCGCCTGCGCGAGCATCTCTCCCGCCGCCTGCCGGAGGCGACCTGGGCCAAGCTGGCGGCCCTGAAGAACAGCCTGGCCCGCTCGCTGGCCGGCTTCCTCAAGGCCCAGGCCATGCTGATCACCCTGACCTTCAGCGAGTGCTTCATCGGGTTGAGCCTCATCGGCATCCGCTACGCCCTGGTCATCTCGATCTTCACCGCCCTGGTCGACATCCTGCCGGTGCTCGGCACGGGCACTGTTCTCGTGCCCTGGGGGGCAGCCTGCCTGGTCATCGGCAAGACCCGCACCGGAGTCTTCCTGCTGCTCCTCTACCTGGTGATCATGGTCGTGCGCTACATCGTCGAGCCCAAGATCGTCGGCTCGCAGCTCGGGCTGCACCCGCTGCTCTCCCTGGTCGCCATGTTCGTCGGCCTCCGGGTTTTCGGCGTCGTCGGCCTGATCCTGGGCCCGGCCGTCGTCGTGGCCGTCCAGGCCGTCATGCGCTCGGGGCTGATGCCGCCGCTCAAGGAATAGGACGAACTATCGTGACGCGTGACGAGTGACGCGTGACGAGTAAGAAGAAGGAGACGAGCTCAGGGAAGATAGAGGGAAGATAGAGGGAAGACAGAGGGAAGAGGGAAGAAAAAAGGACGGGAAAAAGTCCCTCCAGCATGTAGGATGATGCCTACTGGATCACATTTCATTCTTCACTTTTCACTGATGCTGATATAATCAAAATATGGGCAGACAAGAAAGCGGACGGCTCGAGTGGCAGGCGGCGATCCCCCTGCTGGACAACCCATTCCTGTGGATCGACCTGCTCAAGGCGCTGGCCGTGCCCTTCGTCGCCTTCGGGGCGGTCTTCGCCTTCATCCTGGCCAACGACGACCGTCCGGACTGGGGCGGGGCGCTGAAGACGCTGGCGATCGCCATCGTCGCGGTCGTGGCGCTGTTCGTTTTCGCCGCGGCCGTCATTTTCCGCAACCGCCTGGAGGCCCGCTTCGTCCTGGACGAAAAGGGCGCCGCCTACGCGAGCGGCCGCGCCGCGCGAACGGCGCAGAAGGCCGGCCTGCTGGCCGGGGCGCTGGCCGGCTCGCCGCTGCTGCTGGGCGGCTCGCTCCTGGCCTCGTCCATGAACGCCGTCGGCATCCGCTGGCGCGACGTCCGCAGGGCAACCCCCTTCCGCCGTTGGCGGGTGATCACGCTTTCCAACTCCTGGCGGCCGATGCTGCGCCTGTACTGCCCCGACGGCGAAACCTACGAAAGGGCCTGGCGGCTGGTGAGCGCCAGCCTGCCGGCCGGGAATCCCCCTTGCCGCTAGCAGCTACTCGCGCCGGCCGTTCCAGGCCCCGCCGCCCAGGGTCTCGCCGCGTCCCCAGCGGCCGCTGAACGACCGCCCGTCGGCGCCCATCCGGAACTCGAAGAGGCCGCTGCCGTTCGTCTGCGTCCATCGGCCGCTCAATACGCTTCCCTGGACGGTGCCGTCGAGGCGGCCGCCCTTGTAGTCGTACGAGCCCGTCACCCGGCCGCCGTTCTGCTGCAGGCGCATACGCCCGAAGTCGCTCGTCCAGCCGCCCGACCAGCCCGCCGAAGCCGGCGCGCCGCCGGCGACCCATTCGTACGTGCGATAGAGTGCGCTGGCGGCGCCGCCCGGATAGATCTCGAAGCGCAGCTCCATGCGCTCGCCGGGAGATCGCGCTCCCCCGGGCACGATGATCTCGGACTGCTTCGTCTCGGTGCGGTTGACGATCCGGTCCCAGTTTTTTGTCGCCGCCACGCCCTGCGGGCCGCCGGTTCCCGGCTCCTGGCCGTATCCCTGGAACGTGATGCCGGCGGACGCCGAGCCGTCGCCCGAGTGGGTCAGGAGGCCGCGGAAAGACAGCTTCGCGCCGGGCCGCAGGACGCCCAGGTCGCCGGATGGCGTCCAGGAGAACGTGGCCGTCGTTTTCCAGTTCCTCTGGGTATAGATCGTCGTCAGCGTGGTGCCGCCGCCCGAGGCGTCGACCTTGGACGGATCGGCGGGGCCCACGAGAAACGGCTTGCCCTTGACCAGGCGCTCTCCGGTGAATTTCCAGTATCCGCCGACCTCTCTGGCGGGCGCCGTCTTGGGAACTTCGGAAGCCGGCGACGGCCTTGTCTCCGGCAGGCCCGCGGAAACATTGCGCTTGACCCGGTCGTTCAGCTTGGGCGAGAGGTTGGCCGCCCAGGTGTTGATCCGCTCCTTGAAATAGTCGGGCGCGCTCCCGCGATTGAACACCCGGGTCAGGTTCTCGATCTCGGCAAACACCTGCGCATCGGTGCCGCTGGCGATGCCGCCCACGAAGAACAACCCGAAGGCGTGGTACCAGGGCCCCATGCGGTCGTAGAAGACGGCATCGCCCTCGGGGCGCAGGTCGATCAGTTTCCGGGAGATGTCGCGCGGCAGGATGGTGGTATACAGGTCCCCCTTCCTGCCCGGCGCGACGCCGGTCACGCATTCCTCGTTCCGCCGCTCGGCATAGGCGACCTCCTTGAGAAGGTTGTGGGCGGTCAGCGTGGCCAGGCTGTAATCGTCGCGGCAGACGTCGAGGGACATGGCCAGAACATCGTGAGGCGCCAGCTTTCCCGGCGCGTTGCGGATGCGGGCGGCCAGCTGCGCCTCGTAGGAATCCCTGCCGCCATCCTTCGTCAGCCGGACATAGGGGTTCGTCCCGGCATACGATGATTTCTCGCTCAGGGTGAGCAGGGCGGCCAGGGAATCGGTGTTCCAGTTCTTGATCACCGCCCCGAGGGCGATGCGCGTCCGCACCACGCGCTGGCTGACCACGCTCTTCTCCCAGGGCACGAACCGCCGCGAGGCGATCGTCCGCAGCAGGGCCGGTCCCAGTTTTCCGTTCAGCTGGCGGTCGCTTTCCTCGTTCATCTGCACGCGCAGATTGGCTCCACCCCAGCCGCCGATCTTCTCCTCCTCCTGCGCGACCGGACCGGCAGGAGCGGCCAGCCTCATGATGACGACGCAGGCAGCCAGGACGCCGGCCGCCCTGGAGATCCCTCCGACCCTGTCAACTCGTGCCATTCGTGCCTCCTCGCCCCTCGCTTGCGGATGGGCCATGGAAATCCGCCCGGTTTCGGGAAGATTCTACCAAGCCGACATCGCGATTTGCAAGCGCCGGGTTGAAGCACGAGTGAAAAGTGAAAGAGTCGGAAGAGGGACAAGACCTGCGAATATCCGCCTGGTTTTCGAGCAACCCGAAACAGATCGCGGCCCGGGGAACCCTTACTCTTTCACTTTCTTCCGTGCTCCTTCACTGGTCTCCGCTACGGCTTGACCAGCTCGACGCGGCGGTTCTTGGCGCGGCCGGCGTCGCTGTCGTTGCCGGCGACCGGGGCGAACTGGCCGCAGCCGTGGGCGCGCAGCCGGACCGGCGCGATGCCGTGCTCGCCTGTCAGCGCCTTGAGCACCGCCTCGGCGCGCTGCTGCGACAGGGCGAGGTTGCCCTCGATGGTGCCCTCGTTGTCGGTGTGGCCGACAACGAAGAGCTTGAGCGCCGGCTGGCCCTTGAGCAGCTTGGCGATCTCGCCGATGGCCTGGGCCGACTCGGGCTTGATCACGGACTTGCCGGAGTCGAAATAAATGCCATAGACAGCCACGTGGCCGGTGGCGGCGAGGTCGTTGCCCATGGCCGCGGCGTCGGCGACGATGTCCTGGGCCATGTCCTGCTTCTGCACGATGAACAGGAGGTAGCCGCTGGTGAAGTCGGTGCGCAGCTCGGCCCAGATCTCGACGCCGGGGCCGGCCAGCTGGAAGGTGCTCCGGCCCTTCTCGCTCCACAGGACCTTCCCGCCCTGCTTCTGCACAGCATTCTCGAAGTTGCGCTGGATCTGCAGCTCGCTGGGCTTGGCGGTCATCGTGTTCTGCGGCCGGTAGGCGATCATCCAGTACTGCCCCTCCACCGCCTCGGTCTTCCCCTTGCCGACCGTGAAGGCGTGGGAATCGAACTGCCGCTGCTGGCAGGAATAGATCCAGTAGCCGGGCATGCGCGTGAAGGCGGGGTGGTCCTTGCACTGGCCGCTGTCCTTCTGCTGGGCGGGCAGGCCCGCGGCAAGGGTCATGACCGCGATCAATAGCAGGGCGAACTTTTTCATGTTTTCTCCTTGGATGAAGTGGCCGCTGCGATTTTTATGCCTTCCGGCGTTGAATGTCAAGATGGGATCAGTGAAAGAGCCTAAAGAGCGTGAATGGGACGAAAGAAAGTGAAAGATGGGCCTGCCGGCACCGGCGTTCCAGCGGGCGTTCCTTTTGAAATTACGGGAAGCGCTTCCTGCCCTGAGAGACCCACCTCTTTCACTTTTCACTTTTCACCTTTCACTTTTCACTTTGCTATTGATGATTCCATGCGCTATAATCCAGGAACTGATCCGGGAGGAACGGGAAGAGAGGCATGCTGAAGGGAATGCTGGACCGGGCCGTGCGCCGCTACGAGGGCGCCGATCCCGTCATCCGCATGAAAGCCAAGTTCGTCTTCCTGCTCCACCTGCTGGTCATGCTGATCATCCCCGTCGCCATCGGCTACAGCGCCTGCTCGCACCTGAACAATCCCGACCTGGGCTACCGCCTCGACCTGACGATCCTCGTCCCCGAGGCTCTGGCTCTGCTGCCGCTGGCGGCGTTCCTCTTCCTGCTGCTGCGCGGCCGCTTCTCCCTGTCGGCGCACCTGCTGCTCTCCACCGCGCTGCTGGTGACCTGGATCATCATGTTCGTGGACCGCACCGGCGAGCTGTCGCGGCTGGACACCATCGCCTTCGTGCTGGGGCTGCTCACGCTGACGCCGCTGCTGGTTGTCCGGCGCAAGCGGGTCATCCTCATCTACGGCGCGGTCAACATGGCCATCCTGGCGCTGTTCCTGCTCTACGCCCGGCACCAGCTGCGCCTGCCGTTCTTCCGCTCCATGGAGTATTTCGCCGACAACGCCGTGGCCATCGTCTTCATCACCCTCGCCTCCTTCACCTCCTTCCTCATCAGCCAGCGCGCCCTCGAGGGGATGGCGCGCGAGCTGTCCGAGCGCCGCCGCCAGCAGGAGGAGATGGTGAGGCTGCAGGCGCAGCTGCTCCACGCCCAGAAGATGGAATCGGTGGGGCGCCTGGCCGGCGGCGTGGCCCACGACTTCAACAACCTGCTGACCACCGTGATGGGCAACGCCGGCCTGGCGCTGGCCAAGGTGGACCCCGCTGGCCCGGCCGCCGCCCGGCTGAAGGACATCATGCGCGCCGCCGACAGCGCCGCGGCGCTCACCCGCCAGCTGCTGACCTTCTCGCGCCGCCAGGAGATCGAGCCGCGGCCCATCGACCTCAACCAGCACATCGAGAAGATCGTCGGCCTGCTGGAGCGCCTTCTCGGCGAGGGCGTGCGCCCCGTCCTGAAGCTGGGGCCGGCCATCGGCCCGATCATGGCCGACCCGGGGCAGATCGAGCAGATCGTGATCAACCTGGCCGTCAACGCCCGCGACGCCATGCCCGACGGCGGCACGCTGACCATCGAGACGCGCCGCCAGCGCGTGTCCACCCCGCCGCCGGCGGTGAGCCCGGTCATGAAGCCGGGCGAGTACGTCGTGCTGGCCATGGCCGACACCGGCAACGGCATCCCCGAGGCCGACCTGCACCGCATCTTCGACCCCTTCTTCACCACCAAGCCGCTGGGCCAGGGCACGGGGCTGGGGCTGGCCTCGGTCTACGGGGCGGTGCAGCAGAACGGCGGCTCGATCGAAGTGCGCTCCGAACCCGGCCGGGGCACAGTGATGAGCGTCTATTTCCCGGCCAGCGGGCTCCTCTCCCGCGCCGCCGCCGAGGCCGAGGCGCGGCCCGGAGAGCTGCCCGGCGGGACAGAGACGGTGCTGGTGGTGGAGGACGATGCCATGGTGCTGGACTTCATCCAGCTGGTCCTCTCGAGCCTGGGCTACCGCGTGCAGACGGCCGGCGACGGCGCCGCCGCCCTGTCCGCCTACGGCTTCGACCTGCTGCTGACCGACATGATCCTGCCCGACATGACCGGCACGACGCTGGTGGAGCAGGCGCGCCGGCGGATCGCCGGGCTGAAGGCGATTTTCATGTCAGGACATCCCGAAAGCGCGGTCAGGGCCGGCGGCGCCGGCGAGGGCGCCCGCTTCCTGGCCAAGCCCTTCACGTCGCAGGAGCTGGCCCAGGCGGTCCGGCAAGTGCTCGACCAATCGTGACGCGTAACGCGTGACGCGTGACGCGGAAGATTTTCCTCGCCCTCTATTTAAAAGGATTCAAAAATCGATAGGCCATGAAGAGAACGAGAGCATGAAGAAAGATCGCTCCGGGTAATAGTTACGATAAAGAAAACCATCAACGAGACTTGACCTTGACTCTGGTTTTGGGGATTGGCAGTGTCTCTCACTCGTCACGCATCACGCGTTACGCGTCACGAAAGTTCGAGTTTGTTCGTCTACTCTTCCTGAAATCGCATGCGGTCCGCGGCACGGAACGTCCACTCCGGCGTGACCAGGACATCGCCGAACGCGGCCGAGTACCAGGGGCTCAGCCGGGGATCGCTGGGGTTCTCCAGTATCTGGATCTCCTGCGCCGGCATGTAGCTCTGGGCCAGGAGGAACACCCGCCGCCCGGAAGCGCGATCGACTGCGGCATCGACGACGATCACGGCATGGCCCGGGTGCCCGGGCTGGATGAAAATGTCGCCCGGGTCGGGGACGCCGGCGGACGCCGGCGCCAGCTCACGGGCCAGCGACGCCGTGCCGGCGTAAGCGAAGACCGTTTCCAGGTAGCGCCAGAAGGAGCGCCGGCCGTCGCCGGGCTCCCCGCCCGCGGTCCAGCGCGCCGAGCGGCCGCTCACGGCGATGCGCCCGCCGCGGCGCCAGCGGGAATACTCGGCCGAAAAACCGTTGGCGAAGCGGAAGCGGATCTCGTCGAAGCGCCGCTGCGCGAACAGGAACTCGGCGCGCAGGCGCATGACGGCATCGGCGCACTGGTGCAGATCGCGGCGGCCGATCGGCAGGTCGACGACGGCGGCGTAGACGCCGGCGGCCGCCTTGATCCGGCCGTCGTAGAGGCGGACCGACTCGCCGTGCGCCTTCAGCGGCAGCCGGCGCAGGAAGGCGGCAAAGCTGTCCGCCGCGGCGGGCTCGCGCGCAAAGCCGGCCGGCGGGGCGAAGCGCGCCTCGACGGTCATGCCCGCCGGATCGATCGCCGCCGGGCCCGCCTGCGGAAACAGCAGACAGGGCAGGAAAAGCAGGGGTCCCAGCCAGGCGGCCAGGCGCTGGGCGCCGCTGCGCATGGATGGCGTGCCGGGGTGCGTCTAGCTCTTCAGGATGAAGGTGACCTTCATCTGCACGCGGTACTCGGCGACCCGGCCTTTGTTGTCCAGCAGAACCTCCTGGTTCTGAATCCAGGCCGACTTGACGTTCTTCAGCGTCTTGTTGGCGCGGGCAACGCCGCTGCGGATGGCGTCGTCGAAACTCTTGGCCGAGGACGACTTGATCTCGGTGACACGGGCGACGGACATGGGGCACCTCCTATGGCTCGATTGCTCTCAGTGTAGCAATCCGCGGCCGGACTTGCAACAAGCGACATAAGAACTCACTGAACTAAACAAATGAAATTGGAACTGGCCAGCGGCCTGCAGCACGACGGTCCTTCAAGGTTCCACTGCAGAAACAGAACGATTAGAACTGGTCAGCGGCTTTCAGTACGACGGTCCTTCAAGGTTCCACGTCCCATGTTCCATGTACTACGTTGAAAGCCAGAAAAAGAAAATGCTTTCTAACATGGAACGTGGTATCCCACTCGGAGCTGACGCTCCTCGGGGACACCGCCCCTGTGCGGGGCCGGCAGCGTGGTACCTAGACGGACTGGGAGGTTTTTCGGTTCTGAACTTGCACGTGGTATCCCACTCGGAGCTGACGCTCCTCGGGGACGCCGCCCATGTGCGGGGCCGGCAGCGTGGTACCTCGGCAGACTGGGAGGTTTTGTTGGCAGGTGAAGGTGGTGGAACCTCTGCCGTACGCCTTACGCCGTACGCCCTACGCCGAGCCCCGTTCTTCAAGCCCTGCTAATCCCATTCGAACACAGTTTCGCTCAGGTGCGACGTCTCGTTCAGCTTGGCCAGCACGAAGCCGCGCACCTCGTCGTGCAGGAGCACGGTCACCGAGGCGTTGTCCAAGTGGAAGGCCCAGAACCATTTTTCCCCCAGCCTCAGGGCCTCGGCCAGCAGCGCCTTGATGACCGAGCGGTGGCTGACCACGGCGATCTGCCGCTCGGGCGCATCCTCCAGCAGGCGGTTGCAGGCGGCGGCGCGGCCGCGCACCGCCGCCAGCGACTCGCCGCCCGGGAAGGCCATGCCCTCGGGCTCCTCGAGCCAGCGCCGCCACAGCTCCGGCTCCTCGGCGGCGATCTCCTTCTTGCGCCGGCCCGCCCAGCGTCCCAGGTCGAGGTTGTTGACCAGTTCCTGGGCCTCGACCGCGGCGCCGGGGAAACAGGCCGCCGCCGTCTGCATGGCCCGCTTCAGCGGCGACGCGAGGACGCGTTCCACGCCCAGGCCGGCGAAGCGGGCGCGCAGCTCCCGGGCCTGGCGCAGCCCGGCCTCGCTGAGCGGCACCTCGCCGCGGCCGCGGAAGACGCCGTCGCGGTTGGCCTGGGTCTCGCCGTGGCGGATGAGGTAGATGGTCTTCATCCCGGCCCGATGTGCGCCAGGGCGCTGCGCACGGTGACGCGCCGCCGGCCGCCGCCTTCCTCGGCGATCTCGACGGCGACCGCCTGCGGCAGGGCGAAGTAGGAGCCGTCGAGGTACTGCGCCCACTCCACCGCCAGCACGCCGCGGCCGATGCACTCGTCGAGGGGGCTCTCCAGGGCGCCGGGCAGCGCGCCCAGGCGGTACAGGTCGAAGTGGTAGAGGTCGTGCCGGCCGGCATAGACGTTCATCAGCACGTAGGAGGGGCTGACCACCTCCTCGCCGGGGATGTCCAGGCCGGCGGCCAGTCCCTTGACGAAGACGGTCTTGCCCGCGCCCAACCCGCCGCTGACGAGGACGACCTCGTCGCCGCGCAGCTGCCGGCCCAGGCGTTCGCCGCTGGCCCGGGTCTCCTCAGGAAGCGAGGAAAGGAGAGTGAAATCCATGGGCCTTCAGGAACGCCTTGGGAATGAAGCGGGTGATGTCGCCGGCGGTCAGCGCCGTCTCGCCGACCTCGCGGGCGGCCAGGTCGCCGGCGAAGCCGTGCAGGAAGACCGCCGCGGCCACGATGACGTCCATGGGCTGGCGCGGGTAATGCTGGGCGATGAGCCCGGCGATCATGCCGGCCAGGACGTCGCCGCTGCCGGCCGTGGCCATGCCCGGGTTGCCGGTTTGGTTGACCCACACGCGCCCGCGCGGGGAAACGGCCAGCGTGTGGTGACCCTTGAGCACCAGGTAGATCCCGTGCTCCCGGGCGAACTCCCGGGCCAGGTTCAGCCGGTCGTCCTGCACCTCGCGGACGGAACGCCCGGTCAGGCGGGCGAACTCGCCGGGGTGCGGCGTCAGCACCAGCGGCCGCTGCAGGCGCCCGCGCAGCCGGCCGGGCTGGTCCCGCAGGACGTTCAGCGCGTCGGCGTCGAGGACCAGCGGCGCCTTGGCCCGCTGCAGCAGCATGGCCACGGTGCGCAGCGTGTCGGGGCTTTCGCCCAGCCCCGGACCGGCCAGCACGCAGGAGAAGCCGTCGAGCCGCGCGGCGATCTCCTCCGGCTTCCTGAAGGGCAGGGTCATCACCTCCGGGTGGGCCAGCACCGAGAGGTCGCGGTTCTGCGGCGGCACGGCGGCGGTGCAGAGCCCGGCGCCGGCGCGCAGGGCGGCGAAGGAGGCCAGGATGCCGGCGCCCGGCTTGTCGGCCGAGCCGGCGACGACCAGGGCGTGCCCGAACTCTCCCTTGTGCGCCGCGCGCGGCCGGCGGGCCAGCAGCCCGGCGAAGTCGGCCGGCCCGGTCAGGCGGATGAAGTACTCGTCGCGGTCGTCCAGGCCGGACGGGATGCCGATGTCCAGCACGCGGATGCGGCCGCAGTCGGGGCTGCCGTCGGGCTGCAGGTGGGCCCACTTCAGCGCGTGCAAGGCGGCAGTGACCCGGGCGCGGAGATGGAAGCCGGCATCGGGGGGGAAGCCCTCGCCCAGTCCCGATGGGATGTCGATGGCGGCCACCGGCAGGCCCGAGCGGTTGACGGCCTGGAAGACCTCGGCGAACAGCCCGTCCGTCACCGGCTTGTCCAGGCCGGTGCCGAAGACGGCGTCGACCAGGAAGGCCTCGCGGGGGTCGCACTCGCGCAGGACCTTGTGCACGGCGGCGGCCGAGGCAGCGGGGACGGGGGCGGCTCCCGCCTCGCGCAGCTGCTCGTAGTTGGCCCGCGGCTCCGGGCCGAGGTCGGCGGGGCGGGCCAGCAGCATGACGCGGACCTCGTAGCCGCGCTCGCGCAGCAGGCGGGCGGCGGCCAGGCCGTCGCCGCCGTTGTTGCCCTTGCCGGCCAGCACCAGGCAGACGGGGGTGCGGTTGCGCGGGAAGGAATCGGCGAACCAGGCGCTGCAGGCGGCGGCGGCGTTCTCCATCAGCTCAATGGCCGGGATGCCGCGCCCGGAGATCGCGGCGCGGTCGATCTCCCGCATCCAGGCGTTGAGCAGGACCTTCATCACTCCCCGGTCTTCTTCTTGGCCGCGCCTGCGGCCTTCTTCCCCTTCTTGCCTTCCTTCTCCGCCGCGGGCTCCTCCTTCTTGACGATCTGGTCGAGCACGTTGGCGAAGACGCCGCCGAAGGCCCCCTCGTCCTTGTAGGCGACCTTGACCTCCTTGACCGGCTCCTTGCGCGAGGCGGCCTCGCGCTCGGCGGCATCGCGGATCAGGTCCTCGGTGAGGATCTGCTTCTTGATCTCGTCGAGCTCGATCTTCTCCTCGAGGATCTTCTTCTGCCCCTTCCTGGCGGTCTTGACCGGCTTCTCGGGCTCGAGCTTCTTCTTGGCCTTCTTGGCCGGCTCGGGCTTGGCGGCGGCCGCGAACGGCGTCGCCGCGCGGGCGGGCTCCTCCCTGGCGAAAGGCTTGCGCGCGGCCGGGGCGGCGGCCTCCTGGGCGGCATAGGCGGCCTCGGCGCGGCGCTGCTGCTCCTTCTCCTGGCGCAGCTTCTCCTTCTGCCACATCTCCTCTTCGCGCTTGCGCCGCCGTTCCTCGCGCAGCAGGCGGATCTCCTCCTTGGCCTTGAGCTCCTCGTCCTGCTGCAGGCGGCGCGACTCCTCGCGCCGGCGCTTCTGCTCCTCGATCAGCCCCTGGCGGCGCAGCTTCTCCTCCTCCTCGAGCTCGACCACGGAGTCGGAGTCGAGGTAGAAGACGCCGGCCAGCTTTTCGGCCGGGATGAACTCGGGGTTGCTGAGGATGATGTCCTCGACGGTGCGCAGGTCGACCGGGGCGATCAGGTCCAGGATGTGGTAGAGGCGCAGGATGTGGATCTCGTAGTTCTTCTCGCGGTTGCCGAACTCCAGGAACACCTTGTGGAAGAGCTTGTTGTAGCTCTCCGCCTTGCGGAACTCCTCGATGCGGTCGGCCAGGGTCTGGAAGACCTCGGTCTCCAGGAAGATGGACTTGTTGGGGGCGACCGTCGAAGCCACCTTCTCGCCGTTGGGGACGAAGACCCGGCGCTCGGCGTCGTAGACGATGCGGTCGGTGATGGCGCCCTTCTTGGTGGTCTTGACGGAGAACTGGAACTCGCCGGCGCCGGTCTGCTCGAAGACCAGCGTCGTCCCCTGCAGCGCCTTGTAGGCCTCGAAGACCTTGTCGAAGCCCAGCAGCAGGTTCTCGTCCGGGTAGTGGTAGAGGGTGTGCGTCTTGTGGCTGGCGGTGTCGACGGCGGCGAACTCGATGACGTCGCCGAAGCGGTAGAGGCCGGGCTTCAGGCGCACGGCGCCCGAGGCGACCTCGCGCTCGGTCAGGAAGTAGCGCGTCTCGCCCTCGGTGAAGATCTGCTCCTCGAACTTCTTGCGCTTCTGCGGCAGGCTTTTGCGGTCGCCGTACTCGGCCCTGGCCAGGAAGGGGTTGGGCTCGCTGACCAGCTGATTGCGGCGCAGGTGGTAGAGGGAGGAGATCAGGTGCCATTTGCCCCAGCCCTCGCCGCTGGTCTGCTGCAGGTCGATCTTGTACTGCGTGGTCATGATGAAGTTGAGGGCGAAGCAGGTGGCGGCGAAGTCGGGCGCGCCGGGGGCGACCTTGGCGAAGTTCTCGGCGAAGAACTCGGTGCTCTCCGACTCCTGGCGGCCCTTGAGGAACTCGCGGATGGCGTTGAACACCTCGGGGGCGATGGGCCGCAGGTTCTCCTTGAGCATCACCTTGCCGTTGATGAAGGCGATGGCCGCCTCCTTGTTCAGGGCGGTGACCAGCTTCTTGCGCAGCAGGTTGAAGTCGCGCTCGATCAGCGGCGACTGGGTCTGGCGCGGGTCGAGGTCGGCGCCGATGAACTCGGCCGGGCGCGGCGGCGCCTCCTCCTTGTGCGGCAGCAGCAGCTCGATCTTCTGCTTCAGCAGGTACTCGGTGTAGCGGCGGAACTCGGAGGTGCCCTCGTAGCTGAGGCGGATCTCGTCGCGGCCGGCGCGGTTGCGCGCCTCCTCGACCTTGAGGATGACCCCTTCCCCGACGGCGATGTACTTCTTGTTGCCCACCGGCAGCTGGCCCGGGTACTCCTTGTAGATCAGGTCGCCGGCCTGGTACTCGCACGCCGGGTGGTAGACCTTGACCAGACTCTTGCGGTCCTCGCGCGTCTTGAACAGCGCCGCCTGGTAGAGCAGGTCCTCGAACTCCAGCGGCTGCTTTTTGTCCTTGAGGAACTCGCGGACGAACTCCATGTCGGCGGGGGCGATGTCCAGGAACGCTTCGCTCTTGTTTTCCATGCGCTTATTCTCCCTTGCTGGCCTTGGCGGCGGCATCGTGGCCGCCGCGGCGGCGGTGGATGATGGTGCCCGAGCGGCCGGCCAGGGCCGCCTTCAGCTTCTCGGCCGAGGTGATCATCACCTCGTGCCCGCCGCCGTTGATGTAGTCGATGGCGGCGACGATCTTGGGCCCCATCGAGCCGGGCGGGAACTGCCCCGCCTCCAGCATGCGCCGCGCCTGCTCGACGTCCATGCGCGCGATGGGGCGGGCGTTCTCCTTGCCGAAATTCTCCCACACGCGGTCGACGCCGGTGAGGATGATGAACAGTTCGGCGCGCGCCTCGCGGGCGATCAGCGCCGAGGCGTGGTCCTTGTCGATGACCGCCTCCACCCCCTCCACCAGCCCCGAGGAGTTGATGAAGACGGGGATGCCGCCGCCGCCGGCGGCGATGGTCACCACGCCGCGCTCCACCAGGGCGCGGATGGCGCGCTTGGGGATGATGTCGATGGGCAGCGGCGAGGGCACGACGCGGCGGAAGCCGCGGCCGGCGTCCTCGACCATCTGCCACTTGTTCTCGCGCTTCAGCTGGGCGGCGCGGAAGGCGTTGTAGAAGGGGCCGATGGGCTTGGTGGGGTGCAGGAACGCCTTGTCCTCGCGGTCGACCACCACCTGGGTCAGCACCGTGGCCACCTCCTTGTCGATGGAGCGCTTGCGCAGCTCGTTGAGCACGGCGCGCTCCAGCATGTAGCCCATGCTGCCCTCGGTCATGGCGTCGCAGACGTCGAGGGGGAAGGCGGGGATGGTGTTGGCCGCGGCCTCCATCTGCAGCAGCAGGTTGCCCACCTGCGGGCCGTTGCCATGCACGATGATCAGCTCGTAGCCCTTGCGCACGATCTCGACCATGAGCTGGGCCGCCTTCTGGGCGTTGCGGTACTGTTCCCTGGCCGTGCCCTTTTCGCCGGCCTCCAGCATGGCGTTGCCGCCGA
>JAKLEC010000023.1 GCA_022711715.1 Acidobacteriota bacterium
AACAGGATGCCCGCGAAATCCTTGAAATACCCGCGATTGAGGAAAAGGCGGTTGCCCTTCAGAGAGCGTTCGACCTTGATGATCTCGAAGCCGTCGATGTTGCTCTCCACGTCCTGCAGGACGTTGCTGTTGACGAAAAACAGGCTCAACGGCGACGCTTCATAGAGCAGCCGGAAGCCGAAGCCCCCGTACTGTGCATAGGTCGCATATTGGGCGGCCTTCTCTTTCTCGAAACTGATGAAAAAACTCTTGTCGCGCTGGAAGCCGCGGAACTCGTTCAGCCCCGACCAGCAGAAATAGGCGGCGAAAAGGGCGATGAATCCGAAAAAAAACGCGTTTTTCCGTTCGCCGAAGATCCTCCTGCCCTCAAAGCGCAAAAAAGCGAGCATGGTTCATCATAGCAGATCCGGGGAGAAAGGAACAGGCGCCCGGTAACCGGCGCGGGCGCGCGACCGCCTGGACGTCCGCGTCAGATCTTGTAGAAGATCAATGAAGCGTAGTTGCCGAAAAGCAGCGTCTTGTTGTACTGCTGCAGCAGCGACCAGAGCACGCCGTTGTCCGAGCGCTTGCCGGCCAGCAGGTCAGCGCGGATGCGCTGCAGGGTGGCCAGCAGCTCCTGGAGGTTGCTGGCGTGGCGGTGGTAGAAGCCCAGCACGTTGCCCTTGCCCAGCAGGTTGGAGACCTCGCCCATCACTTCCCGGTTCAACCCGTTCTCCTCGGCGAATCGGCTGTAATCGAAGCCGCGCAGCTTGCTGATGCGCCGGGACTCGTAGCCGGCCTCGCGGCCGGAGACGATGATTTCGCGGAAGAGGCGCAGCGCCTGCTCCACCCGGGCCGCGGCCAGGTCGACCCGCTGCAGCGCGGCGTTGACGTTCAGGCCGTCGCGGTCGGCGACCTCCATCTCGTTGAGGAACAGGAAGGCGTCGGCGGCCGACTGCAGGAGCTCCGACGCGCCGTCGGTGATCATGTCGCCTACCTGGGCGCTTGTCCTTCCCTTGAATGGCGCGTACGGATCGTTCAGTACGATGACCGCGTGCAGGCAGACGATGCCCGCCAGGACCAAGGTGATGCCCAGGAGCCATTTGATGATCTTGTGCTTCATGCCATACCTCCTTGATATGTAAATGCGTCCGGAATCCGATCGCGGCAAGTCCGCTTCATCCCCACAGGCGCCGCACCCGCTTCAGGAAGGGCAGCTGGAAGGCGATCGCGCGCTCGATCTCGAACAGGCGCCTTTCGAGCTGGAGCCGGCCGTCGAAATCCGCGGCCAGGTCCACGACCAGGCGGATGGCCCCGCTGCCGGCCGCCTGCGGCATCAGCTGCCAGCGCCACTCCAGGTAGCGGGCGCCCTCGACCTCCATCCGCGGCAGGGTCAGGGGCAGGACCAGGCATCCTGGCGCCTGCAGCTCGGCGCGCAGGGCCAGTCCGATCCGCTCCGCCGGGAACAGATCGATCTTCCTCTCCAGCAGCCGGGACATGATCTCGTTGCGCAGCCCCTGGAAGAGGCCGAACTCGACGCCCAGCCTGCGGCCGACCGTCCCCTGGCCGGGCGGGGCGAACAGCGCCCGCTCCAGCCGCAGCCCGTCGACCGCCTCGCGCAGCAGGAGTTGGAGCGCCTCCGGCCCGCTGTCGGTGCCGGCCGGCGATTCGCCGCCGACGTATTGCAGGCTGAGCGAGCGCAGGCGGAGCGTGCGCGAATCTTCCTGCATGTCCATGCGCATGTCCAGGCCGGTGATGGCATGCTCCTGAACGGCGATGCCCCGCTGCACCAGCTTGCTGAAGTTCGTGCAGTTCACCTCCAGGGTATAGACGCCGGGAGGGATGCGGTTGAACAGGAATGTCCCCTCCAGGCCGGTCAGGGTGGAGAGCCTTCGCCCCAGCTTGGATCCGCACAGGACCACGCGCGCGCGCGCCACCGGGTAGTCGAGCAGATCGGCGATCTTGCCGCGGATCGCCGGCTGCAGACCGGCTTTTTCCAGGCAGCCGTTCATGGGGACATCCCTTGGCGGTTCATTCAAATTGCAAAGCAAACGGGGTGCCATCCGTCAACGTCCGGTTCATTACCGCGCCGGCAAGGGAATTCTCAGCAAGGCAGCGTTGTGAAGTGGCATTCCCAGACCCGCCCTGTCCCATAATAGGACACGGCAGGCGGCTGCGAGGCCGAAAAGCCCTCTGCATTTGGGCTTTTTATGAACCCATCCATGTCCCAATTTGGGACAGCGTCAGCAGCTTTCTGAGAAGGCCATAGGGGCTCAATAAACGGCGCCGCCCTGTCCCAATTTGGGACAGGGCGGCCGGCCCCCGTCGTCAGCGCAGCATCTTGACCAGCGTACTCGCCTCGGGGACCGCATCCAGGGAAAGCGAATTGAAGACCGACAGCTGCTTCCAGTGCGAGCGGTCGACGCCGGCATGGGTCAGCAGCGTCTGGAACGTCTGCCGGCCGTCAGGATGCATCACCGACAGGCGCTCGGGCCCGCGGTTGAGGATCTTGGGATCGCGCACGGCGCGGAATGACTCGATGGAGCGCCCCAGCACGGGGTGGAAGGAATTGGCCGTGCTGTAGGTGCTGAGGGCCACGAATGAATAGACCAGGCCGCCCTTGCGGATGCATGACAGGCGGACGGCGAGCGGCTCGCCCTCCTGCTGGGGAACCTGGAACCAGGCATGGCGGGCCGTGAATCCGTTGACCGCCTCGCCCGCCGTCCTCAGCAGCTTGGCCTGTTCCAAACCCTTGGCCTTGGCCTGCAGATAGGCATCGAGATCCTGGCCGCTGGTCTCGGCTTGCAGGAGCAGGGCCGCCCGTCCCTCCTTTTCGCCGACAACGACCTGCATGGGCGTGTTCTCCACGGCCCAGCCGTTGGGCACGTCGAACTGGAAGGCCATTTCCGGGTGGTAGAAGACCCCGGTCTCGACGAAGCCCTGGCGGGGGTTGTCGCCGTACACCATGCCATCGATCCGCTGCAGGTAGTCGTTCCGCTTTACGGCCAGGCGGACGTCGGCGCTGGAAACCTGCTCCTTGACCTTGGCGATGCGGTCCTTGGTCATGGGGTGGGTCGACAGGAAGGTGGGGATGCGCTGGCTGCTCGACTCGGCGCTCATGTTCTCCAGGGCGGAGAAAAAGCGCAGCATCTCACCCGGCGAGTACTGGGCCGCCCGCGCATAGCGGATGCCCAGGGCGTCGGCCTGGTACTCGTCGCTGCGGCTGAACTTGAGGAAAAGCAGCTGGGTGGCGATGCTGGCCAGGCCGGCGAACTTGCGGATATCCTTGCTGACGATGCTGCCGACGACCAGCCCGATCTGGGCCAGCATCTGGCCGCTCATCTGCGCCATGGAGTGGCGGGCGGCGACGTGGCCCATCTCGTGGCCCAGCACCGCCGCCAGCTCGGCCTCGCTGTTCATCAGCGCCAGGATGCCGCGGGTGACGTAGATGTAGCCGCCGGGAGCGGCAAAGGCGTTGACCACGGGCGTGTCCAGGACCGCGAAATGGTGCTTCAACTTGGGGCGGTGGGAATTGGGCACCATGCCCTGGCCGATGCGGTCGACGTATTCGTTCAGCTCCTTATCGGGATAGATGCCGTACTGCTGACGGATCGCCTGGTCGGTCTCCTGCCCCATGGCGATCTCCTGCTGCTCCGAGAACAGCATCAGCTCCTTCTTGCCGCTGACGGGGTTCACGGCGCAGGCAACGGCCAGCAGGACCGCGACCCATGACACGACCACCCAGGTGACTCGACTCGTGCGTTTCATCCTCCACCTCCTGCGCGGAATGATCTGAATCCGTACATACCACAACCGTGAATTTTTATCCAGCCGCCGGGACGAAGCCCCGGAGGCAGTCAGCCCCGACCGTGGGGCCAGGATGCCCCATGGGTCGGGGAAAAGAATATCATCCGAACGGGCCGAAGCCCCGGAGGCTATTCAATCCCAGATCGCGAGGCAGGCAAGGCCTCGCGGATCTGGGCGGTAGTTCCGCCTCCGAGACGAAGCCCCGGAGGCCATTCAATCCCAGATCGCGAGGCAGGCAAGGCCTCGCGGATCTGGGCGGCAGCTTCGCCGCCGGCGGGAGAGGGGGTTTGCAGCATCATTCCCGGAATCCTATAATGGGGGCATGGCATGGAGGCAACATGAGACGAATCCAGTTCCCGGTGGCGGCATGGCTCGTCCTGCCGGTGCTTGCTCCGCTCGCCGCGCTCACCGCGCTGGCCGGTGACCGCTTGACCGGCCGCCTGACCGCCAGCCGCTCCGAGGTCATCGGACGCCACGGCATGGTGGCCGCCAGCCAGCCCCTGGCGGCGCAGGTCGGCATCGACATCCTGAAGCGGGGCGGCAGCGCCGTCGACGCCGCCATCGCCGTCAACGCCGCCCTGGGACTGATGGAGCCTTCGGGCGCGGGCATCGGCGGCGACCTGTTCGCCATCGTCTGGGACAACCGGGCCGGCAAGCTCTATGGGCTCAATTCCAGTGGGCCGGCGCCGCGGGCGCTCACCCTCGCTCATTTCCAGGAGCGGGGGATCCGCCGCGTGCCGGAGACCGGTCCCCTGCCCTGGACCGTCCCCGGCTGCGCCGCCGGCTGGTGCGCCCTGCACGGGAAATTCGGCCGCCTGCCCATGCGCGATGTCCTGGCGCCGGCGGTTCGCTACGCCGAGGAAGGCTTCCCGCTGTCGGAACTGATCGCATTCTACTGGCAGCGTTCGGTGCAGGCGTTCGCGGGCTACGAGAATTTCCAGAAGCTCTATGCCCCGGGCGGCCGGGCGCCGCGCAAGGGCGACGTGTTCCGCAATCCCGACCTCGCCGCCTCCTACCGGCTCATCGCCGCCGGCGGCCACGACGCCTTCTACCGCGGCGAGATCGCCCGCCGGATCGTCGCCTACTCCGAGAAGGTCGGCGGCTTCTTTTCGCGCGAGGACTTCGCCAGCTTCGCGCCCGAGTGGCTGGAGCCGCTGAGCGTCGGCTACCGCGGCTACGACGTCTGGGAGCTGCCGCCCAACGGCCAGGGGCTGGCGGTGCTGCAGATGCTGCGCATGCTCGAACGCTTCGATCTGAAGTCGCTGGGCCACAACTCGGCCGCCTACCTGCACCTGCTGGTCGAGGCCAAGAAGCTCGCCTACGAGGACCGCGCCCGCCACTACGCCGACCCGCGCTTCGCCCCCCGCGACTATTCCGCCCTGCTGACCGCGGAATACGCCGCCCGGCGCCTGGAGCTCTTCGATCCCCGGCGCGCCAGCCGCGAGCTCCCGGCCGGCGACCCCGGCCTGCGCCGGGGGGACACCGTTTACCTGACCGTGGTCGACAGGGACTTCAACGCCGTCTCGCTCATCCAGAGCAACTACGTCGGCTTCGGCTCGGGCATGGTGCCCGACGGGCTCGGCTTCTGCCTGCAGGACCGCGGCGCCCTGTTCAACGTCGAGGACCCGGCCCACGCCAACGCCCTGGCCCCGGGCAAGCGGCCGTTCCACACCATCATCCCCGGCTTCGTCACCCGCAACGGCCGCCCCGTGTTCTCCTTCGGCGTCATGGGCGGCGACATGCAGCCGCAGGGGCACGTGCAGGTGCTGTGCAACATCATCGACTTCGCCATGAACGTACAGGAGGCCGGCGACGCCCCGCGCTTCCACCATGTCGGCTCCTCCGAGCCCGACGGCTCGCGGATGACGGACGGCGGCACGCTCTTCCTCGAGAGCGGCGTTGATCCGGAGGTCGTGCGCGAGCTGATCCGGCTCGGCCACCGGGTCGGCCGCAGCGCCTCCGAGTTCGGCGGCTACCAGGGCATCTGGATCGACGAGGAGCGCCGGGTGCTGATCGGCGCCAGCGAGTCCAGGAAGGACGGCTGCGCCATCGGCTATTAACCGAGCTATCGTGACGCGTGACGCGTAACGCGTGACGAGCAGCTGCATTCACTTGTGCAATTAAAATCCAACACATCACCAAACCGCCATGTCTGAAGCAAGAGTTCTTCCCAGACCTGCGTTTGGGACATTGGAATCCAGCAATTTGGAATTTAGCTAGAACTTGATGTTCGGGTGACGCGATTTCACTTGCTGTTTCGCGTCACGCGTCACGCGTCACGCGTCACTTTTTTCATTGACATATATGGCCTCATTTGTTAAGATTGAACTTCTTCCAATCCATCGATCTCCCTGGAGGGCGACATGATCAAAGGAAAATACCTGTTCACTTCCGAATCGGTGTGCGCCGGGCACCCGGACAAGGTGTGCGACCAGGTCTCGGACAGCATCCTCGACGCCTGCCTGGCGCAGGACCCCGATTCGCGCGTGGCCATCGAGACGCTGACCAAGACCGGCATGGTGCTGGTGGCCGGCGAGCTCACGACCAAGGCCTACGTCAACATCCCGTCCATCGTGCGCCAGACCCTGAAGGAGATCGGCTACACGAAATCGCGCTATGGCATCGAGTACGAAACGTGCGCGGTGCTGGTGCACATCGAGGAGCAGTCGCCCGACATCGCCCAGGGCGTCGACGCCGCGCGCGGCCATGAGCAGGGCGCCGGCGACCAGGGCATGATGTTCGGCTACGCCACCAACGAGACCGAGAACTTCATGCCCCTGCCGATCGCCATGGCCCACAAGCTGACCGCGCGCCTGGCCCAGGTGCGCCGCAACCGGACCATCCCCTACCTCGGTCCCGACGGCAAGGCCCAGGTGACCGTGGAGTACGAGGGCGGCAAGCCCCGGCGCATCACCGCCGTGGTGGTCTCCAACCAGCACGACGACGGCGTCGGCCACGCCCGCATCGAGAAGGACATCATCCGCCACGTGGTCAAGCCGGTCTGCGGCAGGTGGCTCACCGCGGAGACAAAATACTACATCAATCCCACCGGCAAGTTCGTCATCGGCGGGCCCTACGCCGACGCCGGCCTGACCGGCCGCAAGATCATCGTCGACACCTACGGCGGCATGGGCCGTCACGGCGGCGGCGCCTTCTCGGGCAAGGACCCCAGCAAGGTTGACCGCTCCGGCGCCTACGTTGCCCGCTACATCGCCAAGAACGTCGTGGCCGCCGGCCTGGCCAGGAAGTGCGAGGTGCAGCTGGCCTACGCCATCGGCGTGGCCGAGCCCGTCTCGGTCAACGTCAACACCTTCGGCACCGGCGCCGTCGATGAGGAGAAGATCACCTCCTGGATCCGCAGGGTGTTCCCGCTCAAGCCCGGCGACATCCTGCGCGATCTCAAGCTCAAGCGGCCGATCTACAGGGCCACCGCCTCCAACGGCCACTTCGGCCGCAGCGAGTTCCCCTGGGAGAAGCTGGACAAGGTCAAGGAGCTCAAGTCCCTGGCCAGGAAATAGCCGAGCAGACGTGACGCGTAACGCCCCTGAAGGCCCCCGACGAGGGGGTTGACGCGTGACGCGGCAGGAAAAATGCACGTCCAATGCTCACCGCTCGATGCACGTGATTGGCCGAGCAATGACAGAATGTGTTTGCGACAGAAATCTGGGAACGAAAGAAATGGGGCGTCCATTTGCGGCTTCTCGTCACGCATCACGCGTGGCGCGTCACGATCGTCCGTTGCCGCGTTTTCGAGTAGAATTGGGTAAATGAAAAAACCGGAGAAAAGCATGAAACCAGCCGACACCGACCGCAACCTTCCCTATAAGATCGCCGACATCTCCCTGGCCGACTGGGGCCGCCGGGAGATGGACCTGGCCCGGGCCGAGATGCCGGGGCTGATGGCCATCCGCGCCAAGTACGGCCCGCTCAAGCCCCTGCAGGGGCTGCGGGTGACCGGAAGCCTGCACATGACCATCCAGACGGCCATGCTCATCGAGACCCTGGTGGAGCTGGGCGCCGACGTGCGCTGGGCCTCCTGCAACATCTTCTCCACCCAGGACCACGCCGCTGCCGCCATCGCCAAGGCCGGCTCGGCCGCCGTCTTCGCCTGGAAGGGCGAAAGCCTGGAGGAATACTGGTGGTGCACCGAGCAGGCGCTGACCTGGCCCGACGGTTCGGGGCCTGACCTGATCGTCGACGACGGCGGCGACGCCACGCTGCTGGTCCACCAGGGCGTAGCCATAGAGAAGGATCCCGCCCGGCTGCGCGAGAAACCGGAGAACCGGGAGCTGGCCGTCGTCTGGAAGCGCCTGGCCGCGTCCCATGCCCGCGACCCGCAGCGCTGGACCCGCGCCAGCGCCCGCATCCGCGGCGTCTCCGAGGAGACGACCACCGGCGTGCACCGTCTGTACCAGATGCAGGCCGAGGGGCGGCTGCTCTTCCCGGCCATCAACGTCAACGACTCGGTGACCAAGTCCAAGTTCGACAACCTTTACGGCTGCCGCGAGTCGCTCGCCGACGGCATCAAGCGCGCCACCGACATCATGGTCGCCGGCAAGAAGGTGGTCGTTTGCGGCTATGGCGACGTGGGCAAGGGCTGCGCCCAGTCCATGCGCGGCTTCGGCGCCAGGGTGATCGTCACCGAGATCGACCCCATCTGCGCCCTGCAGGCGGCCATGGAGGGCTACGAGGTCTCCACCATGGAGGCCATGGCCCCGGCCGGCGACATCTTCGTCACCGCCACCGGCAACTGCAGCGTCATCACCGGCGCCCACATGGAGCGCATGAAGGACGAGGCCATCGTCTGCAACATCGGCCACTTCGACAGCGAGATCGACATGCACTACCTGGAGACCACCCCAGGCTGCCGCAAGCTGGAGATCAAGCCCCAGGTGGACAAGTGGACGCTGAAGTCGGGGCGCGCGATCATCGTCCTGGCCGAGGGGCGGCTGGTCAATCTGGGTTGCGCCACCGGCCACCCCAGCTTCGTCATGAGCTGCAGCTTCACCAACCAGTGCCTGGCGCAGATGGAGCTGGCCAAGGGCGGTCTGGAGCGCCAGGTCTACACCTTGCCCAAGAAGCTGGACGAGGAAGTGGCCCGGCTGCACCTGGAGGCGCTGGGCGTGGAGCTGACGCGGCTGACGCCGCAGCAGGCCTCCTACCTGGGCGTCTCCGCCGAGGGGCCCTTCAAGCCCGACCACTATCGCTATTGAGCGTCTTCGTGATCGTGCCGATCCGTCCAAAACACTCGTGACGCGTAACGCGTGACGCGTGACGAGTCACAGCTGCCTTCACTGACACGAACGCAATCCCTATCACTTACTTCTTCATGGTGATGCGCTCATTGGGATCCTGGTGCCGAAAAAGCGGCGCGCCCATTTACATTTGATCCCGGATTTGCTAACGTGGTCCCAATGAACAAGGGCAAGATCCTGATCACCGACGATGAGCGGGATATCCGCGAGCTGCTGCGCGACTTCCTGGAGAGCGAGGGCTTCGAGTGTCACCTGGCGGCCAACGCCTTCGAGGCCCTGGAGAAGTTCAAGTCCCTCGGCGACGTCGACCTGCTCATGTCCGACATCCGCATGCCCGGCAAGACCGGGCTGGACCTGCTGGACGAGGTCAAGGCGCTCAACGAGGACGTGATGGTGATCATGATCTCGGCGGTGAAGGACATCGAGTCGGCCATCGCCGCCATGTCCAAGGGCGCCTACGACTACGTTTCCAAGCCCTTCAAGCTCAACGAGGTGGCCTTCGTAGCCCACAAGGCCATGGAGAAGCGCCGCCTCGTCCGCGAGAACAAGGAGTATCAGAAGCAGCTGGAGAAGATGGTCGAGGAGCGCACCAGCGAGCTGAAGCAGGCGTTGATCGAGCTGGACCGAACCTACAACTTCACCCTGCGCGCCATGGTCACCGCCCTCGATACCCGCGACACGGAGACCCAGGGCCACTCCCTGCGCGTGGTGCGCTTCACCCTCAAGCTGGCCGAGCTGGCGGGTATCGTCGACAAGGCCACGCAGAAGATCTTCGAATACGGGGCGCTGCTGCACGACATCGGCAAGATCGGCATCCCCGACGCCATCCTGCGCAAGCCCGCCGGCCTCTCCCCGGAGGAATGGTCGATCATGAAGAACCACCCCACCATCGGCTACAACATCCTGAAGCGCATCAAGTTCCTCGAGGAGGCGGCGCAGGTGGTGTTGTACCACCACGAGGCCTTCGACGGCAGCGGCTACCCCGCCGGGCTGGCCGGCGAGGACATCCCCCTCGGGGCGCGCATCTTCCACGTCGCCGACGCCATCGACGCCATGACCTCCGACCGCCCCTACAAGAAAGCGCTGAGCTTTGATTCCGCCGCCGCCGAGCTGCTGAAGTACTCCGGCACCCAGTTCGACCCGGCCATCATCTCGATCTTCGCCAAGACCAGCCTGGATTTCTGGATCGCCGAGAGGATGAGCATCGAGGAGAGCATCCGCCGCGACCGCGACCTGCTATAATAAAGTGATAGTGATAGGGTTAGTAAAAGCAATTGCAAAACTTCCATGATTTTAACAATTAACAAAAAAAGAGCCTCTTACTTTTGACTTTTACCTTTTTCCTTTTTACGTTAAGATTGCCTTGGCTCGGGTCATAGGCAGTTGGGGCCTGGTGCTGGGAATTTTATCCCCCCTCTCTCCTCTTGCCTTCAAGCCGACCAGAACCACCCAAAGCGATGCACAAATTGGCGTGAGGAGCCCAATCACTCCAAACGGCCCGTGAGATCGCGCACGTAGACCAGGGCGTCCTCCACGGGCTGCCGGTAATACTCGCGGCGCCGCCCGGCCAGGCGGAAACCGTGCTTCTCGTACAGGCGCACGGCCGCCTCATTGGCGGCGCGCACCTCGAGGACGGCGCGCTCGCAGCCCCATTCGCGGCCACAATCCAGAAAGCGTTGCAGCAGGCGCTCGCCCAGCCCGCGGCGGCCGCAGGCGGCGCTCACGGCGATCTTGTGCAGTTCCAGCTCCGTTCCCAGCCGCCAGAACAGCAGGTAGCCGACGACCTGCGCCGGACGGCCGCTCTCGATGACCAGGAGATGGGCGACGCCGTTGTCCATCTCGGCGCGGAAATAGTCGCGGTCCCAGGGCCGGGAGAAGCGCTCGCGCTCGATGCGCGCCACGGCGTCCAGGTCGCCGAGGCGCGCCGGCCTAATCCGCCCCTCGGGGGCCGCTTGCGCCGGGGATCTCGGCATCGGGCCTGCGGATGTAAAACGGGCGCAGTTCCGCCGGGTCGCCGGCGGCGCGGCCGCGCCGGAAGCGGTCCAGGGCCAGGCGGCCGACCGCGCCGGCCAGGGACGATGGGCGGCAGGCCAGGCGGGCGGCGGGGAGCCCGTCCCGCAGGCGCTCGGCCAGGTGTCCATCGGCGACGAAGAGCGCGCCGGGGAGCGTTTCCAGCCGCCTTACGGCCTCGGCGATCGGGAACAGCCCCGGAGCCAGGCGTTCCGCCATCGCGCCGGCGGCGAAGGCGTAGGCGGCGGCATAGACTTGTCCCCGGCGGGCGTCGATGACGGGCGCGACGGTGCCGCCGGCGCCGGCGAACGCAAAGGCCAGCGCCTCCAGCGTGCCCACCCCGACCATGGGCCGGCCGGCGGCGAAGTTCATCCCCTTCAGCGTGGCCAGGCCGACGCGGATGCCGGTGAACAGCCCGGGCCCGACGGCGGCGGCGTACAGGTCGACCTGCGCCGGCGCCAGGCCCAGCGAGCGCAGCAGGGAATCCAGGCCGGGAACCAGCTGGGCCGACAGCCCGTCGCCCGTGGCGAGACGGCATTCCCGCGCGACCTCGCCGTCGCGCAGCACGGCGGCGGAGGCGTCAACCGCGGTGGTGTCGACGGCCAGCACGATCACGTGAGCTTCTTCTCCATCAGCACCTCGCTGCCGCCGGGCCGGCAGTGGAACTCGAAGCGGTCCATGTAGCTGCGGATGATCATGATGCCGCGGCCGCTGAAGGAGAGCAGCTGGCAGTCGTGGATCTTGTCCTCCAGCGCCTGCAGGTCCACCTGGCGGCTGTTTTCGTCGCGGACGCGGATGAGCAGCCGTTCGCGGTCCCAGAGGAACTCCACGTGCACCCGCTTCTCGGGGTCGCGGCCGTTGCCGTGGACGATGGCGTTGTTCGTCGCCTCGCGCAGCGAGATCTCGATCTTGAAGAACACGTCCTCGGGGATGTCCAGGAGCTTGCGGATGAAGCCCAGCACCAGGACGCTCAGCTCGGTGTACTTCAGGTCGCTGCGGAAGGAGATGGCGATGCGCTGCTCTGTCTTGGCCATTGGCTTTCAGTATAGCAGATTGCCGCCCGTTTGGCCACGGCGGGGTCGCGCTTGCAATTCCCCGGGCGATTCCGTACAATCGCGGCATGGAAAAGAGAGACGTGGAAAACATCGGCGAGTTCTTCTCGCGCGAGAGCGGCGCCCTCACCCCGGAGCGGAAATGGGAGGAGATCTTCGCCGGCTGGCTGGACAAGATCGACCAGGAAAAGATGATGCTCAACCTGTTCGAGCTGAAGCTGTGGTTCGAGAGCATCGAGGAGTTCAACTCCTCGCCCTACCTGGAGAACCTGGTTTTCCGCCGCCGCGCCCCCGGCGAGCGCAGCTATGAGCCCTATATCTTCGGGCTGCACCAGGCCGCCGGGCGCATCACCGCGCTGCTCAAGGACCTCGACTTCAAGAAGGACACCTATTTCCTCAACTTCGAGGAATACGTCGTCGAGAAGATGCTCGAGCAGAGCATGGACAAGGCCTTCCCCAGCCTGAAGGAGCTCTACTCCCCCGAGTCCTGGTTCTACAGCTTCCGCATCTTCCTGCAGAGCTTCCGCAACCTGCTGAGCGAGCTCCTGCGCCTGGACCAGATCTCCCAGCGCGCCTACCTGTCGGTCAAGAAGCTGTATCACCGCGAGCTGCTCAACAACCCCATCCTGGTTTCCCTGCTCAAGAAGCAGTTCATCTCCAAGATGGACAAGATCTACCAGCCCGACATCTCGGCCATCATCTCCTCCTGCCAGGACAAGAACCTGCGCAAGAACCTGGGCATCTTCTTCATCCTCTCCTTCCGCCTGCTGAAGATCAACAACTTCATCGAGCTCAACATGGACAAGAGCAAGTACCTGGACATGGTCATCCCCCTCGCCCTGGCCCTCAAGAAGAACATGGACGACCTCATCCACTTCGACGACACGGTGCTCTGGCCCTGCCTGCAGGCCGATGCCGACCTCAAGCGCCGTCTGGGCCCGGTGGGCGAGATCTTCAAGAGCTTCCCGCTCGAGTACAAAAAGATCTGGGAGGGCGAGCTGCCCATCTATTTCGACAGCGACAGCAACAAGCTGAAGAAGCGCCAAATGATCCAGAACATCGTGATCATCGCCGAGGTGGCCGTGCAGGAGCTGATCGAGACCGTGGCCCGGCTGTTCAAGCCGGGCATCAGCGGCAGCAGCATCTTCGAGAAGTACGTCTCGCGGCGGCAGAAGTCGATCGAGGTCAAGCGCAAGCTGATCCGCCTGCACACCAAGATCAACGACTACTTCACCCACAAGGAGAGGATCGCCCCTTCCGAGATCCTCTTCGACGTCAACCAGTTCCTGGAAAGCGACCTGAACTACCTGCTCTACAAGGATTGGAACGAGTTCCTCGGCTATACCGACAGCCTCAGCCGCACCAATTTTTCGGCCGAGTTCGAGCCCACCCTGCGCTCGTTCCACAGCTTCCTCACGCGCGTGCTGAAGGAGATCGTCAGCGAAAAGAAATGACCCAAGCCGCCGTGACGCGTAACGCGTAACGCGTGACGAGAAGCGGCAATCGATCGAACTTCAGTGAAAGGCAAAGATCATCGATCGTACCCTGCTGATGCGTCTCCCACTCCAGTGGGTCCTTTTGAGTCATCCCATCTTGCATGTCACATCGTTGGCCGATTTTCCCACTGAAACAGGCACGGACACGATCCGTTCACTGCGCCCTTTTTCAGGGCGGTTACTCGTCACGCGTTACGCGTCACGCGTCACGATTGCTGCTATTTCCTTTACGCGCCGGTCCTGCCTGTGCTAGAATCCCGGCGATGAGACGGGCGTTTCCCCTTTTCCTGCTGCTGCTGGCGCTGGCCTTGCCGCTCCGGCCCGTGCGCTACCCGTTCATCAACTACCGCAGCTCCGAGGGGCTGCCGCAGAGCAACGTCACCGCCCTGCTCCAGGACCGTCAGGGCCTGATCTGGGTCGGCACCCAGGCGGGACTGGGCCAGTTCGACGGCACGCGCTTCCAGACCTTCACCACCCGCGAGGGCCTGGCCGGCAACTACGTCACCGGCCTGGAGCTGGACCGCGACGGCGACGTGTGGATCGCCACCCAGGACGGCCTGAGCCGGCTGCATGCCGGGCGCTTCTCCTCCTGGCCCCTCGCCGACGGCTTCCTGCGCGCCATCGCCTACAGCGCCGCCGACCGCTCGCTCTGGGCCCTGGCCGCGGAGAACCTGTACGTCATCCGCGACGGCCGCTGCCAGCGCTCCACCGCCTTCCCCGACCCCCGGCGCCTGCTGGGACTGGCCGCCGGCGCCAACGGCATGGCGTTCTACAGCGCCGACGCCGTCTACCGCCTGCAGGGCGGCCGGCTGCAGCGCTATCCCAGCCCCGACGCCGTCCAGTTCGCCAAGGAGGCCGGCGGCCACCTGTTCGTGGGCTGCCGCAGCGGGCTGTACCTGCTCACCCCGTTCGGGGAGTTCCGCAAGTACGCCGGCATCCCCGCCGGCCTGGACGGGGTCAGCGACATCCTGCTGGACGGCAGCGGCGGGCTGTGGGTCGGCACGCGCGGCGGGGTGCTGCATCGCGACCTGGAGACGGGCATGAGCTCCGTCCTCAACACCGCCGGCGGCCTGATCTACGACCGCGTCTCGCGGCTGCTGCTTGACCGCGAAGGCAACGTGTTCATCGGCACCGAGTTCGGACTGTCCCAGCTCTCCCGCCACCTGTTCCGCATGTACGGCAGCGGGGACGGCCTGCCTTCGGCCCAGGTGTGGGACATCCTGGAGGACGAGGGGCGCATGCTCCTGGCCTGCGACGACGGCGTGGCCGAGCTTCGCGACGGCGCCATCCACGCCTTCCCGGTCAACGCCCGCCTGCGGGGCCGTTCGCTGCGCGCCGTGGTGCGCCTGGCGCCGCGGCGCTACCTGCTGGGCTGCCGCGAAGGCGAGATCCTGGAATGGGACGGGGCGGGGCGGCTGCTCACGCTCACCAGCGGCGTCAACGTCCTCTATGCCATCCGCGACAGCGCCGGCGCCGCCTGGTTCGCCACCGACCGCGGCCTGCTGCGCTACGACGGCACGGACTTCCGCTGGTTCCGCCAGGGGCTGAACGATCCCATTGTCTGGGACGTGGCCGAGCTGGAGCCGGGAACGCTGCTGGTGGGCACGCGGCGCGGCGTGCAGGTGCTGCACGACGGCCGCTTCGTGGCCAGCACCTGGGAAAAACTGGTCGGCCGCGTGATCATCAACGACATCCGCGTCGTCTCGCCGCGCGAGGCGTTGGTGGCCTCGGAGATGTCGGGCGTCTACTGGCTCAAGGGCGACACCCTCACCCGCCTCACCCAGGAGCAGGGGCTGCTGCACAACGACGTCTGGTCGGTCCTGCGCGACGACGAGGGCTCGATCTGGATCAACACCACCCGCGCCCTGGAGCGCCACGGCGCCGACGGCTCCCTGTCGTACTTCAACACCGCCACCGGGCTCTTCGGCGACGAGGGCTGCATCCACGCCGCCTGCCAGGCCGGCAACGGCAACCTGTACTTCGGCATCGTCCCCGGGCTGGTCGAGCTGGCGCGCCCGCGCGGCGACGCCCCGCCGCCGCCGCTGCTGGTCATCGGCGAGCCGTGGGTCAACGGCGCGCCGCGCGCCCTGGAGCCCGGCGCGCCGTTGCGCCACGACGAGAACACGGTCGAATTCCGCTACGTCTGCCCGGTCACCAGCCGCGAGCGCCCGGTGCGCTACCGCACCCGCCTCTTTCCCTTCGACGCCGATTGGTCGCCGTCCACGAGCGAGCGCGCGGTGCGCTACACCAACCTGCCGCCCGGCACCTACACCTTCTCGGTGCTGGCCAACAACGGCGGCGGCGAGAAGGGCTGGGTCGGCGCCGGCCAGCGCATCGTGTTCGCCATCGCCCGCCCCTTCTGGCGGCGCTGGTGGTTCCACGCCCTGGAGTTTCTGCTGGGGCTGGGAGTCCTCGCCCTGGTGGTCGGCGCGCGCGTGCGCGTGCTGCAGAGGCAGAAGCGGCGCCTGGAAACGCTGGTGCAGGCGCGCACCAACGAGATCGCCGAGAAGAACCGCGAGCTGGCCGAGCTCTCCATCACCGATCCGCTGACCGGCCTGAAAAACCGCCGCTTCGTCGGCGAGACCATCCGCGAGGACACGAGCATCATCCAGCGCGAGATGCACAACGTCCGCCTGGGGCGGAAGCCCTTCGATGAGAAGGCCGCGGCGCTGGGCGTTTTCATGATCGACGTCGACCGCTTCAAGCGCGTCAACGACGTGTACGGCCACGAGGCCGGCGACGCGGTGATCGTCGAGATCGCCCGCCGGCTGCTGGCGATGATGCGCCAGTCCGACTGCGTGGCGCGCTGGGGCGGCGAGGAGTTCCTGGTCATCACCCGCCAGTCGCGGCGCGCCGACGCCCTGCCGCTCGCCGAGCGCATCCGCCAGACCATCGAGGGCTCGGCCTTCGCGGTGGCGCCCGGCCAGTCCATCCGCAAGACGGTCAGCATCGGCTTCTGCCACTATCCGTTCCTTCTCGGCGGCGAGGAGAAGCTGAGCTGGCACCAGGTGGTGGCCATGGCCGACAGCGCCCTATACCTGGCCAAGCACAACGGCCGCAACCTGGTGGTCGGCATTCAGCCCGGCCCCGCCCCCTTCGCCGGACCGGGGCAGGAACTGCTGGCCGGCCTCTCCGCGGCCGTGAAGGCCGGCCACCTGGAGCTGGTCTGCGCCAGGCGGCCGCTCCGCATCCCCAGCCACCCATGAAGAGGCGCATCCCATGTTCGGATCGATAGGCTTTCCCGAGCTGCTGCTCATTTTCATCGTCGTGCTGCTGGTGTTCGGCCCCAAGAAGCTGCCGGAGTTCGCCCGCCTGCTGGGCAAGGTCGTGCGCGAGTTCCGCCAGACGGTCGACCAGGCCAAGTCGGCCATCGAGGACGAAGTCTACAAGGAGGGGATGGCCGACTCCCTGAAGGACATCCGCCGCGACGTCCAGGAGGCGCTGAACATCACCGGTGAAATCCGCCGCGAAGTGAAGGACGCCCTGGACGTCCCCGCCGCCGCCCGCCGCGAGATCCAGGGCGCCCTCGACATCCACGGCGGCGGCGCCGCCGCGCCGGGCGCCGGAACGGAGACGAAGGATGACGAAAAGAAAGGCTGACGAGATGTCGTTCTTCGAGCACCTGGGCGAACTGCGCAGGCGCATCGCCTGGTCGCTGGCCTTCGTATTCATCTTCTTCCTGGCCTCCTGGTCGGTGGTCGGCCGGCTCTACCATTGGCTGTCGCTGCCGGTGCTGAAGTTTCTCCCCCCTGGACCCGACGGCCGGGCCAAGCTGGCCTTCACCTCGCTTTCCGAGCCCTTCATGATGTACGTCAAGGTGGCCTTCATCTCCTCGCTGTTCGCCGCCTCGCCGTTCATCTTCCACCAGCTCTGGCTCTTCATCGCGCCGGCGCTCTTTCCCCGCGAAAAGCGCTGGGTGTTCCCCTTCGTGCTGGCCACCACCCTGTTCTTCCTGCTGGGCGGAGCATTCGGCTACTTCATCGTCTTTCCCCTGGCCTGCAAGTTCTTCCTGAACATCGGTCGCGACTTCACGGCCATCATTACCATCGAGGATTATTTCGCGCTGGCTTTCCGCGTGCTATTCGGCATCGCGGCCCTGTTCGAGCTGCCGGTGCTGGTGTTCCTGCTGGCCAAGCTGCGCATCGTCTCGGCCCGCTTCCTGCTGCGCTATTTCAAGTACGCTATCGTGATCATCTTCATCATCGCCGCGGTCATCACCCCCACCCCCGACATGATTACCCAGACCCTTTTCGCCGTCCCCATGATCCTGCTCTACCTGCTGAGCATCCTCATCGCCCGGCTGGTCAACCCGGGAGAAAAAGAAGAAAAGGGAAGAAAAAGGGAGGAATGAGGGAAGAGAGAGGGAAGAAAAAGTGGGAAAAGCCCTGACGGATCCCTTTCCCACCCTGTCTTCCCTCTGCCTTTCCCTCTGTCTTCCCTTCAATTGACGGCAAGCCGGATTAATGGTATATTGGCCCCCTGACGACCGTCCGGGGCCATGGTTTAATGGGAGAACGCGACCTTCGCAAGGTTGAGATGGCGGTTCGATTCCGCCTGGCTCCATAGTGAACGAACTCAATGATCTTTCAGATATGAAGACGAGGTTCCATGTACCACGTACCACGTACCAGGTTGAAAGCCAATTCCCTGCAAAAACAGTGCTCGTCAGCGGCGAACATGGTACATGGTACGTGGAACCTGCAACAGAACCATTGCCTCTGTAATTTCGTACTAGTTTTGCTAGATCAATAGGAGGTTACTCGTGCAAAAAATCAAGGCAAGAAGGCTGCCGGGGATATTCCTGCTGGCAGCCGCGACGGTCATGCTCCTGGCCGGCCCCCTGGCCGCCGACGAGGGCATGTGGACACTGGACAATCCGCCCCTGAAGCAGCTGAAGGAAAAATACGGCTTCGAGCCCAGCGCGGCGTGGCTCGAGCACATCCGTCTCTCCTCGGTGCGCGTCGGCGACGGTGGCTCGGGCTCCTTCATCAGCCCCAGCGGCCTGGTGCTGACCAACCACCACGTGGCGCTGGGCCAGCTGCAGAAGGTCTCCACCCCGCAGAAGAACTACGTGGCCGACGGCTTCTACGCCCCCTCCCTGGCCGACGAGCTCCCCTGCCCTGACCTCGAGCTCAATGTCCTTATCTCCATGGAGAACGTCACCGCCAAGGTGCTGGCCGCGGTCAAGAAGGGCATGGACCCGGTGAAGGCCCTGGCGGCCAAGAAGGCCGCCATCGCCGAGATCGAGCGCCTGAGCCTGAAGAAGACCAAGCTGCGCTCCGACGTCGTCTCCCTCTACCAGGGCGGCGAGTACTGGCTCTACCGCTACAAGAAATACACGGAAGTGAAGCTGGTCTTCGCCCCCGAGCAGCAGGCGGCGTTCTACGGCGGCGACCCCGACAACTTCACCTACCCGCGCCACGACATCGACATGGCCATCTTCCGCGCCTACGAGAACGGCAAGCCGGCCAAGGTCAGCCACTACCTGACCTGGAGCGCCAACGGCGCCGCCGAGAACGAGCTGGTCTTCGTCTCCGGCCACCCCGGCTCGACCAACCGCCTGATGACCCTGGCCCAGCTGCAGTTCTCCCGCGACTATGGCTACCCGCTGCGCCTCCAGTCCATGAAACGCATGCTGGGCGTGGCCCGCGCCTACGCCGCCAAGGGACCGGAGGAGGCGCGCCAGGCCGCCGGCATGATCTTCGGCATCGAGAACGGCATCAAGGTTTCCAGCGGCGAGTACGACGGCCTGAAGGCCGCCGGCATCCTGGAGAAAAAGGCCGCCCAGGAGGCCGAGTTCCGCAAGCTGATCGCCGCCAACCCGCAGTGGCAGGCGCAGTACGCCTCCGCCTGGGACGACATCGCCCAGGCCATCGAGAAGCAGAAGCCGCGCATGAAGGAGCTGTCCTATCGCCGCGTTCCGGGCATGCGCCTCGGCGGTATCGCCCTGCAGGTCGTGCAGCTGGCCGCCGAGCTGCAGAAGCCCGACGGCGAGCGCCTGGACGGCTACCACACCGCCGAGCTCGAGTCGCTGCGCTTCCGCCTCTTCTCCCCCGCCCCCATTTACCCCGGGCTGGAGGAGGCGATGGCCGCCGACTCCCTGAAGCTGATGCTCGAGGAGCTCGGCGCCGATGACCCCTATGTCAAGGCCTGCCTGGACGGCAAGACCCCCGAGGAGGCGGCCAAGGCGCTGGTGGCCGGCACCCAGCTGGCCGATCCGGCCCTGCGCAGGAAGCTGGTCGATGGCGGACCCGCTGCGGTGGCGCAGTGCCGCGATCCCTTCATCGTGCTGGCGCGCAAGCTGGACCCCATGGTCCGCGAGATGCGCAAGTGGCAGGAGGACGAGATCGAGAGCGTGACGCGCCCCGCCGGCGAGAAGATCGGCCAGGCGCGCTTCGCCGTCTACGGCAAGAACGCCTATCCCGACGCCACGTTCACCCTGCGCCTCTCCTACGGCGCCGTCAAGGGTTACCCCATGAACGGCACCCTCGCCCCCTACAAGACCACGTTCTACGGCCTCTATGACCGCGCCGCCTCGTTCGACAACAAGTACCCCTTCCACCTGCCGCAGCGCGTGGCCGACGCCCGCGACCAGCTCGACCTCTCCACCCCGCTGAACTTCGTCTGCACCGGCGACATCATCGGCGGCAACTCCGGCTCGCCCGTGATCAATGCCGCCGGCGAGGTGGTCGGCCTGGTCTTCGACGGCAACGTCGAGAGCTTCATGGGCCGCTTCTTTTACGACGACACGGCCAACCGCACCGTCTCGGTGTGCAGCCAGGCCATGATCGAGGCCATGAACAAGATTTACGGCGCCGGGAACCTCGTCAAGGAGATCCTCGGCAAATAGCTCGCTCGGATTGCAGAAGGGCGGTGGCTCGCGCCACCGCCTTTTTTTTGCTCCTCTCGCAAACCAATGCCGTGTTCGATTTTTCAGTCGCGAGATCGGGAAGGACGCAAGCATCAAGCTCCAAGCGCCAAATTCCAAAAGCCCGCTAACCAAAAACTCAAGAAAGTGTTAGTGTTAGTGTTAGTGAAGGCAATTAACCGATTTTAATCATGAAATAAAAGCAGGGGCAAGGGCCCCTGCCATCGCTCTCGCTGTTGGAGAGGGGGATCCCCATCCCCGTCAAGGAATGGGGCTATCGGCCGGGAACGCCCGCTTCTTTCCCCCCTCCTCAGCCTCTTTCACTTTTCACATTTCACTTTTCACTTGTTCTATCTTACCTCGGCCGAGGTGCCCTCGATCTTCTCCCAGGGCTGGAAGCGGCCGCCCAGCTGCTTGGCCAGGAACTCGTCGACCCGGCCGTAGAAGTCGAGGCGGTTGTTGGGCCGGGCGAAGCCGTGCCCCTCGTCGGTATAGACCACGTAGGTCACCGGCAGGTTCTTGTCGCGCATGGCCTTGACGATCTGGTCCGCCTCGCGGATGTTGACCCGCGGATCGTTGGCCCCCTGGGCCACGATCAGCGGCACGCGGATGTTCTCGGCGTGGAACAGCGGCGAGATCTTGCGGTTGAACGCCTCGTCGTTTTCCACGTCGCCCACCTGCAGGACGAACTGCCTCTTGAACGGCGCCCAATAGGCCGGCATCGCCTGGAACAGGGTCTTGACGTTCGAGGGGCCGACGATGTCGACGCCGCAGGCATAGAGCTCCGGGGTGAAGACCAGGCCGGCCAGGGTGGCGTAGCCGCCGTAGGAGCCGCCGTAGATGCAGATCTTCTTCGGATCGGCGATCCCTTTGGCGACGGCCCACTTCACGGCGTCGGTCAGGTCGTGCTGCATCGAGCCGACCCCCCACTGCATGTCGCCGGCGTGGAGGAACTTCTTGCCGAAGCCGGTCGAGCCGCGGAAGTTGACCTGCAGGCAGGCGTAGCCGCGGTTGGCGAGCCACTGCGCCTCGGGATCGAAGCCCCAGCCGTCGCGGCCCCAGGGGCCGCCGTGGACGTTCAGCACCAGCGGCACCCGGCCTTTGGCGCCGGGGGGCAGGGTCAGGTAGCTCACCAGCTGGAAGCCGTCGCGGGCCTTGATGACCACGGGCTCCATCTTCGCCAGCTTGTACGTGGCCAGGTCGGGCTGGTTGACGAAGAGCAGCTCGGCCTTCTTCGTCGGCCGGTCATAGGCGTACCAGGCCACCGGCCCGTCATCGACCTGATACACGATCAGCCAAGTCTTGTCGGCGCGGTCGCGGCCGCCGAGGTAGAACTCGCCGCGGCCGAGCTTGGCCAGGGCGGCGAAATCCTCCCGGATCGCGGGGTCGAGAACGCGCCACTCGTTCTTCAGGTAGCTGAAGCCGACGGCCTGCACCTTCTTGGTATCGGGATGGATGATGGCGTCGCCGAGGTCGACCTTGGGGTCACGGGCGATGGTCTCCAGCTCCTTGCCGGTGGCGGCGTCGATGCGCACCAGGCGGGTGGTATCGGCGCCCATCGAGGTCGTGAAGTAGAGTGATTTGCCGTCGGCGGCGAAGTCAACGACGCCGCCGTTCTCGCCGAAGGGCAGGATCGCCAGGTCGCGCCAGGGGGCGTCCCGATTGTCGCGCACGCGCACCACGGTCGAGGCGTCCCTGGGGTTCTGCGCCTGGCAGGCGCGGATCTGGAACTCGGGATCGGTGACCCAACCCAGCACGTCGCCCGGGTTCTGCGTGTCGGGCACGACGGCGCCGGTCTCCAGGTCGACCCGGTACATGTCGAAAACGCGGCGGTCGCGCAGGTTCAGGCCCACCAGCATCTGCTGGGGGAATTTCTTGTCCAGCATGATGTTGGCGGCGCGCACGCCCTGGTACGGCGTCAGGTCCCGGACCTGCTTCGTCTCCAGGTCGACCGAATAGACGTGCCAGTTCTCGTCGCCGCCGAGGTCCTGCACGTAGAAGATGTGCTTACCGTCCTCAGCCCAGAAGTGGATGCGAATGCCGCGATGGGTGTCATTGGTCACCTGGGCGTCGTCCTGCTTGCCGATGGTGCGCAACCAGACGTTCAGCACGCCCTTGTCCGAAGGCGCCAGGTAGGCCAGGCGCGTGCCGTCGGGCGAGATGCGCGGCGACGCCTTGACCGGATTGCCGAACAGGATCTGCCTGGGAATCAGGGGCTCCGTGTCGGCGGATACGGAAAACACAGGCGCGACGGCCATCAGGACCGCCGCTAGGGCTAGTAGAAGGCCCTTGGCATTCTTTTGCATGGATCTCCTCCTTTGTGGCATAGATGACTATTGAACGGACGATCCCGGCCCATGGTTTCGCCCGGCGCCGCTTTTTTTCAAAAAGGCCCGGGGAACGGTGCCCAGTTCAGAGCAGGGTTTCCAGGATGCGCACGGCCCCGCTAACGCAGGGGCGGCAGATCCTCTTCCCGAGGCCTTCCTCCCGGTAACGGCGCTGCCCCTCCTCGGTCAGCAGGTCCACGCCTAGGAGGTCGCGGCAGAAGCAGGAGCCGAACTCGGCCCGGAAGCGCGCCATCAGCTCGCGGGTGAGGGCGTAGGCCTTCTCCTTGGCCTCCTGGTCCCCTGGCCGCTCCTGGCCGTGCTTCAGCCCGATCGCCATGACGGCGCCGGTCACGGCGCCGCAGATCTCCTGGTTGCGGCCAAAACCGGCGCCAAAACCCGACGCGATCCTCAGCGCGCGCTTTCCATCCAGGCCCAGTTCCTCGCAAAAAGGGGCGAGAACCGCCTGGGCGCAGTTGCCCCCGGCGTCCATGAGCGCGACGGCGGCGTCGCCTTTGCTGTTCAGTTCAGAATGGCCTTTCTTTTCTTTCATGAGCCCCCCGTGATGAGTAATGAGTGAGAAGTGATGAGAAGCAGCGAAGGTCGATCCGTTGCGGTTTCTCATCACGCATCACTCATTACTCCGTTCGCTCTAGGACAACAGCGCGGGCAGGGCGGCCTCGATCTCCCGCCACTGCATCTCGCCGAGCTTGGCCCCGACCACCTCGACGACCTTGCCCGAGAGCAGCGAGCCGATGCGTCCGCACACGGGCAGCGGGCAGCCCAGGATCAGGCCGTAGAGGAAGCCGGCGGCGTACAGGTCGCCGGCGCCGGTGGTGTCCACGGCCTTGGCCGGGATGCATTCCACGCGGTGCTCGCCGCCGCCGTCCCTGACCAGCGAGCCGTTCCGGCCCAGCTTGACCACGGCGACGCGGCACTGGG
>JAKLEC010000024.1 GCA_022711715.1 Acidobacteriota bacterium
TACTCGATGATGTCGGTGACGCTGCCGGCGCCGATGGTGCGTCCGCCCTCGCGGATGGCGAACTTCAGCCCCTTCTCCATCGCGATCGGCGTGATCAGCGTGATCTCCAGGTTGGCGTTGTCCCCCGGCATCACCATCTCCGTCCCCGCCGGCAGGGCCACCGAACCCGTCACGTCCGTCGTGCGGAAGAAGAACTGCGGCCGGTACCCCGTCACGAACGGCGTGTGCCGCCCGCCCTCCTCCTTGCTCAGCACCACCACCTCCGCCTTGAACTTCGTGTGCGGCGTGATCGAGCCCGTCTTGGCCAGCACCATCCCGCGCTCCACGTCCTCGCGGTCCGTACCGCGCAGCAGCACGCCGATGTTGTCCCCCGCCCGGCCCTCGTCCAGCAGCTTCTTGAACATCTCCACGCCCGTCACCACCCGCTTGCGCGTCTCGCGAATCCCCGTGATGTCGATCTCGTCCCCCACCTTCACGATGCCACGCTCCACGCGCCCCGTCACCACCGTCCCGCGACCCGAAATCGTGAACACGTCCTCGATCGGCATCAGGAACGGCTTGTCGATCGGACGCTCCGGCAGCTTGATGTAGCTGTCCACCGCGTCCATCAACGCCACGATCTTCTTGTTCCACTCGTCGTCCGGGTTGCCCTCGCTCTCCATGCTCTTCAGCGCGCTCCCCCGCACGATCGGAATCTGGTCCCCCGGGAACCCGTAGCTCGTCAGCAGCTCGCGGATCTCCAGCTCCACCAGGTCCAGGATCTCCTTGTCCTCCACCATGTCGCACTTGTTCATGAACACCACGATCGCCGGCACGTTCACCTGCCGCGCCAGCAGGATGTGCTCCCGCGTCTGCGGCATCGGCCCGTCCGCCGCCGACACCACCAGGATCGCCCCGTCCATCTGCGCCGCCCCCGTGATCATGTTCTTCACGTAGTCCGCGTGCCCAGGACAGTCGATGTGCGCGTAGTGCCGCGTCTTCGTCTGGTACTCCACGTGCGATATGTTGATCGTGATGCCCCGCTCCTTCTCCTCCGGCGCATTGTCGATGCTCCAGAAATCACGGTACTTCACGTTCCCGTCCAGCTTGCTCAGCACCTTCGTGATCGCCGCCGTCAACGTCGTCTTGCCGTGGTCCACGTGCCCGATCGTGCCGATATTCAAATGCGCCTTCGTGCGATCGAATTTTTCCTTTGCCATCGTTTCCTCCTAATAAAATAGATATTTCATGTCACGCCAGCACGGGACCAAAGCCCTCGATCAGAATCGAACTGATGACCTCATCCTTACCAAGGATGCGCTCTGCCAACTGAGCTACGAGGGCGTTCACGAGCGGGAGACGGGATTCGAACCCGCGGCCTATAGCTTGGAAGGCTATAGCTCTAGCCAGCTGAGCTACTCCCGCGTTCCAAGTGGGCAGGGAAGGATTCGAACCTCCGAAGACTTGCGCCAACGGGTTTACAGCCCGTCCCATTTGACCGCTCTGGAACCTGCCCTCACGTCTCATTGTCCGCTTATTGCAAGCTGGCGAAGGGATTTGAACCCCCGACCGGCTGATTACAAATCAGCTGCTCTACCAGCTGAGCTACGCCAGCGCTGAAAAAAAATGAGCATACCACGACTATACCTGTTTTGTCAATCATTTTGATCTCCACGGACTCCGCAGGGATTCTGATTATATTCCATTCCAAAGCAGAAAGCAACATCCCTGCCAGAAATTTTCATTTTTCCCCGCCCGGGGTATAATGGCCCCCCATGGAACGGCTAAGCTTCATTTTCGTCGATGGCTGCGGCGTGGGCCGCCCCGGCGGCGAGAATCCCTTCTACGCCTCCGGCTGCCGCTTCCTCCCCTTCTGGCGCGGCGGCATGCGCCTGGGCGACGGCACGCCGCTGGCGGCCATCGACGCCTGCCTGGGCATCCCGGGGGCGCCGCAGAGCGCCAGCGGCCAGACGGCGCTGTTCTGCGGGGCGACGGCCGGCGAGATCGGCCGCCGACACCGCAACGGCTATCCCGACCTGGCCCTGCGCCGCCTGGTGCGCGAGCGCAACCTGCTCTCGCTCCTGCGCCGGAAGGGGATCGACGCCCGCTACCTGAATGCCTACCCGGCGCACGAGCGGCTGTTCACCTCCCGCCACGTGCGCATCGAGCCCGACGGCCGCCTGTGGTTCTCCCCCGCCTTCCCCGAGCGCTTCCGGCGCATGATCTCGGTGACCTCCTGCATGCTGCTGGCCAGCGGCCAGCGGCCGTTCTCCGCCGCCGACATCCGAAACCGGCGGGCGCTCTACCAGGACTACGGCAACCGCTCGCTCGTCGCCCAGGGCCTGCGCCTGCCCGTGTTCACCCCGGCGCAGGCGGCGGCGGTGCTGCGCGGCGCCGCGCGGCGCCACCCCTTCGTCCTCTACGAATATTTCCAGACCGACGTGTACGCCCACCGCCGCGGGCCCGAGGAGTGCGCCGCGCTGGTGCGCGACCTCGACGCCCTGCTGGGGGCGCTGCTGGCCGCGCTCGACCCGGAGCGCGACACCCTCGTCCTCACCAGCGACCACGGCAACCTGGAGGACCTTTCGCTGCGGGGCCACACGCGCAACCCGGTGCCGCTCCTGGCCTGGGGCCGGCACGGCGGCCGGCTGCGGCGGAAGATCAGGAGCATCAACGACGTGGCGCCGGCCATAGTGGAACTATACGAACCATCGTGACGCGTAACGCGTGACGCGTGACGCGTAGCAGCACAAGGACGAGCCATCGTGACGTGGCGCGCGCTCCGCGCGCAAGGCAAAAGGCAAAAGTAAAAAGGCAAAAGTGAGGCAAACGAGCACTTGGCGGACGGCAGCCGAAACTGAGCGAGCCATCGTGACGCGTAACGCGTGACGCGTGACGCGTAGCAGCACAAGGACGAGCCATCGTGACGTGGCGCGCGCTCCGCGCGCAAGGCAAAAGTGAGGCAAACGAGCACTTGGCGGACGGCAACCGAAACTGAGCGAGACATCGTAACGCGTAACGCGTGACACGTGACAAGTAGCAGCACAAGGACGAGCCATCGTGACGCGTCGCGCGCTCCGCGCGCAAGGCAAAAGGCAAAAGTAAAAAGGCAAAAGTGAGGCAAACGAGCACTTGGCGAACGGCAGCCGCCACAACCGATCTGTCGTGATTCGCAATTCCGAACAACATATTTATGTATAATTCCTTCTGGAATATGAAGAAGCAGGGGCAGAGAAAGATAAAGGGGTAAAGGGGAAAAGCCGGAAAACAGCCCAGAATTTTCAGAAATGGCTGCGGCTTTACCTCTTTACAACTCTATCACTTTATCACTTTCCCCCTCTACCCCTTCTGCGATTTTGGTTCGTTTCTATGCGGTTATTGACACGGACAGCATCACGAACACGAATTCCTGAAAGCTCTCCTGTTGAAAACGATGAACGAAGGCACTATATTATGGGCATTGCGGGGAAACGGATGAACATCAGGCTCATCGTGCGGCCACCCTGGCGCTGGCATTGCTTCTGGCCTTCGGCGCCGGCGCCGTCAGCGAAGGCGGCGGCGATGCCCTCGTCTACCTGCGCATGTCCGACGCCATCGACCTTGATCCCTGGCGGGCCAGGGAGGTGTATTCCAGCGAGGTCGCCTGCAACGTCTTCGAGGGGCTGGTCCGCTTCGCCGGGAACGGCGTGGGGATCGAGCCCTGCCTGGCCACGGCGTGGCAGGTCGAGGCGGAGGGACGGCGCTGGCGCTTTGATCTGCGCCGCGACGTGCGCTTCCATGACGGTACGTCCTTCGACTCCCACGCGGTGGTCCTCGCCTTCCGGAAAAGCCCGGAAAACGAGGCGGGCGCGATGCGCGAAGCCAATCCCCTGTTCTCGTCCGTCAGCGGCGTGCGCAGCCTCGGCCCCTACGGCGTGGAGATCACCCTGCATCGGCCTTATGCCCCGTTCCTGGTCGCGCTGGCCGACTCGACCGCCTTCATCGTTTCCCCTACCGCCCGAGCAGCGGGCTCCTTCCGGCCCATCGGCACGGGACCGTTTCGCTTCCAGAGCTGGACCCGGGGCCGGGCGCTGGTCCTGGCGCGCAATCCGGACTACTGGGGCGGCATCCCGCCGCTGGCGAAAGTCATTTTCAAGGTCATGGCCGACGCGCCGGGGCGCATCATGCAGATCAAGAACGGCGGCGCCGACGTGGCCAAGATCCTTTCGGGGAAGGAGTACGACGAGCTGGCGCTGCGCAGCGACGTCGCCATCCTGCGCCAGCCCATCCAGGCCGTCCATTACCTGGGCTTCAACGCCCGCCACCATCCCTTCGACCGCCAGGAGGTCCGCGCCGCGTTCCTGCACACCATCGACAAGGGGGTGCTGGTCAGGGAGGTGTTCCAGAACACGGCCGAGCCTGCCTATGCGCCGCTGCCGCCGGGGATGCCAGCCGGCGTGAAGGCCGCGCCCGTCAGCAGCTTCAACCTGCGCGTCGCGCGCATCCTGCTCCAGCGGGCCGGGCTTCCCGACGGCTTCCGCTGCCGCCTGTTCCTCCCGGAGGGAACGCAGGGGCAGGAGGAGGTCGCCGACATCCTGGTGCTGATGGCCCGCAAGGTCGGAATCACCATTACCAAGGTCAAGCTGCCCTTCGACCGGCTGATGGCGGCAGTTTACCGCGGCGAGCACGAGCTTCTGCTTTCGGGGTGGTCGACCGCTCCCGATCCCGACCTGTTCCTGACGCCGCTTTTCTCCTCCGCCGCCGGTGGCCGCATCCGCTTTTCCTACGACAACCCGGAGCTGTCCGCCCTTCTCGATCGGGGCCGGACCATGCTCGTTCCGCTCCAGCGCGCCGGCATTTACGCCGAGGCCCTGTCGATCCTGAAGAAGGACGTGCCCTGGATACCGCTGTACCATCCGCTCAACGTCGTCGCCTGCCGCCGCAGCATCAGCGGCCTCCTCTTCACCCCCCTCGGGCACGTCCTGTTTCGCGAGGCGTCCAAGGCGGACAGGTAGAAGTCCTCACTGGAGCGATCGTGACGCGTGACAAGGGCAAACGGAACTCGGCGTACGGCACACGGCGGACGGCGGACGGCAGCTGCATATCACGAGCATCGTGACGCGTAACGCGTGACAAGCGACAGCTCTTGATCGATCTGTCGTGATGCATGATCCGTAGCAGCAAAGATCGACCTATGCCTTCACTCGTCACGCGTTACGCGTCACGTGTCACGATAGATCGTTGCCGTGGCCGTGCTGCCGCCGTCTGCTGTACGCCAAGCGCCAAGCTCAGCGCCATGCCCTTTTTCCCCACACTCCTTGACATTTCTTGATTTAAATTGTACATGTACGTTTACGTATACTTTATGCTGACCCAATCGCCGCAGGAGGGTACATGAAAAAAGCGGTGTTCGCGCGCGACGAGCTGTGCCGCCGCCTGGGCATCGACGGCAGGACGCTCGACGAATGGCAGGACGGCCGGATCTTCGGCCCCTCCGGCGTTGGCGACGACCGCACCCCCCTCTACGCCGAGTCGGCCGTGGCCGATGGGGAGCAGATCAAGCGGCTGCAGGAGCTGGGCTATGGCACCCGGGAGATCCGCAAGATCATCCGCAAGATCGGCCTGCCGCGAAGCTCCACGCACAAAGGCGCCTCGGACAAGGCGCGCAACTTCCTGACCGTGGGCGCGCTGGCCGAGAAGGTCGGCGTCAGCGCCCGCACCATCAAGCACTGGGAGGACATGGGCATCATCGCGCCCAATATGCGCAGCGAGGGCGGGTTCCGCTATTATGGCGACTCCTACGTCTACCTGTGCAACCTGGTCCGCGACCTGCAGCTGTTCGGCTACTCCCTGACCGACATCAAAATGATCTCGGACCTGTTCCGCTATTATCTGGCCTTGCGCCAGGACACCGGTCCCGGCGCCGCCGCCGAGAAGGTGGCCAGGCTGGACACCATGCTGCGCGAGATCGAGCGGCTGTCCCGCAAGATGAGCCTCCTCAAGGCGGGGATCCGCCGCTGGGAAGACCTGCTGAAAAAGAAGCGCAAGGAGGTCGCCGCCCTGCGGCTGGGGATGCAGAAAAAAGCGAATTCCGCGCCCCAAGGAGACAACCATGCCCAAGATCGTCCTGATTGAACCGCGGCCGCCCAACCTGCACATCTTCTCGCAGTTCTACTCGCCGCGGCTGGGGATCTTCATCCTGGGCACCCTGATGCGCGAGCGCGGCTGGGAGGCTGAGGTCGTCATCGAGGAGTGGGAGGCGCTTGACTTCGAGGCGCTGCGCCGCGCCGACCTGGTCGGCATCTCCACCATCACCTCGACGGCGCCGCGCGCCTACGCCATCGCCGACCGCCTGCGTTCGCTGGGGGCTACGGTACTGCTGGGGGGGCCGCACGTGACCTTCCTGACCGATGAGGCCCTGGAGCACGCCGATTTCGTCATCCGCGGCGAGGGGGAGCGGGCGCTGGCCGCCTTCGCCGACGCCTGGGAGGCGGGCCGCGGCTGGGACGAAGTGCCGAACCTCTCGTACCGGCTGGACGGCGCGGTCCGCCACAATCCCATGCAGGCGCATGCCGAGAACCTCGACGCCCTCCCCATTCCCGACCTGACCCTCTCCAAGGCCATGAGTCGCCAGGCCGAAGGCAAGGTCGTCACCCCGGTGCAGACCTCGCGCGGCTGCCCCTTCGCCTGCTCGTTCTGCTCGGTGACGGGGATGTTCGGCCGCAAGTTCCGCTTCCGCTCGACGGCGAGCGTCATGAGCGAGCTGCGCCGCTACGATCCCCGCCGCCACTTCATCTTCTTCTACGATGACAACTTCACGGCCAATCCCGAGCACACCAAGGAGCTCCTGCGGGCCATGATCGCCGCCCGGCTCAGGTTTCAATGGTCGGCCCAGGTGCGCGCCGACGTCACCCGCGATACCGAGCTGGTCCGGCTGATGAAGAAAGCGGGCTGCCAGGTCGTTTTCATCGGCTTCGAGTCGATCAACCCGCAAAGCCTCAAGGCCATGAAAAAGGGGCAGACGGTGGCCGAGATCGCCCGCGCCGTGAAAATCCTGCGCCGCGCCCGGATCCGCATCCACGGCATGTTCGTCTTCGGCTTTGACGAGGACGACTGGCGGACGGTCCGCCGCACGGTGCACTTCGCCAAGAAGGCCCGGCTGACCTCCAGCCAGTTCATGATCCTCACTCCCCTGCCCGGCTCCGACTTCTACAGCCAGGTCTGCGCGCAGCAGCGCATCCATTTCCGCGACTGGAACCTCTACGACGCCCACCATGTCGTGTTCGAGCCCACCCGGCTGGCGCCCCTGGACCTGCAGCGCGCCCAGATCTACTGCCACAGGAAATTCTACTCCCTGGCCGCGTCGCTGCGCAAAATGATCAATTTCAAGTGGGTGGACATCGCCATCGCCCATTACGCCCGCAAGCTGAACCGGAGCTGGCTGCGGAACAACCGCACGTATCTCACCGTGCTGTCCCTGCTCCGGCCCAAGCGCAAGAACCAGCACGTGATCGTCGACTACCGCGAGGAGGCGAACCTGGACCCGGCCGGCTGAGCGGTTGGCAAACGGGCCCGCCTCGGATACAATGGGCCCATGACGGCCCGAATCATCATACGGCCGGCGACGGCATCCGACCATGAGCGGATCGACCGGATCATCGCTGAGCGCTGGGGCGCACCCGTGGTGGCGGTGCACGACGCCGTATACCGCCCTTCCGAGCTGCCGGCCTTCCTGGCCATGGACGCGGAGCGGGTGCTGGGGCTCGTCACCTTCCGCGTCGAGGCCAGCGCCTGCGAGATCGTCTCGCTCGACGCCCTTCTCCCGCGCGCCGGCATCGGCACGGCGCTGGTGGAGGCGGCGGCCGGCGCTGCTCGATCCGCCGGCTGCCGGCGCCTCTGGCTCGTGACCACCAACGACAATCTCGACGCCTTGCGCTTCTATCTCCGCCGCGGCTTCCGCCTCGCCGCCGTCCACTCGGGCGCCGTGGACCGCGCTCGCCAGCTCAAGCCGTCGATACCCGAGATCGGCGACTACGGCATCCCCATGCACGACGAACTCGAGCTCGAGCGGACGATCCAGCCCGCGAGCGGCGAGAACCGGGAATCGCCGGGCAGGAAATGAAAAAGGGGGGAACCATGCCTACCCATGAGCAGCTCAAGACCATGGCCGACAAGCTGAGGATCCATTCGTTGCGCATGACCACGGCGGCGGGATCGGGCCACCCGACCACCTGTCTGTCGGCCGCCGAGATCATAAGCGTCCTGTTCTTCGCCGTCATGGGCGGCAACGACGAGTTCGTCCTCTCCAAGGGGCACGCCGCGCCCATTCTCTGGGCCGCGCTGGCCGAGGCCGGCCTGATCCCCAGGGAGGAGCTGGCCGGGCTGCGCCGCGTCGACAGTGTCCTGGAGGGGCACCCCACCGCGCGCATGCCGCTGGTCAGGGTCGCCACCGGCAGCCTGGGCCAGGGGCTGGCCGCCGGCTGCGGCATGGCCCTGGCCAAGAGGCTGGACCGCGCGCCGGGGCGCGTTTTCGTCCTGCAGGGCGACGGCGAAACGGCCGAGGGGAGCGTCTGGGAGGCGGCCGATTATGCCGTCCAGGCCGGGCTCGACAACCTGGCGCTGGTCATCGACGCCAACCGTCTGGGGCAATCGGGGCCGACGCGCCACGGCCACGACCTGGCCGCCTACGAGCGCAAGTTCCGGGCCTTCGGCTGGGAGGCGCGCGTCGTCGACGGCCACGACGTCGCGTCGCTGGCGGGCGCCCTGGCCCAGGGTGCCCCGGGGCGGCCGCTGGCCGTCATCGCCCGCACGTTCAAGGGCCGGGGCGTATCCTTCCTGGAGGACCGCGAGGGCTGGCACGGGAAACCGCTGGGCGCCGCCGAGCTCGAGAGGGCGCTGGCCGAGATCGGCCCGGCCGACATCGAGCTGCCCTCGGCCTACTCCCCGGCGCGGCCGTCGTTCTCCTTCCGCGACTTTTCCGCCGGCGAGTACGCCCCGGGCGACATGGTCGCCACCCGCGCCGCCTACGGCAAGGCATTGCTCGCCCTGGGCCGGGCGGACGGGCGGGTCGTGGCCGTCGACGGCGACGTGAAGAACTCAACCATGGCCGAGGAGTTCTTCCGCGCCTTCCCCGGCCGCGCCGTCGAGGCGTACATCGCCGAACAGAACATGGCCGGCCTGGCCCTGGGCCTGTCGGCCATGGGCTTCGTCCCCTGGGTGGCCACCTTCGCCGCCTTCCTTGCCCGCGCCCACGACCACATCCGCATGGCCCAGTACTCGGGGGCGAACATCAAGTTCGTGGGCTCGCACGCCGGGGTGAGCATCGGCGCCGACGGCCCCTCGCAGATGGGGCTGGAGGACCTGGCCCTGTTCCTGGCCATGCCCGAGGCCATGGTCCTCTATCCCGGCGACGCGGTCGCTACCGCGAAGCTGGTCCGCGAGATGGCGCGCCACGTAGGCATCTCCTACCTGCGCACCACCCGCGACAAGACCCCGGTGCTCTACGAAAACGGCGAGGAATTCCCCGCCGGCGGCCTGAAGGTGCTGCGAAGCTCTCCGGCCGACCGCGCGCTGGTGGCCGGCTGCGGCATCACCCTCCACGAGGCGCTCAAGGCCCACGACGCCCTGAGCCGCCGCGGCGTCGCGGTGCGGGTCGTCGACCTTTACTCGCTGCGGCCGCTGCCGGAGGCGGAGCTGGCGCGCCACGCCGAGGAGTGCGGCGGCCGCGTGGTCGTTGCCGAGGACCATTACGGCGGCGTGATCGCCGGCCTCGTCGCCGGGGTCGTCGGCAAGGTGGCCAGCCTGCATGTCCGGGAGATCCCCCGGTCGGGAACCAGCGGCGAGCTGCTGGCGCTGATGAAGATCGACAGCGCCGCGATCGTCGCCGCCGTCGAGGAACTGCTGGACGACGATCCTTCGTGACGCGTAACGCGTGACGCGTGACGAGAAAAGCCAAATTCCTAGTCCCTAACTCCGAGCAATTCCCAGGTTCCAAATTCCAACGTCCGAAACCAAGACGCACAAGCAATATCGGAAACGATTCCGTCTGGAGACAATCTGTTTTAGGTCATCGGGTCATGGGTGCTTGGAGCTTGCTCATCACCAGGGCTGCTCCGCGTCACGCGTTACGCGTCACGCGTCACGATAATTCGTCGGGCTGTGGCGCTTGCTTTTACGCGCCGATTCCGATATGCTTTGCCACTCGCTGCCGGCATCCGGGGATCCCGCGGCGCCGCGCAGCGGCAATTGACTCCCAAGGAGGACTCACGCATATGAAGATACACATCTGGACATGGACGATCGTTCTGCTGCTGGCCCTGGCGCCGGCGGCGCCGGCCTGCACCAACTACCTGGTCACCCGGGGCGCCTCGCAGGACGGCTCGACCTTCATCACCTACTCGGCCGACTCGCACAGCCTCTACGGCGACCTGAACTTCATCCCCGCCGGCGAGCACATCGCCGGGACCTGGATCGACGTCTTCGACGGCGACAGCGGCAAGTTCCTGGGCCGCATCCGCCAGGTGCCGCGCACCTGGCAGGTGGTGGGGCTGATCAACGAGCACCAGGTGGCGCTGGGCGAGACCACCTTCGGCGGCCGCGAGGAGCTGATGGACCCCAAGGCCGTGGTCGACTACGGCAGCCTGATGAACCTGGCGCTGCAGCGGGCGCGCACCGCCCGCGAGGCGCTGCAGGTGATGACCTCGCTGGTGGCCGAGTACGGCTACGCCTCCAGCGGCGAGTCGTTCTCCATATCCGACCCCAACGAGGCCTGGATCCTGGAGATGATCTCCAAGGGGCCCGAGCGCAAGGGCGCGGTCTGGGTGGCGCGGCAGGTGCCCGACGGCTACGTCTGCGGCCACGCCAACCAGGCGCGCATCCACCAGTTCCCGCTGCAGAAGGCCAACAACTTCTCCGACAGGAAGCAGACCACCTTCCACTCCCCCGACGTGATCGCCTTCGCCCGCGAGAAGGGCTATTTCAAGGGCAGCGACGCCGAGTTCAGCTTCGCCGCCGCCTACTGTCCGCCCGACTTCGGCGGCCGGCGCGCCTGCGACGCCCGCGTCTGGCAGTTCTTCCGCCGCGTCACCCCCGATTCGAAGCAGATGGACGCCTACGAGGACTGGGCGCTGGGCATCAAGGCCGACGCCGCCGTCATGCCCCTCTTCGTCAAGCCGGACCGCAAGCTCTCCCTGCGCGACATGATGGAGCTGATGCGCGACCATTTCGAGGGCAGCCCGATGGACATGACCCGGGACATCGGCGCCGGCCCCTTCGTCCTCCCCTACCGCTGGCGGCCCATGTCCTGGAAGCCGGACCAGGACGCCAAGGAGGAGTATTTCTTCGAGCGCGCCACCTCCACGCAGCAGACCGCCTACTCCTTCGTCGCCCAGTCGCGCTCCTGGCTGCCCGGCGCCATCGGCGGCATCTTCTGGGTGGGCATGGACGATACCAACAGCACCGTCTACGCCCCCATGTACTGCGGCATCCGCCAGGTGCCGCCGAGCTACGCCAAGCGCGCCGGAGGCTTCGACCGCTTCAGTTGGGATTCGGCCTTCTGGGTGTTCAACTTCGTCGCCAACTGGGCCTACTCGCGCTATTGCGACATGATCCAGGACATCCAGGCCGTGCAGCGCGAGATCGAGGGCAAGTACCTCGCCGTGCAGCCCGAGATCGAGGCGGCGGCGCTGGAGCTGTTCAAGCGCTCCCCCGAGCTGGCGCGCGAGCGCCTCACCGCCTACAGCGTCGGCGAGGGCGAGGCACTGGTCCGGCGCTGGCGCGAGCTGGGCGAGCGCCTGATCTGGAAGTACATCGACGGCAACGTGCGCGACAGCCAGGGCCACGTCACCCATCCGGAGTACCCGAAGGAGTGGTACCAGCGCATCATCAGGGAGACGGGAGACCGGTTCCAGGTGCCCCAAGCGGAAAAGAAATAATACAAAGGTAAAAGGAAAAAGGTAAAAGTAAAAAGTAAAGCCCTGGGCAACCCCCTGAACTTCTTACTTTTACCTTTTACCTTTTTACTTTTTCCTTTCTAGAAAAAAGGGCGGGGCCAAGCCCCGCCCCTGCGCCAAATCGGTATTACATCAATCCGCGTTTCTTCAGCAGCGGCTCGATCTTGGGCTCGCGGCCGCGGAAGCGCTTGTACAGGACCATGGCGTCCTCGGTCCCCAGCCGGGCCAGGATGTTGCGGCGGAACGACTCGGCCGTCCTGCGGTCGAACAGCGACGTCTCCCGGAATGCCTCGAAGGCGTCGCAGTCGAGCTGCTCCGACCAGATATAGCTGTAGTAGCCGGCCTCGTAGCCGCCGTGGATGTGGGTGAAGTAGGTGGACTTCCAGCGCGGCAGGATCTCGGGGATCAGGCCGAGCTCGCTCATGACCTTCTCCTCGAAGCGGGTCACGTTGACGTTCTGCGCGCTCTCCAGGTTGTGCCAGGCCATGTCCAGGAAGCAGGAGGCCAGGAACTCGACCGTCTCGAAGCCCTGGTTGAACAGGGCGCTGTTGCGGATCTTCTCCACCAGCCGCGCGGGGATGACCTCGCCGGTCTGGTAGTGGCGGGCGTAGAGCTTCAGCACCTCGGGCTCGAGCACCCAGTGCTCCATCATCTGCGAGGGCAGCTCCACCGAGTCCTGGGGGGCGAAGTTGGAGCGGTAGCGGCTGTCGGTGAACAGGGTGTTCAGGGCGTGGCCGAACTCGTGGAACGACGTGCTCACCTCGTCCAGGCTCAGCAGCGAGGGCGAGCCGGCGGTCGGCTTGGTGAAGTTGCCAACCAGGGTGGCGAAGGGGACGACGCGCTTGCCGTCGCGGTAGAAGGTGCCGCGGAAGGCGCCCGACCAGGCGCCGCCCTGCTTGTTGTCGCGCGGGAAGAAGTCCATGTAGAGGATGCCCAGCAGCGAGCCGTCGCGGTCATGCACCTCGGCCACGCGCACGTCGGGGTGGTAGACCGGGATGTCCTGGCGCTCGACGAAGCGGATGCCCCACAGCTTCCCGGCCAGGGCGAACATCCCCTGCTGGACGTTCTCCAGCTTGAAGTAGGGGCGCAGCGCCGAGTCGTCCAGGTCGTACTTGGCCTTGCGCAGCTTCTCGGCGTAGTACCACCAGTCCCAGGGCTGCAGGCGGAAGCCGCCTCCCTCCTGGTCGGCGATCTTCTGCATCTCATCGCGCTCGGCCTGGGCCCGCACCAGCGCCGGCGTCCACAGCTGGCGCAGGAAGGCGTCGACCCGGGCCGGCGTCCCGGCCATGCGCGGCTCGATGTAGTAGTCGGCGGGGGTGCGGTAGCCCAGCAGGCGGTAGCGCTCCTCGCGCAGCACCAGCAGCCGCTGCAGGACGGCCTTGTTGTCCTTGTCGTTGTCGCGGTCGCCGCGCATGAAGAAGCAGGAGAACAGGGCCTGGCGCAGGTCGCGGCGCGGCGAGTACTGCAGGAAGGGGATCCAGCTGGTCTTCTGGGCGGTGAAGGCCCACTTGCCCTCCCGGCCCAAGGCCTTGGCCGCCTCGGCCGCCTCGCTGACGACGCCGGCGGGCAGTCCGGCCAGGTCCTCCGCCTTGTCCAGGACGATGTGCGAGGAATTGGTCTCGGCCAGCACGTTGTCGCTGAACTTCAGCGCCAGCAGCGAGTGCTCCTTGTTGATCTCGCGCAGGCGCTCCTTCTGCTTGGGGTCGAGCAGGGCGCCGCTGCGCACGAAGCCCTTGTAGGTGTTCTCCAGCAGGTAGCGCTGCACGCTGTCGAGCTTCAGCCGGGCGCGGCGGTCATACACCGCCTTGACGCGGGCGAAGAGCTTCTCGTTGAGGGCGATGTTGTCCTGGTGCGCCGCCAGCAGCGGCGCCATCTCGCTGGCCAGGTCCTGCATCTCCCGGCTGGTGGCGGCGCTCAGCAGCGAGTAGAAGATGTTGTTTACGTCGCCGAGCAGCTGCCCGGACATGTCCAGGGCGATGAGGGTGTTCTCGAAGGTCGGCGCCTTGGGGTTGGCGGTAATGGCGTCGATCTCGGCCTGCTGTCGCTTCATCCCCTCCAGCAGGGCCGGCTTGTAATGGGCCAGCTGGATGCGGTCAAAGGGCGGCGTGTCGAAGGGGGTCTGGTACGGGCCGAGGAACGGGTTGTCCTCTGCCGCCAGCGGCCGGGCGAGCGCCGCCAGGGCGAGGAGGGTGACGATGGCGAACTTGTTCACGTGCGATCCTCCTTGTTGATGTGGCAAAGACCATTATACGACGAAACGGCCGCCGCCGCCCAGAACAGTGGAATTTTCCGCCTTGACAAAGGGGCGGCCGGGAGGCGATAATCCCCCTCCAGGAGGATTCGTGCATGCTGTTTTCCTGAAGGGCTCGCCGCCCGCCGGGCGCGATCCGCTCAGCAACCGGGCCGCTGCGGCCGTCATGGCCGCCACCAAGGCGCGGGGCTGGGAGGTCCGGTCGTTCGCCCTGGCCGGCATGGACATCGGGCCCTGCCGCGGCTGCTTCTCCTGCTGGCTGAAGACCCCGGGCCGCTGCGTCATCGCCGACGATCAGGAGGCGGTGCTGGCCGCCGCCGCCGGCTGCGCGCGCTTCATCTGGCTCACCCCGGTCACCTTCGGCGGCTACTCCCCGGAGCTGAAGAAGTCCCTCGACCGCATCATTCCCATCCTGCTGCCGTTCTTCACGAAAGTGCGCGGCGAGACCCATCATCCGCTGCGCTACCCGCCCTTCCGCCGCCGGCTGCTGGTCGTCGGCACGCGGCGCGAGGATGACGTTGAGGGCGAGAAAGCGTTCCTCCGCCTGGTGGGGCGCAACGCCCTGAACATGGGCGACGCCGAGGCCTCGGCGGTGGTGTTCAGCGGCGACGTCTCCCTGGCCGACATGGAGCGCCGGCTCGGCGAGGAGCCGTTCTTCGCGGAGGCGGCCCGATGAACGGCCGCAAGGTGCTGCTGCTGACCGCCAGCCCGCGCGGCGCGGCCAGCGTGTCGCGGGCGCTGGGCGAGTACCTGCTCGCCCGGCTCGAGGAGCGCGGCATGGCCATCAAGTCGCTGCCGCTCTATCCCGCCCTCGGCGATGAGAAGCGCCTGGCCGAGCTGCTGGCCGCCGTCGACCTGTGCTCGCTGCTGGTCGTCTCCTTCCCGCTGTACGTCGACCACCTGCCCAGCCCGCTCATCGAGCTGCTGCGCCAGGTGGCCGACCGCCGCGCCGGCCGCGGCGCCGAGGCGCGCCAGTCGCTGGCGGCCATCGTGCAATGCGGCTTCCCCGAGAGCGCCCACTGCCGCCCCGCCGCCGACGTCGTGCGCCTGTTCGCCGCCCAGGCCGGCTTCCGCTTCCTGGGCTGCCTGGCTTGCGGCATGGGCGGCGCCGTGGGCGGCCGGGAGCTCAAGGGCACGGGCGGCGTCGCCCGCCACCAGTTGCGGGCGCTGGGCGAGGCGGCGGCCTTCCTGGCCGATGACCGGGAGATTCCCGCCGGGGTCGTCGAGCGCATGGGTCGCCCCATGATCCCGCGCTGGTTCTACAACCTGGCGGCGGACTGGGGCTGGAAGCGCCAGGCGAAAAAGTTCGCCACCTCCGCCCGGCTCAAGGAGCGGCCTTATTCCGAGGAGCGCTGATCCCGCATGGCGAGGCCGGCCTCAGCGGCGGGGTGGCTTTGCCTCCCCGCGCCGGGAGCAGGACGAGAAGCCGCCGCCTCCGCCTTCCTTTTCCCCTTGAAGTACGGCAGGAAATCGGCGATCACGCGCTCGATCTGCTCCTTGGTGGCGATGCCGTTCTCGAGTTCTTCCAGGAAAGCACGCACCTCCGCCTCGCTGCGGATCGTTCCATTGCGGACGCAGAAGATCTGCGAGTGGAGCGTCGGGTCGGTTCCCTCTTCGGCGGTCAACAGCTCTTCAAAGAGCTTCTCGCCGGGGCGCAGGCCGGTGAATACGATTTCGATGTCCCGGTAAGGCTCGAACCCGTTCAGCCGGACCAGTTTCTCGGCCAAGTCCAGGATGCGCACCGGCGATCCCATGTCCAGCACGAAAACCTCGCCGCCATGGCCCTGATAGGCGGCCTGGAACACCAGCAGCACCGCCTCGGACGTGGCCATGAAGAAGCGTTTCATCTCGGGATCCGTGACGGTCAATGGCCCGCCCTGCTTGATCTGATTCATGAAGAGGGGGATGACCGAGCCGCGGCTGCCCAGCACATTGCCGAAGCGGACGGATATGAAGCGCGTCCGCTGTGAATTCAGGCTGCGGCAGATGATTTCCGCCGCGCGCTTGCTGGCGCCCATGATGCCGCTCGGGTTGACGGCCTTGTCGGTGGAGATGTTGACGAACGTGGTCACGCCGCATTCGACGGCGGCCCGGGCCAGGACGTCCGTCCCGAAAATGTTGGTTTTCACCGCCTCTTCGGGAAAATCCTCCATCAACGGCACGTGCTTGTAGGCGGCGGCATGGAAGATCATGTCCGGACGATGGGCCGCCAGGATGCGCTTCAGTTTTTTCCCGTCCCGGATGTCGCCCACGACCGGGACGAAGCAGCCGGCGCGGCCGGCGAGCGTCTGGCGAAGCTCATGGTGCAGGTTGAAGATCTCGGTCTCGTCGATCTCGTAGGCGATCAACTTGGCGACCCCGAAGCCGATCAGTTTGTGCACGATCTCCGAACCGATCGTCCCGGCGGCGCCGCTGACGAAGATGGTGCGGTCGCGGAAGAACTTCTTCAGCTCTTCCAGGTTGATCTTGACCTCCGGGCGGCAGAGCAGGTCCTCGATGTCGATGTTGCGGAAGTTCTTCACCATGAACACGCCGCTGTCGCAGTCGTCGATCTTGGGGATCACCTTGATATGCTTGACCCCGGCTTCCCGGGCCTGGTCGAAGACCTGGACCTTGATGCGCATCTGGCTGCGGCTCAGGGTGATGATCAGGGCCTCGATCTGGTAGCGGCCGATCAGCTCCTTGACGCGGTCGGGGCCGGCGACGACCTTGACGCCCGAGATCCGCGTCCCGATCCGTTCCGGGTCCTCGTCCACGATCACCACCGGGCTGAAGCGGGAATCCCGCTGGCTGCGGAGTTCGCGGATCAGGCGCTCGCTGGAGATGTTGGCCCCGACGATCATGGTGCGCAGCCCCGGCTTGCTCCGCTTCATCATCTCGCGCAGGAGGCTCTTGGAGAACCGCAGCAGCGAGATCAGCACGAAGCTGAGCAGGGCCGTCATCAGGATCACGCCGAAGGGGATGTCATGCCCCAGCTTCTGGGAGCGCAGCAGGAAATTGAACAGGGAGAAGACCGCCAGCGACAGGGCGAAGAAACTGATCAGCCTGTAGAATTCGGTCAGCCCACAGAAGCGCCAGCTGATCGAGTAGAGCCCAAGGAAGGCCAGGATGACCACGTTGAACAAAACGATGACCGCCAGCCAGAAAAGGGCCAGGCGCCGGTATTGCAAGGGGAACACGAAGCCGAAGCGCAGCAGGAAGGAGACGTACAGGGAATAGGCCATGATGGCGATGTCCCCGGCCATGAAGAACAGTATGCGCTTCCATGGCCTGGGGACCAGCAGCCCCCGGATTCCGCTGCGGAATCGGGCCATGGCCCCCTTACGCCCACGCGCGTTCCCTGATTTCCCTCCCATGATGCACCGAACCATAGCACAATCCGGCGTGTTTTTCAATCGCGCGGCGGCCACGTGCCGGGAGTCTCAGAGCAGCGGTCCGCTCAGCTGGACCCCCAGGTCGCGGGACTCCGCGCCGAGACCCAGCTTCTTCAGGTTGAAGGTAGGCCAGACGCGGAATTCGAGAAAACCCCGGGGGTGTTGGCCGTCCTCCAGGCGCAGCCGGTAGACGCCGGGCCGGGTGAACACGATGCGGCGATACAGCTTCCCCCGCCAGTACACCTCCACTTGCTGCCGCTTTCCCGGGAGATGGGCAAGCGGCGCCCCGCAGGCGATCTGGAACTCCAATGCGGATGAACGGGGCTCCAGCCGGACGTACAGGCCGGCTTTTTCGCCCGTCCAGCGGAAAGAGCGCTGCTGGCATTGCTCCCGATAGGAGAAGCCGTAATCATACGCCGTCGCGGCTTCCTGCGCCCAGTTCTGAGGATGCAGCGCCCGGAAGCTGAACAGGTTGGCCAGCAGGAATGCGGCTAGCAGCGCAGGCAACGGCCAGCGCCGGCGCGCCGGCTCTTCGGCCAGGACGCTGCGCGGAACTCCCAGGGAGGCGAACAACCAGAACAGGAGGAAATTCTCGGCAAACCACAAGTAGTCGTTGAAAAAAAGGAAAACGAGCAGCATGCCGAGCAGGAACCGCTCGGTCAGTCCCTTGCGGGCGAACAGGCCGCCGCAAAAGCAGAAGAAGACGGCAAGCCCCAGCAGGCCGGTCGACGACAGGATCAACAGGTACTGGTTGGCAGGCAGGTGATGGATATAGTAGTCGCGATGCCTGGACATGACCCAGAAAACAAAGTTGCCCGCGCCCAGCCCGGACAGGGGGTGGAGCTGGAACCATTCCCACGAATAGGCCCAGATCAGCAGCCGGCCGCTCAACAGCTCGTTCCATTGCTCAAACGAGGGCCTTTTCCCGGAGAACGGCCGGATCAGGGCGGTCCACGCGTCCGTCAGCAGCCGGCCGGTCCGGGCGGCGATCGCGCCCCGCGGCTCCCCGTCCGCCTGCGCGGCCGATGGCGGCGGCGGCCAGACGCCGATCAGGTCGTCGCAGCGGTCATCGTCCAGGTCGCAGGCGGCGATCCTCGCCGCCGGGCTGGCGAGCTGCGTCCACCTTCCAGTGGCCGGATCGCGCGCGAAGATCCCTTTTCCCTCCCAGGCAACGAGCAATTCGCAGGCGCCATCGCCGTTGGTGTCGCCGACGGCGATATGGCCGGGGCTGGAGAAGAGCCGGATCCATGAACGGGTCCTGGAGGAAAACGCCCAGACCCCGTTCTGTTCCGGCCAGACCCCGATCAGGTCGTCCCGGCGGTCACGGTCCACGTCGCAACTGGCGATCTGCGCGGCCGGCGAGGCCAGCCGCACCCAGGCCCCGGAGGCGCTTTCGCGGCGGAACACCCCCTGGCCGTCCCACGTGGCCAGGAGTTCCACGCGGCCGTCCCCGTCCAGGTCGCCGGCGGCGATGCCGCGCGCGGGGCCGGCCAGCTTGCTCCAGGTCTTCGTCCGCGAATACTTGACCCAAACCCCCTGCTGCTCCGGCCAGCTGCCGACCAGGTCGTCCGTGCCGTCATGATCCAGGTCGGCGGCGATAAACAGGGACGCCGGACTGGCAAGCTTCGTCCAGATGTTCGTGCGGCCGCGGCGCCAGAACAATCCTTGCCCGTCCCGCGACTCCAGCAGGTCCCTGCGTCCGTCGCCGTCCATGTCCCCGACGGCGATGGACTGAGCCTCTCCCGGCAGGCGCCCCCAGGCGCCGCTCTTGGAATACCGCACCCAGACGCCGCCATGGTTCGGAATGGACATGGCCAGGCTGTCGATGCTGCCCATCAGGCGGCTAACGGAATTGAAGCCGGGCCGATAGAAGAACAGGGCATACAGGACGATCACCAGCGCGAACAGGAACGCGATCACGGCCAGGGAGGCGGCCTGCCGGCGGCTGGAGAAGAAATAGAGGAACAGGACGGCGAGAACGGCCGCGAAGCCGATGCGGGTGGCGGAGTTCAGGATGCCCGCCAGCGAGATCAGGACGAACAGGGTGCCCAGGGCTTTCCGGCCGTGGCGAAAAGCCAGGTACCAGGCCAGGAGGATCGAAAAGGAGCACAGGAAGCCGAAGGCCGTCGGGTCCGAGGCGAACCCCATGGGGATGAGGCCGGTGGAACGGGCGGCCAGCCAGTGCTGGAACAGCGAGTAGAGGACGGAAAGGGACTGCCCGCACAGGAACGCCACCACTACCCGCGGCAGGCGGGACGATTGCCGGAGCATGAGGAAGTACAGCGGGGACAGCACGAACAGCGCCAGCTCCACCACCGGGAAAATGACGGCGAAGGAAACTCGCTGGCCGGTGGTCGAGACCGGCGTGTCGCGGAAAAGGGCCAGCGGCGAGAGGGTGACGTTGGACCAGCGCAGCATGACGAAGACGAACGACATCGCCAGCAGCAGCAGGAAAGCGCCATAGGCGCGGGGCAGCTTCTCCGACCAGAGCGGGGAACGGTCCCGCTGGCGGGCGATCTCCCCCGCCGCGACCCCGCTCAGCATGAAGAGCGGCAGGAGCAGGTAATTCAGGGGAAAGCCCTGGTTCTCGATCCCGGCCAATATGGGCAGCACGGGGATGCAGAAGGAAAGGACCTCCAGGTACCAGGGCGGGCAGGCAACGCGGACCAGGAATCCCGCCAGGAAACAGCCCAGGGGGAGCCAGACGATATGGAAATGGAAGGCCAGCACCGCCGCCAGCAGGATGAAGGATAGAGCGGCGAGGAAAGCGTACGCTCGCGTCGTCATTACGCCCCAAGACCAGCGCCGGAAAATCGCGCCCTGCCGGTCAATCTACGCTGCTCCCCGGGGAAAGTCAACCGCCGCCGGGTCGCAGCCGGTCGGGAAGATGCCCCCGGGGGCGGCGCCTGCCTGTTTCCCGCGCTCATTGGCCCCGCCGGCCGCAAGCAAGGCGTAGCGTATCCCACAGGCATTTCACGTCGAGACGGAACGAACAGTTGTCCAGGTAGTGCAGATTGATCCTGACCTTGGCGGGGAAAAGGACCTCGCGGTTGTAGCGTTCCGGGTCCTCCACTTCCGCCAGCCGCTGTTCTTCATCAGCGAACTGCAGGCTGGCGGGGCCGGTGATGCCCGGCCGCAGCTGCAGGAGACGGCGCTCGTCTCCCGACAGCCGGTCGGCGAATCCGGGAACGTCGGGCCGCGGCCCCACGAAGCTCATCTCCCCCTTCAGCACATTCCAGAGCTGCGGGAGTTCGTCCAGCTTCCAGCGGCGAAGGAAACGCCCGCAGGGCGTGATCCACGCGGAGCCGGCCACGGTTACCGGGGAGCGCCCGGGGCCGCCGGCGGTCATGGTGCGGAATTTGACGATGCGGAACAACCGGCCGTGCCGGCCCACCCGCGCCTGGCGGAAAAAAACAGGGCCCGGCGATGTGGCCTTCACCGCCAGGGCGATCAGGGCCTGTGGGACGGCGGTGACCACGAGGGCGACGGCTGCCAGCGACAGATCGACGGCCCTCTTGGCGAACGACGCGTAGAAGCCGGCGCGGCCCTTCATGACGCGGGCGACACGTCGGCCACGATCATCGTCGCCTGGCCCAGGAGCTGGCTCAGCCGGCCGCGCAGGCTCAGGCCGATGCTGCGGCGATAGGGCAACAGGTCGGAGCCGCAATACGTGGTTCCCAGCCAGCGGACCGTGGCGCCGTGCTTCTCGACCAGCGCCCGCAGCGCCGGCTTGGAAAAGCCGTTGATCACGCAGGGCGGGCGGAGAATGCCGGGCCGGCCCAGCATTTTTTTCGCCCGCGCCACCATGCCGAACTGGTTCAGCACGTCCAGGAACAGAATCCCGCCCGGCCGGGTGAGGCGCAGCAGCTGCGCGAGGAAGTCCGGGAAATCCTCGATGTTGCTGAGAACGTTCTTGCACTGCACGACATCGAAGGCGGCGCCCAGTTCCCGCATGTCCCGGTGAACGGCCCCGAAGCGCGCGGCCTTGCGCGCGGCCTCGGCGTCGACCTCGACTCCCGCCACCGGCGTCATGCCGGCCTCCCGGGCGCACTCCAGGTACTCGCCGTTGGCGCAGCCCACGTCAAGGAAGCTCAGGTTCTCCATAGCCGGGAAATAGCGGCGGATCCGCCTGCGCAACCCGCGTTGATACAGGGCGCGCATGGCGTGGAAATCCTTCTGCAGCGATGCATTGTAGGGGTAAGACTGGTAAATGGCCAGCAGGTCGACGTCCGCGAGCCGGCCGCGGTCAAACCACTCCAGGGCGCCATGCTGCCGGCAGCGGTAGATGCCGTCAAACCTCGTGGCTTCCACGGCGGAGCCGGCGCAGGCGGGACAGGTGGGGGTGTTCATCGCATCATCTCCTCGTCGATGGGGTTGATATTGCAGCCGGATTGAAAATACGAGCGGCCGTAATGGACCATTTCAGAAAAAAAGGGCAGGGGATCCAGCCAGCGGAAATCATCGAAGGCCGTCCGCTTCGCGGGCAGGAGGATGCGGCCCAGGGAGCGGAACGGCCCCAATATTTTTCCGCGGCGGAACTCGGCCACGCCGGCGATCAATTCCCCGAGGATCCACAGCGAACGGATCGGCTTTTCTCGCGGAACGAACGCGGCGGGCGCCGGTTCTCCCGATTCCGCCATGGTCACCAGCCCGAGCGGGAAATCGTAGCCGTTGCGGATCGCGAGGCGCAGGGCGCCCCAGAAGCGCGGATTCATCTCGATCAGGCAGGCGAAGGAGCGGTCCCGCGGGGCAACGAAGTCGAAGTGGCCCACGCCGGTCCAGCGCAGGGCCCGGGCCATCCGCCGCGTGTAGTCGGCCAGCAGGGGCCACTGGCAGGGCTCGCGAAGCACGCTCGTTCCGAACTTGCCCTCCTTCCAGCGCAGGTATTTTTCCAGGAAGCAGGCCTTGACTTCGCCGTCTTTTGCCAGGAAACAGCTCCCGTAGAGATCGCCGTCGACGAACTCCTGGACGACGGGCAGGCTGCCGGGCCCGAGACGGTAGCGCTCGCTCAGGGAGCGAAAAACCGTCCGCACCTCGTCTTCGCCGGCGGCCAGGAAGACGCCCTTGCCGCTGTTGCCACGCCGCGTCTTGACCACGACGGGAAAGCCGCACTTCCTGGAAAAAGCCGCGGCCTCGTCCTCTCCGCCGGGGCTGGCATGGAGCGGCACGCGCACGCCGGCGCGGGTGGCGACGGCGATGATCTCGTTCTTGTCCATGGCCCGGGACAGGTCGGCGGCGGGTGGGCAAATCACGTTCAGGTCCCGGGGAAACGCGTCCCTGGCGTTGGCGATGACCAGGGCATCCTCGTGAACCGGCAGCAGGATATCGATGCCGCGCGCGGCGATGATCCGCAGCAGGTCGCGGATGAATCGTTCGCTCTCTTTGAACGGGCTGGCCACCCGGTCGAAGCCGCGCGCATGACGGGAAAACCGCCCCATGCTCCAGGGGGAAGGATCGCAGGTATAGACTTCGTACCCCGCGCGATCCAGGCTCTCCGCAACATTGTACGCGGTCCGGCACCAGCTGTACGTGACCAGGATCCTCGTTTTTTTCTTCAGCGGCATGGCAGCATTTTTTGAGTGCAGTCGGTCCTTTCGCCTGTCTCCTTTTTACCCTCATAGTATCGGGCAAAGTCCCTCGCATGTCAAACCGTGGTCTTTCCAGGCATGGCCCCCTGCGCGGGCAACGGAGAGAAGGGCGGGGTGACCGACCGGCCGCGGCATCGCCCCGGCCTCGAACGGATCTCCTCCCGGGCGCGAAAAAAAAGGCAGGCCCGGGATCCTTCCCGGGCCCGCCTTCAGGATACCGCTATGCGGCGCGCCTGTCTACTGCCCGCGCTCGCGCCGGCCGGCGTCATCGCCCGTCAGCCCCGGCTCCAGGTTCTCCTGCTCCTCGCAGGCGAACCCCGGATCTCCCGGACCCGGTCGCGCGCTCAACATGCTCCCCTGGTTGGTCGGCTCCAGGTTCCCCTGGCTGCGGAACACGAAATCGTT